>CALFBM010000108.1 GCA_937951645.1 uncultured Rhizobiaceae group bacterium
GGGTGCGAAGCCAGGCACAAGAAGCACAAGCCAATATTATCAAACTGATTGAGGCATTACTGATTAAGGCAGAAGAACATGCTGATACGTTAATGCCGGGCTTCACGCATTTACAAACAGCCCAACCTGTAACTTTTGGTCATCATTGTCTTGCTTATGTTGAAATGCTGGCGCGGGATTATTCCCGCATGAAAGACGCGCGCAGGCGCATGAACGAATGCCCATTGGGATCAGCAGCACTGGCTGGCACAGGCTTTAAAATTGACCGTCACATGACATCGGATGCATTAAAGTTTAGGGAGCCAACACGAAACTCACTTGATACGGTTTCTGATCGTGATTTCGCACTGGAATTTTTATCAGCCGCAAGCATTTGCGGAACACATCTATCCAGGTTTGCAGAAGAGATTGTGATTTGGTCAACGCCGCAATTTGGATTTGTCTCTTTATCCGATAAATTCTCAACAGGCTCTTCCATCATGCCGCAAAAGAAAAACCCGGACGCAGCAGAACTCGTACGCGGCAAAATTGGTCGCATCAATGGTTCCTTGGTTGGCTTACTCACAGTCATGAAAGGCCTGCCGCTCACCTATTCAAAAGACATGCAGGAAGACAAGGAAGGTGTTTTTGATGCTGCAGAAACACTGGAACTTTGCCTTGCTGCCATGACAGGCATGATCTCGGATATGACCATCAACAAGAATGCAATGAAGCAGGCAGCAGGTTCAGGTTATTCAACTGCAACGGATCTTGCAGACTGGCTGGTACGTGAGGCAGGACTTCCATTTCGTGATGCCCACCATGTAACAGGAACAGCAGTTGCACTTGCCGAGAGTGAAGGCAAGGAGCTTGCAGAACTGACACTTGCACAATTTCAACAAATCCATGCAAGCATTACAGATGGAATTTATGGCGTTCTAACCGTAGAAGCTTCTGTTGCAAGCCGCACAAGCTTTGGCGGCACGGCACCTGAAAATGTTCGCAAACAAATAGAATATTGGCAAAATCGCCTCAAGAACATTTGACATTAGGCAGCTTCTGTCGAATATGGGGCTAGAATTTTTTAGGATATGAAAATGGTGTCGAACCTTAACAAATCTGCTTTTCATATTGCGCTATTACTAGCTGTAGTAATGGCGGTATCTAGCTGTGGTCGTCGCGGCAATTTAGAAGCACCTAGTTCGATTCAAGCCAAAAGCATAGAGGAAACGGCACAATCCGAGCCGGAAAAACCTGTAGAAGAAAAAGAGGATAAACCGTTCATCCTCGATGGGCTTCTCTAAACCATTATCTCTTCGAATTTTCTTAAATTATAGGCAGCCTCATGAACCACTTCCATTATATTGATGGCATTTTACACGCTGAAAACGTTTCTATTCCCAAAATTGCAAAGGCAGTTGGTACACCATTTTATTGCTATTCAACCGCAACACTAACACGCCATTATAACGTCTTTGCCGATGCCTTTTCAGACATCAACGCAAAGATCTGTTACGCAATGAAGGCAAATTCCAATCAGGCAGTTTTAACAACACTCGCCAAATTGGGTTGTGGGGCAGACGTGGTTTCTCAAGGTGAGTTAAAACGCGCACTGGCAGCAGGCATTTCACCAGAAAAAATCATGTTCTCGGGCGTAGGAAAAACCAAATCCGAAATGTTTGCAGCCCTTGAAGCAGGTATTTTCTGTTTTAACGTGGAATCCATTCCTGAACTGCATCAACTATCTGCATGTGCAAGCGAAATGGGCATGACGGCACCTGTGTCACTACGCATTAACCCGGATGTGGATGCTGAAACACATGCCAAGATTTCTACAGGAAAAGCCGGCGATAAATTTGGCATTCCCCGCGAGGATGCAATGAAAGTCTATGCCCTTGCAGCATCGCTACCAGGTTTGAAGGTTAGCGGGATTGATATGCACATTGGCAGTCAAATTGAAAAACTCGACCCTTTTGACAAAGCTTTTGCACGACTAAGAGAACTTATCAGTAAATTGCGTGCAGAAGGACATGACATTGATCATGTTGATGTTGGCGGCGGGCTTGGCATCCCATACAAAAACGATAACTCACCACCACCTGAACCGGAAGCCTATGCGCAGATTGTCAAAAAACACGTCAAGGAACTGGATTGTGATGTAGCGTTTGAACCAGGCCGCATGATTGCAGGTAATGCAGGCATTCTGGTGGGTGAGGTAATTTACATTAAACCATCAGATGAAAAAACATTCATTATTGCAGATACAGCAATGAACGATCTTATTCGTCCAACGCTTTATGATGCCTGGCATGAAATCAGACCCATTGAAGAGGCAATCCTGTCAAAACCACCCATTAAGGGCGATTTGGTAGGTCCGGTTTGTGAAACAGGCGATTTTATTGCAAAAGACCGTCACTTACCTGCCATGAAAGCAGGGGACCTTTTTGCAATTGGCTCAGCAGGTGCTTATGGAGCTGTTCAGGCGGGCACATACAACACCCGTGCCCTTGTTCCTGAAGTATTGGTAAAGGATGATAAATTTCATGTTATCCGCCCCCGTATTGAAATCGAAGACTTGATTGCCATGGATAAATTGCCTGACTGGCTTTAAAGGTCACATTTATCACAAATTCGCAATCTTCAACGAAATGGCCTCGAAATAGACGTGATCTGTGCTAGATTATGATTTAGCAGAAACTCTTTAAGGCCAAGGCTCTGAGAATATTGAAAAGAAAAGTCACTGGATTTTCTCCCATTCGCATCAGCACATGGCTGGTTTTGGCGTGGGAAAAACTATGGCCGCTGCTTGTTCCAATCTTCATGGTGGGTTGTGTTTATCTGATTTTCTCTTGGGCAGGCGGCTGGCGGTTGATAGACACAGGCAACTCTCAAATATTATTATGGGCGACAAGAGTTGTATTTGGACTGGCCTTTATTATAGCCCTGTGGCCTTTGCGTAATTTTAAAACACCTGTGCCAGAAGAAATCACACGCCGCATAGAAGTCAGGTCTGATCTGGCACACAGGCCAATCACGGCACAAAGCGATGAGATCGCAATGGGCGAACGAGACGGCTTTGCGGAAATTCTTTGGCGTGAACACAAAACCCGTATGTCAGGTCAATTACAAAACATGACTTCTGGCAGTCCCTCACCCAAGGCAAACAGGTTCGATCCCTTTGCAATACGGTCAATCTTGCCTGTCATGGCTTTTGCCGCCTTTTTCTTTTCATTTTCAAATGTAGGTGGAAAGCTTTCAGACAGCTATATAAAACAGGAAAGCACCATAGAATTACTAACCCGAATGGACGCATGGATTAATCCACCCGCTTATACTCGCAAGTCACCAATCTATTTATCGCTTGAGCAGTCCGAACAGAACATCAAAAGCCTGACCGTTCCTGCAGGCAGTGATTTCTTTCTGCGCATTATCGGAAACAGCGACGTAAAACTTCTACGCGGAGAGCAAGAAAGTGAGATTCTTGTTCAACCAGAGGAAACCGGTGAAGCATTAGGAGAGATTGAATATAAATTCACACTTGAAGAAGACAGTATAATACGCCTCAAACACCGTGACAAAGATCTGGCGCAATGGGGCATTTCCCTGATCGAGGATAAAGCACCGGAAATCAGTTTCTTTGAGCAACCCAAGGCAGCGCTCTCTGGCTCTCTTGAATTAGGTTATAATGTAAAAGACGACTATGGTATCGTAAGTGCCCGTGCAATTATAAAACCCCTGGAAGAAGCCAAGCCAAATGCACGTCCATTAATTAAGGCACCAGAGGTTGACCTTCCATTGCCACGTTTTAGGGCAACAAAAGGCCTTGCCAAGGCAAACCGGGATTTAACCCAACACCCGTGGGCAGGAAGCCGTGTGTCCATTCAACTTGAAGCAACAGATGACGCAAAGCAAACAGGCACAACAGAGGTAAGGGAAATCACACTTCCGGGTAGGCGTTTTTCCAATCCGCTTGCTTTGGCAATTGTCGAACAACGCAGAATTCTTGCACTTGATGCAAACAAAAAAAGCTATGTTGCAAACCTGCTGGATGCTGTTTCATCCGCACCACAAGAGTTTATTGATAACACAAACGCTACGCTTGCCATGCGCGTAGCCTATCGCCGCATTGTTGACGCGAAAAATGATGATGACTTACGATCTTCGCTGGATTTACTGTGGGAAATTGCCTTGGCTGTAGAGTTTGGTGATTTAAGTGAGGCAGAACGCGCTTTACGCGAAGCTCAGGAAAAGTTGAGCGAAGCTCTTGAAAAAGGCGCCTCTGAAGAAGAAATCGAGCAGTTGATGAAAGAGCTGCGCCAAGCCATGAACGAGATGATGCAGGCACTGGCTGAACAGGCAAGGCAAAACCCGCAATCACAAAACCCGTTTGAACAAACCGATGCGCAAACTTTATCAGAAAGTGACTTACAGCGCATGATGGACCAAATTGAAGATCTGGCTAAGTCAGGCTCTCAAGATGCAGCACGTCAAATGCTGAGTGAGTTGCAACGCATGATGGACAACCTTCGCGCAGGCCAACACCAGCAACAACGCCAGGCCGAGGGCAATGAGCTTAATAAAAATCTCGATAAACTAAGCGAGCTAATGCAGCAACAGCAGAGATTGATGGAAGAATCGTTCCGTATGCAGCGCCAGCAAGAACAAGGCTTGCGGCCTAACTCTGGTGAGCAACAACAAAACCGGCAACAACAGCAACAAGGTGAGCAGCAGCAAGGACAACAACGCCAAGGCCAGCAACAAGAAGGCAATCAACCTGGCCAACAGGAAGGTGAACAAAGTCAACAAGGTCAAAATGGCCAAATGACTCAAGAAGAGTTTGAACAAGCCCTTCAAAATTTACGCGAGCAACAGGAAGCTCTGGAAAAACAATTGAATGAGCTTGGACAAAAGCTTGAGGAATTAGGCCTTGGACAATCCAAAGAACTTGAACAAGCCCAAAATGAAATGGGGCAAGCTGGCGAAAACCTTGGAAAAGGGAATCCTGCAGAAGCAGGCACAAACCAGGGTCAGGCATTGGAAGCATTACGCCAGGGCGCACAAAACATGATGCAACAAATGGCAGGCGACCGCCAACAAGGTGGCGCACAACAGTCTCAACAAAATGGTCAGGGCCAAAGCGGTTCTCAAAGACGAGGTTCTGACCCTCTCGGTCGCGAAGAAGGTGACGGTCTGACAGCAGACTCAGACAATAGCCAAATCCCGGGTGAAATTGACGCCCAGCGCGCAAGACGCATTCTGGAAGCCATTCGTGACCGACTTGCTATTCCAGACAATCCGCTAATCGAAAAAGACTACCTTGAACGCTTATTGAAGAGTGAATAGTCACGCCTCGCCTGTGACAACACCTACAAAGGGCAGTTCACGGAAAGCATGGCCTACATCCATGCCATAACCAACAACAAATTTGTCCGGGCACTCAAAGCCAACAAAATCAGCATCAATTTCATGTTTACGGCGTTCTGATTTATCAAGTAATGCTATGAGCGAAACGCGTTTGGCACCACGCGCCAACATTAGATCACGCGTGAATTTTAGTGTGCCACCAGATTCAAGAATATCATCAATGATGACAACATCACGCCCTTGCACGTCACTTTCAACATCACGCAACACTTTTGGCTCACCTGCCTGAGTTCCGCCGCCATAACTCGTGATTGAAATAAACTCGACTTCAGGGGACAGCCCTGCATGGTGTAAGGCTCTAATCAAGTCAGCAGCAAAAACAAAGGATCCTTTTAGGATTGAAATAACAATAGGATTTTTTAAATCACTTAGAACAATCTCTTCAGCCAGTTCACCATTGCGTCTGGCTATATCCTCAGCGCTAAACAGCACTTCAATTTTTTTATCTCTTACGATGGGCATTTTATTTGCTCTTACTTAAATACAGCCTCTGCATAGGCTACGATTGGCGTATCATATTGTATGGAAGAGGCAAAGCGGGATTTCCCCCCCGCACGTAATGAGGCAAGTGATGAATTATAATACCAGCGAGTTATCTCACTGCCATTCTGCTTGCGCAAGATAATGGCAATGGGCGGGATGGTTCTTGAAATATCCGTCGGGTTTGAAACAAGCCCTTTAACGGTAAATACCTTCTGTCCATTCCTGCGAACCTGTTCTTCAATCTCTACCTCTGCAATATTAAGCACATCCATTTGCACAGTTTGCATGTAACGTTCAAGAAACATCATTCCCAGGTACATCCCTGCAAGCAACAGCAAGGCTGCAAAACAAGACATCATTGTCCCAAGACCCAACTTGTATGAAGTTGGATTGGTATGAAAACCTGCAGAATAAGGTGTAAGTGATTCAGAACTATTGGCGGTTTCAAATGAAACCTTGCCTGCAAGTTCTTTTGCTCGTGTTTTTTGTTTCACTGCTACATTGGAAGTTTTACCTAAAGTACCAAAAACACGCCATGAAGAACCACAATCCAGACATTGCATCTGACCATTGCGTTCTACCGGTTGCCCAGGTGAATTACGTTCGTACTCACAGGCCGGACAAGCAATTATATTTTTTCCATTCATCATCAAATCGCCATTCGCTCACGAATAAAACAATATTTTGAACTATTTCATGAATCTGTTAAGGCAAACTTGTTAATTCTGCATTAACCATTAACTGACAACTGAAATTCCTTGATAATACAGGTGTTGCACCCTTGATAAGTTTTGAAAATGTTGGTCTCAGATACGGTATCGGTCGCGAAGTTTTAAGCGATTTGTCTTTTCAAGTAGCACCTAATTCATTTCAATTTTTAACAGGCCCATCCGGTGCAGGTAAAACAAGTTTGTTACGGCTCATGCTTTTATCACTTTCACCAACCCGTGGACTGGTAAAAGTGTTTGGCAAGGAAGCCTCCACCATCAGGCCACAACAAATGCCCATTATAAGAAGAAAAATTGGTGTGGTATTTCAGGATTTCAGATTGTTGGATCATTTAACAACCTATGAGAATGTAGCCCTGCCATTACAGGTACGGGGCAAAATGGAGCTGGATTACCGCCAGGACGTGCGCGACCTTCTGGACTGGGTTGGACTGGGAGATCGCATGCACGTGCATCCACCTGTTTTATCAGGTGGTGAAAAACAACGCGCAGCGATTGCCCGTGCCTTAATTGACCAGCCAGATGTGCTTTTGGCAGATGAGCCAACCGGCAATGTTGACCCTCCTTTGGCAAGACGTATCCTGCGTTTATTTATTGAGCTTCACCGTTCAGGGACTTCTGTTGTAATCGCAACACATGATTTGAGCTTAATGGATCAATATGATGCCCGCCGCCTGGTACTAAATTCAGGAAGGTTGCAAATCTATGACTAATGAAAGCCCCCCTGAAGTAAATTCACCAAAGACTTCAGCCAAACAAAAAACTGTAAAACCCAAACGCCAGCCAAAGCCGCTACGAAGCGGGCAAAGCATCGTGCCACGTGAAACTGTAGCTGGTACCGCTCTTGTTTTTGTAATTGGCATTATGACCTTCTTGGCCTGCTTGACACTGGGTGCGGTTTCCATGGTCAATACAAGTGCTGCTAAATGGCAGAACGATATTTCAAGGGAAGTGACCATTCAAATCCGTCCGTTTGATGACCTGGAAATGGAGAAGGCAATCAAGGATGCAAGCAGGATTGCACTAACATTTAATGGCGTTTCCAAAGTCACGGCCCTTAATAATGTAGAAACAGCAAGATTACTGGAGCCATGGCTGGGTGCAGGTCTCCAACTGGATGAGTTGCCTGTACCAAAACTGCTTACAGTAACGTTGGCCGATGGCGCAAAACCGGATTTTGCAAAGATGCGCGAACAGTTGGAAATTCAGGTTCCCGGCAGCACGCTGGATGATCACAGAACCTGGGTAGATCGTCTCACAACCATGGCACTCACCATGGTTGCAATAGGAACAACAGTTTTTCTGCTAATGATGGCAGCAACAGTAACAACAGTAATTTTTGCAACAAGAGGTGCTATGGCTGGCAATAAGGACGTCGTGGATGTTCTTCATTTCGTTGGAGCTGACAGCAAATTCATTTCAAGGCAATTCCAAAAACATTTTTTAATATTGGGTCTAAAAGGAGCCGCCAGCGGCACACTGGGGGCAATAATTTTATTCATAATTTTGGGTTTATGGTCCTCCGGCTCTTTGGCAACACCTGAAGGCGATCAAATTAGCGCGCTCTTTGGTACATTTTCATTAAGCTGGAGTGGCTATTTCTGGATGATAATAGTGCTTTTATTGGTTGCCTTGCTTACCGCATTTACTTCCAGTTTCACTGTACAAAGACAAGTCAACAACCTTCAAAATTATAGGCGCTAGCAAATAATAGTGTTGCATCTGTTGGTAAAAGAGCATCTCAAGAACGCCCTCAAACGGTCAAAAAGATTTAGTTTCATGTATAAATGAAAATTACTGATTTCAAAAACCTGTCCCTAAAATCACTAAAGCAGGCTATAAAAATTGGCTTTGCTGGAATTATTGTTTTTTGTATTTCACTCGTTAGCGCAGGCTTTTATCAATTCGCATCACATGCGTCCAAGGAAGCCAGCCTACTCTCTTTACCCAGAGCAGATGCTATTATTGTATTAACCGGCGAAGAAAGCCGGATTCACTCTGCTATGGGATTATTAAGAGCACGCTACGGTAAGCGCCTGTTAATTTCCGGTGTTTCAAATGATGTTTCTGACAAGGCAATCTTGAAAGCCTACGCGCCCAAATCAGCTAAATCGTTTTGCTGCATTGATTTTGACAGATTGGCGCTTGATACAAAAGGCAATGCGGAATACTCAGCACAATGGGTAGCTCGGCATGGTTTCAAACGCGTAATTGTTGTTACAAGCAGTTATCACATGCCGCGCAGTCTGGATCATTTGCGCAGTGCAATGCCAACAACAGAACTGATTCCCGTTCAGATAATTCCATTTGACTTGAAAGGAAAATCTACCCTATCCATAATGGCAACACCCAAAATTATTATTGAGTATGGTAAATTTTTACTCACACGCGCGCACCTGGAACCCGTTATAAAATATATGTGGACTTCACTGGATTTACACACCAACAGTTGACGTACTTCCCCTAACACGCCAAACAGGATAAATGCGTTAATTGGGGTGCTCTGCTTTGATGCTTTTAAAATCTGTCTTATTCAACATACTTTTCCTTTTAAGTACTGCCTTACAACTTGTGTTCTGGCTCCCTGTATATTTTTTCCTGCCTCGCGAAGACGGTTGGAAAGTGGTAAAACTTTGGGCATGGTTTACGCTATGGATGCAACATATTTTAATCGGCACAAGGTATGAGTTCAGAGGCACAGAAAACATTCCCAAATCAGGCGGATTTATTTTGGCTTCCAAACATCAATCTTCTTGGGAAACATATACAATGGTACCGTTTCTCTCCGACCCAAGCTACATTCTTAAACGCGAGCTGATGTTTGTACCAATATTTGGCTGGTTCGCATGGAAAATGAAAGTCATTGCTGTTAATCGCGGGAAGAAAAGCGAAGCGCTAAAGGACATGACAAAAACAGCTAGGCAACAATATGAAGATGGCCGCCAGATTATTATTTATCCCGAAGGAACGCGTAAAAATGCTTTTGACAAGCCTTCCTATAAATTTGGCATAGCGCATATGTACACCAATGCAAACGCACGGATTCTGCCAGTAGCACTGAATTCAGGACTATTCTGGCCTCGCCGTGGATGGATGCTTTACAAAGGCACATGTATCCTGGAGTTTCTGCCAGTCATAGAACCTGGCATTGAGCAAAAAGCTTTTGCGGCAAAGCTTGAAAAAGTAATTGAAGAAAAAACAAATGCCCTTATGCAGGAAGCCGCAAATGATCCTGAATTCACGGGTCAAAAATTGCTAAGATAAACCAATATGTTAAAATTTTAGCCTGGCATCAATATATTCAAGTGAATGATCACGAATGCCATGCTCTTTCATTGCTGATACGGTGCTTTTAACATAATCCGCATTATGGCCGGACTTGCCTTGGGAATTTCGCACAATTTCTGCTTGTCTATCAAGACACAATCCCGATGCATATTGCTGATGGGAACTGTCTGCACGATAGACAAGTGCTGAAACTTGCTCACCATTGCTTAATCTGATTTTACGCCAACATTCCAGATAGACATCCGTTACAAGTTCACGTGCTCGCAGATAATCAATTATCTCATTGCGTTTTTTGCCAGGTGCGAGCATGGCCATGCCCTGACAAGAGCCACCCTTGTCCAACCCCAAAACAAGTCCGGGATTTGCCTGCGTACCGCGGTGCACCCATGAATAAACACAAAATGAACGATGCAGCCCATGAAGCATGGCCCGCTCTTTCTTTAAAACATCAAAGCCAGGATTCCATATTAAAGAACCATAGCCAAATACCCAAAAATCACTCATAACAGCCACAATAAGAATCTAGTTCATACTTTAAATATATTGAATTGCAGAAAAGGCATAGCCCGTGAAAAAAGGTATCTTTCTTTTAAGCGTAATCTTAATTCTGATCGCAGGTTGGAGTGCAGGCTGGTTTTACGTAGCAGAAAAGGTTGAAACCGTTATTTCAGATACAAAGACCAGGCTGGCAGACAGAGGCAGGGATTTTCAATGTACAAATCAAGCCATAAATGGCTACCCGTTTCGCATTAGCCTAAACTGCGATGAAGTGCTATATGCAGATGAGTTTACTGGCGTTATTTTTGAGGCTGGTGAATTGAAATCAGCTGCACAGGCTTATCAACCCAACAAGGCAGTCGTAGAGTTAAAACCTCCTGCAAATCTGACCTTGCCAAATGGCGATCAGTTCAACACTTCCTGGAACTCCATGCGAACAAGCTTGAGAGCAGGGCTTTCTGGCCCTGAGAACCTGTCTTTGCATGGTAAGCAAATAACATTTATCCCTGCAAAAAACCCAAACCACACAATGTTGGTAAAAGACATGCAGCTGCATGGGCGGCAGATTGGGGATAATAATGTAAATTTGGCCATTAAACTGATTGAAACCAGATCTCAAAATACTCTTTGGCCCAGTTTTGACCTGAGTACAACTCTATTATTGGAAGACAGTTATAAAGATATTGTAAACCGCACAAGCATCTTGCGTGTCGCCAAAACAAAGGGGCTCAAAGGACAAATTGAACACTTTCAATACTCACCAAAGGAAGGAGGCATGCTGGAAGTTTCCGGGCCTGCAAGGGTCAGCAAACAGGGGCTGTTGTCAGGAAATTTTGATGTTACAGTTCGTGACTTGCCAAAGTTGTTAACCGCATTAAGCAAGAGCTTTCCTCAAGAACGGCAAAAATTTGCAGATGCCTCGAATGCTGTTTCGCTTCTGTCAAAGGAAACCGGTAAAAACGAGATAACCCTGCCCATAACAATACGTGATGGTAGAATAAGTATTGGGATTATTCCCCTTGGAAAACTGCCACCACTTTATTAGGGCTGGTTCATTCTTCGCCTTCATCCCTGCCAAAGTTTGGTGCGTCTACATCTTGCCCAATCTCAATGATGGAACGACGAATTTCGCGTGTACGGCTGAATAGATCAAACAAATGATCGCCATCACCACGCCTGATCGCCCGTTGCAGCGAACTTAAATCTTCAGAAAAACGCCCAAGAATTTCCAGTACCGCTTCCTTGTTATGAATAAAAACATCGCGCCACATGGTTGGATCAGATGCTGCAATCCGCGTAAAATCACGAAAGCCTGACGCTGAGAATTTGATCACTTCCGAGCGCGTATCGGTCTCCAATTCATTAGCGGTGCCAACAATATTATAAGCAATCAGGTGCGGCAGGTGAGATGTAATTGCCAGAACCAAGTCATGGTGATGCGCATCCATGATCTCAACGTGCGACCCGCATTTTTGCCAAAACAGTTTCAACTTTGCTGTCGCAGCTTCATCTGTTTTTTGATCCGGAGTAAGAATGCACCAACGGTTTTCAAAAAGAGATGCAAAACCAG
Source organism: uncultured Rhizobiaceae group bacterium (assembly GCA_937951645.1). Taxonomy (GTDB): domain Bacteria; phylum Pseudomonadota; class Alphaproteobacteria; order Rhizobiales; family Rhizobiaceae; genus JAALLB01. The sequence continues at coordinate 11,971 of CALFBM010000108.1, forward strand.
CATCAGGGCCTGAATATTCTGTCCCTGCAATTGGATGTCCTGGAACCAGATGAACACGCTCAGGCAAATGAGGTTGCATTTGAGCGACCACGGAACCTTTAACCGAGCCCACATCTGTTATGATCGCACCAGTTTTCAAATGAGGCGCAATCGTTTTTGCAATGTGCTCGCAGGCACCTACCGGTGTACAAACAATAACAAGATCAGCATCTTTAACGGCTTCTTCAGTGTCAAGTACATAAAGATCACCAAGTCCAAGCTCTTCGGCACGTTTGAGTGTTTTTTCGCTTCGCGTTGATATCGCAACGGATTTTGCCAACTCTTCGCGCTTCATTACATGGGCAAGCGAAGAACCAATAAGGCCAATACCAATAAGGGTAACTTTTTCAAACATCAGGACAAAAATTCCTTCAATGCAGACAAGGTACCAAGATTTGCCTCTTCACTGCCGATTGTCATGCGCAACGCATTTGGGAAACCATATCCGGTCACAGCACGTAAAACAAAACCACGTTGTGTTAAAAATACATTCGCATCTGCAGCAGTTTTACCTTCAATTTCCAGAAAATGCACAAGTACGAAATTTCCAACAGATGGCGTAACTTTCAAACCCAGTGCTTGCAGGGCATCAGTAACTTTCACAAGCCATTCATCATTATGAACAATGGATAGCTCCAGGTGTTTTTTATCTTTCATGGCTGCACTGCCAGCTGCAATGGCTGCAGCATTTACATTAAAGGGCCCGCGCACACGGTTTAATGCATCAATCATGTGACGCGGTCCATATGCCCATCCAATCCGAAGGGCAGCCAAGCCATAAATTTTTGAAAATGTCCGCGTCATTATCACGTTCAAATTGCCAGATACCATTTCAATACCGGACTCATAATCATTACGACGAACATATTCTGCATAAGCTGCATCAATCACCAAGACAACATGAGAAGTAAGCCCCGCATGCAAACGTCTAATTTCTTCAATCGGCAAGTAGGTTCCCGTGGGATTGTTCGGGTTAGCGAGAAAAACCAATTTTGTATTGGGTGTTACAGCCGCCAAAATGGCATCGACGTCAGCTTTGCAATCATCTTCCTTGACCACAACAGGCGTCGCACCAGCTGCAAGCGTTGCGATGCGGTAAACCAAAAAGCCGTGCTCTGTAAAAATGGCCTCATCACCACTTGAAAGATAAGTATTGGCAAGCAAGCCCAGAATTTCATCAGAGCCATTTCCACAAATAATATGATCTGCATTCAATCCGTGCACATCTGCAATCGCCTCGCGCAACCTGGTTGATGAACCATCTGGATAGTCTTCCATTTTTGAAGTTGCCTCAGAAATAGCAGTAACCGCATGAGGACTGGGGCCAATCGGGCTTTCATTCGATGAAAGTTTATGAAGCTTCACACCAACAGGTACTTTGGACTTGCCAGGGATATACATAGCAATGTCCATCACGCCCGGTTTCGGCTGAGGAATATTTGCCATGCAGGAAAAGGAAAAGTGAGCATCATGGGGCTGGGTACATCAGGCTGATGCACGATCATGGTTCCTGGTGCCAATATGGTTGAGCGGCCCCGAAAACTACCAGGCATAAAGCGATACTCAGCACGCTCTGCCTCAGCAGCATCCAAACGACCTACAATTCGCACCGCAGCGTTACCCACAATGCGCCTTTCAACCTCAGAAGCGGTTTGCTGTGCACCAATTAAAATAATACCCATACTTCGCCCGCGCTCAGCAATATCAAGCAGCTCATTAGGCGCCCCTGGGGATCGTTGGTGGTCATCATCCAGCGGAGAGCGTTGTGGTCTGTCCGCACGACGAACTTGCAAGTTTTTTATTAATTGCTTTTATTGTAAAATCTTTTGTTGCGGCATTTCTTTGTAGAAACG
>CALFBM010000109.1 GCA_937951645.1 uncultured Rhizobiaceae group bacterium
ACACCAATGATTTTGTTTGTTGGACAAATCGGCAGGCAGATGCGCGGACGCGAAGCTTTTCAGGAAATGGATTATCGTGCTTTTTATGGCTCTGTCGCCAAATGGGTGGAAGAAGTTGATGATGCATCGCGTATTCCTGAAATCATCAACCATGCATGGCATATTGCAATGTCTGGCAGGCCGGGGCCTGTTGTTATTGCACTACCGGAAGACATGTTGCGTGACATGGTTGAAGAACAACCGGGACCTTATGTTGAGGTGGCAAATCCTGCGCCAACGCTTGGTGATCTTGAAAAGTTCGTTACATTGTTGGAGGCTGCATCCAGCCCAATGATTGTTGCGGGTGGCTCACGCTGGAATGAAGATGATGCTGACATGTTGCGTCAATTTAGCGAAGCATGGGGCATTCCTGTAGGATTGTCTTTCAGGCGTCAACAATTGCTGGATGCAACGCATCCAAATTATGCAGGCGATGTTGGATTGGGGATTAATCCTGAACTCAAGGAACGTGTTGCGAATTCAGATTGCTTAATCTTGCTTGGATGCAGGTTTAGTGAAAATCCGAGCCAGGGTTTTTCCCTTCTTGATATGCCAGGTAGTGGTAAGGGGCTTGTTCACGTTCATCCAGGAGCTGAAGAATTGGGCCGAATTTATGCGCCTGAGATTTCAATTAACTCTACACCTGGAACATTCTTAAGTTCGCTACTGGAATGGGATGCGAGGGCAAACTGGCAAGGCCAAGCTGATGAAGCACACTGCAGTTATCTTGAGTGGACGAATGAACCACCAAAAGGAGTGGGTGATGTGACGATGAGCAATGCAATCAAAGTGCTGCGTGAAGAACTGCCCGATGATGCAATTTTATGTAATGGTGCCGGGAATTATGCAATCTGGCTGCATCGGTTTTATCGTTATAAATGGGGTACTCAACTAGCGCCTACTTCAGGGTCTATGGGGTACGGCATGCCAGCAGCAATTGCTGCAGCAAAACGCAATCCGGGAAAAACAGTTGTTGTACTTGCAGGCGATGGGTGTTTTCAAATGCATGCCATGGAGTTTGGCGTTGCCTGTGAACATGGGCTTGATATCAAGGTAATCGTTTGTGATAATGAAGTTTACGGAACCATTAAAATGCATCAAAACCGCGATTACCCAGGGCGTGTTTCAGGCACATGGATGAAAAACCCGGATTTTAAAGCCTGGGCAAAATCATACGGAGCAGAAGCTTACACGGTAATTAAGGATTCCGAGTTTGAGATCTGCCTTGAGAAGGCTTTAAAAACAGATGATCCTGCACTTATCCATCTTAAACTTGATGCACGTGATATTGCACCTGGAAAGGTGATTGAAGCTTGAGCAATACTTTGATCACACTTTCGGATATTGATTTTTTCTATGAAGCTGACAATGGCAATGTTGATGTCCTTAAAGATATCAGTTTGACTCTGAAGGAAGGAGCGTTTTTATCCGTTATTGGTCCGTCAGGTTGCGGTAAAACCTCTCTTTTGCGATTGATAGCAGGATTGGAAAAACCATCTACCGGAACTTTAGAGGTTGGCACACAGAATTCGGCTTTTGTTTTTCAGCAACCAGCACTACTTCCCTGGGCAAGCGTTGAGGCCAATATTGGTAAGCCATTAAAAATAGCTAGTGTAAAAAATATCAAACAAAAAGTGGAGGCTGTGCTTGATCTGGTCAAGCTTTCCGAGTTTGGAAAGAAATATCCCCATCAACTTTCTGGTGGAATGCAACAAAGGGTTTCAATTGCCAGGGCTTTGGTGATGGAGCCTGAATTGTTATTAATGGATGAACCTTTTGGTGCGCTAGACGAGATGACTCGCGAAGCGATGAATCTGGAATTGCATGAGTTATGGTTGAAAACAAAAAAAACGATCTGTTTTGTTACTCATTCTATCTCTGAAGCTGTATTTTTATCGACCGATATTTTGGTTCTTTCCTCACGGCCAGGTAAAGTTTTAACCTATTTTAAAAACCAGCTACCAAAAGAACGTGATAGCGAGATTTATGCTTCCTCAGAATTTATTCAACAAGTCTCACAGATACGCCAGTTACTAAAATAGGCGATTTTTAGGCACAGAAAATATTCATTATTTTCTTATAAATTTATGTGATCGAAAAAAATATATTTTTTGAAACCTACCGTCAAAATAGCCGTTACTAAGTTATTAAAAATTAATACACGCTTCAAAGTGATGGAGAATTTAATGCTTAGAGAAACGCTTATTGTAATGATTGTGGCAGCGATTACGTTTTTTGGCGCCGTATTTGCACATGCAGATCTGGTTGATGATGTTGGAAGTGATGGTTCCACCACTGGTATGATTACTTGGTAAAGTTTAACTTTACTGAGTGAGTGAGGCAGGTGTACCGGGGGGTATGCACCTGCCTCACCATTTTAAGCAACTTCAAATAGGCCTGCTGCACCCATGCCACCACCAATGCACATGGTGACAACCACATATTTTACACCTCGGCGTTTGCCTTCTATTAACGCGTGGCCTGTCATGCGAGCGCCTGACATACCATATGGATGACCAATTGAAATTGCACCGCCGTTAACATTGTAGATTTCAGGATCAATGCCAAGCGTGTCACGACAATAGAGGCACTGGCTCGCAAAAGCTTCATTGAGTTCCCAAAGACCGATATCCTCTATTTTCAGGCCATGGGTTTTGAGTAGTTTTGGAATTGCAAAAACCGGACCGATGCCCATTTCGTCCGGGTCACATCCTGCGACCGCCATACCACGATAAATACCAAGGGGATTGAGACCTCTTTTTTCAGCCTCTTTTTCTTCCATCAGTACAGATGCAGATGCGCCATCTGAAAGTTGCGATGCGTTGCCAGCGGTAATAAACTTTCCTTCCTTGATTTGCTGTCCGCCCTTGAAAACCGGCTGTAAGGATTGCAGACCTTCCAGAGTTGTGGTCGGGCGATTGCCTTCGTCTTTTGCAAGGGTCACTTCTACGTCTGAAATTTCCTTTGTTTCTTTATCCATTACTTTCATGGTGGATTTTAGAGGAACAATCTCATCATCAAATTTTCCAGCCTCCTGAGCTACAGCTGTCCGCATTTGTGATTGATAGCCATATTCATCTTGCGCGTCACGAGTGACGCCATATCGTTCTGAAACCACTTCAGCGGTTTCGAGCATGGACATATAGGTTGCCGGAATATTTTCCATCAACCACGGGTCGATACCTCGGTGCAAGTTCATTTTTTCGTTTTGAGTGAGTGAGATGGATTCCAACCCGCCACCGATCGTAACTGTCATGCCATCCGAAATAATCTGTTTTGCAGCCGTTGCAATTGCCATGAGACCTGATGAACATTGACGATCAAGTGTCATGGCAGAAACGGAAGTGGGAAGGCCGGCACGCAAGGCACATTGACGGGCGGTGTTCATATGGGTTGAACCCTGCTGAATTGCTGCGCCCATTATGACATCATCAATTTCTGCTTTATCAACGCCAGAGCGTTCGACCGCATGTTGAATTGCATGACCGCCCAATGTTTGCGCTTGGGTGTCATTAAAGGCACCACGATAGGCTTTGCCGATTGGTGTTCTTGCTGTTGATACGATCACTGCTGATCTCATTATATTCTCCTCAGTATGACGAAGTAATTAGCTCCAGCGAATTAGGCCAATGATGGCAGACGCGATATAAAAAAATTGTAGCACCAAAAACGCCCAGCGTTTGTCGATGATTGCCCAACCGGCAAAAAGTGCAGCGGAAATGAACAGTAGAACAAAGCCCAAAACCTCATTTCCCGTGTTGGATGCAATTAACATTGCGTAAGCAATTGCAAGTGCTGAGCCCGTTGTTTCAAAGACGGTTATCCATTTTGATTTTGTCATGTTTATTTAGCCATTTGTACGACTTTGACCACATGCTCTGTGCCGGAATAAAAGACATCCGGTTTCGACATATCGCTTATTATTTTGAAGTTTGCTGCAATACCGTCTGCTGTTCTGTCTTCTTCTGCGAGATGCATGCCGGCGCCTTCGCTGATTTGCATTGTGGTATAAGAGCCGGCACCTGCAAACATGACGACATGATTGGGTGCTTCTCTTGACACCATGAATATTGCTGCAGGTGTTACGTATTTTGGATCAAGTTTTGCAAGCATGTCTTGCGTTAGAATATCTTCTGTCATGCGTGTTGCAGCGGTTGGAGCAAGACAGTTTATCTGAATGTTGTTTTTGGCACCTTCAATGCAAAGTGTGTTCATAAGCCCAACAAG
>CALFBM010000110.1 GCA_937951645.1 uncultured Rhizobiaceae group bacterium
AAATCTGCCCACATACCTTCAACCCAGCCCTTGATGGTCAAGGCTTCTTCCCATCTGTTCGACATCTCTTTGCCATTTGCATCCGTCATTGCATATTCAGGCGGGCCAAGCTCGCAGAGGAAAATACAATCGCCCTCATCATTACGCGCACGCCAATTCGTTAACCCTTCAAGCCACCAACCTTTGAAAAGCTCAACCCATTTTTGATGTTGTGGAAAATCAAGTTGCAACTGAATTTGCTGACGGCTGGCAACCCTGCCCTGAAACGAATCCGAGCGCTCCAAAATTCGCGTGATCAATCCCATGTCACGTTCAGAAAGCGGATACCAAAATTCACGATCAACCACATAGTGAGACAAGTCTGCACACATGCGCATTTCAGGAATGGCATCCAGCAGACACAGTGTTGAATAAAGATCATTCGTGATACAATTTCGGTGTGCCTCAAACTGAACAGGCATGCCCTCCTGCTCGCTCATCTCAATCCATTCACGAATAACAGGGATCATCCCATCAACAGAAAGCGGCATCACCTGCCCGATAACATCAACAAATGGTGACCCAAAATCCTTCGCCATTTTCAAGGTATCACGCAGGCTCTCAACGGTTTTCGGAAAGGCCACAATCAATGGCGTAAGTCCCGCTTTTTCCATCATGGGTTGGACTTCGTAAGCCTGCGCCACATCACCTGCACCAAGATCAATCGCCATACCATCATAACCAGCACCTGCCACCATTTCGCAGACTTGTTGATAAGGTAATTTGACGCCTGTCTGGTCATGCGGTTGCATCGCCCAGAGCGAGGTATAGGTTTTAAGTTGCCTACTCACCCTTCAGCCTGCATCTTCATCACGCGACCGCCAGAAGTTGGTACAACCCAAACCTCATTCATCGGATATTGACTCTCATCTTTTTGTAAGAGTTTCTTGATAACCGCGATCTGAAACTCAATCCACCCCATGCGGTGAACTTCGCCCACACTGTCTTCAAGCTTTGCATTTAGCGTTTTCAACTTCCAAAATGGTACCGTCGGAAACGTATGATGCGCTGTATGATACGGCATCTGCCAACAAAGCCAACGCATGATAAAATTCGTGCGCGTAGAACGTGTATTATCCAAAATATCACTCTCGTGGCTAAGCCCCAAATGCTCAATCGTATTTTGCAACTGATGCACAGGCTTGGCGAGTAGCATCGGTAAAATCCAAAACGTTACTGCAACCCAGCTTTGGAAATAAAATGAGATAAGCGCTATCAACAAATAACCAACTACATGCAATCGCGATTCCAAAATGACCTTTGCTTCTTCATCCCTCGTTATAAACGGCTCAACAATCTTGCCCATCGCACGGCGTACCACACCAAAAACACGGTTACGCCAGTAAGTAATCCCAGACAGCCAAAGCAGGTAAGTCGTGAGCGTATAGGGTTCACGCACCAACTCACCATCACGTTCCCAATCTTGCGTATATTGATGATGGGCAAAGTGCATGATCTGGTCGAAGTCACGTGGAAAGATCATCGTAAAGCCAATCAGCCGACCAAAGAACTCATTGATAATTCTGGTTTTGAAAACTGTCCCGTGCGAAAGCTCATGTTGGGCGGCATACAGAAAATTAATCAATACACCCAAAACAAACCCGGAAAGCAAAACCCACCAGGTTCCTGTAACTTTCGCATGTAAAACGCAGACAATCGCAATTGCACCCAAATGACTTGCCATTTGCAGTGCCCCAAAGAAATCTGACTTCTCATTAAGTGCCTTTAATTCCGCAGGCTCCAAAACCTTACGTCGAGAAAAACTGGCTTCCATCATTCCCTCCCAAGACGATGTATCATTTGTAAAATCCTATACTGGAATCCACATCGGGGCAATTGTTTCACCACAATTCTGATAAGAGTTGAATAAAACTACGTGTGCATTAATTGAAATAAAAACGAGGAGATACAATCATGCAAAACCTGGCTCACATCATAAACTGGCGACAATTAAATGATAAAATTACCCTGTCAGGTCAACCGACAGAAGAGCAGCTCAAGGAAATAAAAGACCTGGGCGTTACACACATCATCAATCTGGGTCCTCACCACAACAAGGGCGCACTTGAAGATGAAGCCGCATCCGTCGTAGCCCTCGGTATGACCTATATTTATATCCCGGTAGAATTTGATAATCCAACTGACGCAGATTACGAAGAATTTTGCACCGCACTAGAAAACTTGAAAGACACTCAAATCCATGTGCATTGCATATACAACGCAAGAGTAACGGCCTTCTTTTACCGCTATGCAAAATCAGGAAAAGGGGGTTCACAAGCTGATGCCTTTTCAATGATGGAAGGCATCTGGCGCCCAGGCAACGATTGGGCTCAATTTATCGGGAACAAGGATGCAGTAGGCAAACCCAATCTATACGCAGGCTATGATTATTGATTTGCCATTCTCCCAACGACACCAACTCGCCCTCTATGTTAAAAAATAGCCATACTATACTTTAGTAGCAAAACATGCTCTCCTTGCATCATCCCAAATGATAGGAGACCTTATAATGGTTAAATATGTAGTGGCTGTTGATGGCAGTGATGGCAGTGATAGAGCACTCCAAAAAGCGATCGACCTGGCAGCAGCAGGCAAAGCCGATTTGTTATTGGCTCATGTTATTGAATGGTCAGCATTTTCATTTCACACACCCGATGAGCTTGCAGAACGGCATAAACGCCGTGAAGAGGAATTGGAGCGTGCGCGTGAATCTGTTCTGAGCCCTTCTGGTAAAAAAGTAAAAGTAGCTGGCATAAATTATGAGACGATTGTGCTTCATGGTCATCCAGCAGAAACATTGGCAAAAATTGCAAAAGATGAGAATGCCGAAAACATTTTTATTGGCAGAAAAGGACAATCCAAAATGGGCACATTGCTCTTTGGAAGTGTCGCTGGTTCGCTCATACAAATCTCCCCGGTATCCGTGACCGTTGTTCCCTAAACTGTCCGTTTTCTACTTGTTTTCTGTAACTTTCAAAACATAAAAGGATTTCCGATGCTTAGATTCATAATAGCCACCTTCGTGGTGCTCTTGTCACTACAGCCTGCATTTGCAGGGTTTGATGATTCAATAAACACACTCACAGCACCCATCGCCAGTGCAATTGGCGCTTTTGTATTTTTCAAGATACCCATATTCGACGCTCAATTACCCCTTGTTGTACTCTGGTTGGTGATAGGCGCAATTTTCTTTACCTTCAAAATGGGATTCGTAAATATATGGGGTTTCAAGCACGCCATAGAACTGGTTCGTGGTGATTATGCAAACCCGAAGGATTCAGGTGAGGTATCCCACTTTCAGGCTCTGGCAACGGCCGTCTCGGGTACAGTTGGCATTGGTAATATTGGCGGCGTCGCAGTTGCCGTTACCGTTGGCGGCCCTGGCGCAACCTTCTGGCTTATTATGGCTGGCTTTTTGGGCATGTCGACCAAATTTGTTGAATGTACACTTGGCGTAAAATACCGCAATGAAAATCCTGACGGTTCGGTTTCAGGCGGCCCAATGTATTATCTGCGCAAAGGTTTCTCTGATCGCGGAATGGAAGGCTTTGGGAAATTCATGGGTACTTTTTATGCCATTGGTATTTTCATCGGTGCTCTTGGCATAGGCAATATGTTTCAATCCAACCAGGCCTATGTTCAGCTAAACAACGTAACAGGCGGACTGTTTGATGGTCTGGGCTGGTTGGTTGGCCTTGTGATGGCTGCTGTTGTTTTCATGGTGATCATTGGCGGGATTAAATCAATTGCAAGGGTTACAGAAAAAATTGTCCCGTTCATGGCTGCATTTTACTGTATATTTGCAATCATCGTAATCTTGATGAATGGCTCTGCAATTCCACAGGCAATATCAAATATTTTTACTGGCGCTTTCACTGGTGAAGGTGTTGCAGGTGGTGCATTGGGTGCATTAATCATTGGTTTCCAACGTGCAGTATTTTCAAACGAGGCAGGCATTGGTTCTGCTTCTATCGCTCATGCTGCGGTTAGAACAAATGAGCCAATCACCGAGGGGATGGTATCATTGCTTGAGCCATTCATTGATACGATTGTTATCTGTACGATTACAGCATTGGTGATCGGCACGGCTTCCGTTGCCAATCCAGGTTTTGCAGGTGATGCAACCGGCATAGCAATGACATCAGCAGCATTTGAAGGCCAGATTTCATGGTTCCCGATTCCACTCGCCTTTGCAGGCATGTTGTTTGCCTTTTCAACCATGATCTCATGGTCATATTATGGATTGAAAGGCTGGACATACCTGTTTGGCGAAGCACAGATTGGACAAACCATTTACAAGTTGATTTTTTGCTTCTTCGTAATGCTTGGCTGTATTGTGCAGCTTGGCCCAATTCTCGATATTTCGGATGCGCTGGTCTTCCTGATCTGTGTTCCCAATATCCTGGGCTTGTACTTCCTTGCACCTATCGTGAAACGTGAGCTTAACGATTACATGGCTCGCATCAACAGTGGTGAAATCAAAAAGTACAAGAATGTATAAATTACAAATCTTGTCTTCATAGCAAAAAGGTTTCCGGCTTGTATATCCGGCCGGGAACCAATTTATCAATATGTAAAAGTCAGCACTAGCTCATGCTGATATTATTTATTCTTATACTGCGAAAAATTATTACTATTCCGCATGGCTATATGTTCACCAGCAGTAATTTTCTCATATTGTTCGGGAGCATCACTAAATTCAGCTGGATCAATAATGGTTTGACTCGCTGGATCACAAAACACTGGTATGGAATAGCGCGCAGTTTTGTTTCGGTTAATCACACGGTGTTTGGTTGAGACAAGGCTACCATTGGTCCAGCGCTCCAGTAAATCGCCAATATTACAAACAAAGCTACCCTTAATCGGAGGGGCTTCAATCCATTCACCAGATTGGTTTAAAACTTGAAGGCCACCCTGCATGTCTTGTAATAAAACAGTCAGGACACCAAAGTCCGTATGGGGAGCTGCTCCAAAGCGTTCCTCAAGCTCGTCTTCACGTTTCATCGGCGGATAATAAACCAATTGGCCACGCCCCAAGGGCTTCTCATAAGCTTCTGTAAAAAAGTCCTTTGGCTTTCCAAGTCCAAAAGCTAGGGCACTTAAAACTGAACGGCTTAATGAAATAACAGCATCATAATATGGCATCAAATCACGCCGAAGAAACGGTGCAACTTCATCAGGCCACTGGTTTGGATAAACCATTGGAACCCCTGCCAACACGTCTGGATCATCCTTGTTTACTTCCCACCCCCAAAAAAACACTTCTTTGGAATCATGAGTTTTGGCACCTTCCAATTGGGTCATGCCTTGTCCCATCCAGCCACGTTGGTTAACATCTACAGCAATAGTTGATTTTTCCGAAGCAGGTAATTTGAAAAACCGCTCTGATGCGGCAAATGCCTGTTCAATAAGTTGCTTGGAAATTCCGTGACCTTTTATATAGAAAAACCCTACAGTTTTTGCCGTATGAACCAACTGCGTCGCGATTTCGGCAAACCCGTCTTTAGTGTCTATAGCGGATATATCTATAACTGGAATTTGGTCAAAACTTGTAGATTTGGCTGAAGCAAATTTTAAATCGCTCATTGGATTATCCTTCCTGAAAGAAAGCGTTTTGATAAAGAGCTTAATCCTCACTCAAATTTTTACAAGCTTTTGTAAAAACTTTAAGAGAGAGTTTTCAATTTTGGAGAATAAATTACACCACAGATCAATAATGAACGAGTGAATGTAGAAATTTGGAGACAAACCAGTTCATCAGGTTTCAAACCTGTGCAAGAACGAAGAACAGTGATTAGGCAGCCAATCCTTCGACAAGCTCAGGGTAAGGATTATCTGAAATTGGGTTTTCCCAAAAATCCTACCCGATCTTTTGAATGCAAACCGAAGTATGACCGCGGCGCAAATATCCAAGCCTAGCTGCTGCAGCCTTGGACAAGTCAATCACACGCCCACGAATGAAAGGCCCGCGATCATTAATTCTGACGACCACACTGCGTCCGTTTCTGCGATTGGTTACACGTACTTTTGTGCCAAATCTTAATTTACGATGGGCTGCCGTCATGGCATTGGGGTTCATGCGCTCACCCGAGGCAGTTTTACGTCCCTTAAAATCATACCAGGATGCACCACCACATTGCTTGGCCGCCTGGCTTTCAACAATAGGCACAAAAAAACCTGCCAAAAAGACAAGAGAAAACACAATCAAAAAAACACGCATGAAATTTACCCCAATGATATTCAGGATTGTTTGAGCACCAATATTGGCGATATAAAGTCAGAATAAGAGAATTAATAGAAACAATATGTTGCAAACTATGACAGATCTTCAAAATTGGCTTGGTAAGTCTGAAACAAAAACTGCATTCATAGATTCGCGCCAAGCAGAACTATTGGCTGCAACATTTAATTCAGACATTCCAAAAAAAGGCGATGCCCTGCCGCCCTGTTGGCATTGGGCATGGTTTAATGATGCAATACCACCTTCACAACTGGGTCGTGATGGCCATCCAAAACGAGGATTAAGCGGGTTGCTTCCACCCTCCCCTCTACCACGTCGCATGTGGGCAGGCGGTCGTATTGAATTTATAAAACCTGTTATCATCGGAAAGGAAATTACAAAAAAATCGACCATTGAAAAAATTGCAGAAAAAACAGGAAGCACTGGCGCGCTATGTATCGTGACCACTCTACACGAACTCTTTGATGAAGATGAGCTTTGTATTCGCGAACACCAAAATCTCGTTTTCCGTGAAGATCCAAAGCCTGATACACCTAAACCACAACAAATCGCCCCACCACAAAATGCACAGGTTTCGCACTCTGTAACACCTGATACAATAACCATGTTTCGTTATTCAGCACTCACATTTAATGGCCATCGCATTCACTATGATATTGATTATGCACGTGATATTGAAGGCTATAAAGGTTTGGTATTTCATGCGCCATTAACGGCAACACTTCTCTTTGAGCTTGCAACGCAAATTGCAGACAAGTCAATTTCGCAATTCAGCTACCGCGCAACCGCTCCATTATTCGGGCATCAGGATTTTTCCATTCACGGCAAGAAAGATGGCGACAAAATAACGGTGTGGGCTCAAACACCCACAGGCGGTCAGGCCATGATTGGAGAAGCCAAATAAACCCTTTTCTAAAGTGTTAAGCTTTCTTACCAAATTGTAACCAACATCTTAGCTAAAATTTAAGGTAAGTGGCGTAATTTGGTCATCTAGTAATTGGTCCTTTTTTGAGTAGTGAGTAGTATGACCGATATGGTAAGACCACGAGTAAAATATGTAATAGGTCCGGATGGAAGTCCGCTGACTGTTTCCGATTTGCCACCAACTTCAACGCGCCGGTGGGTTATCCGTCGCAAAGCTGAAGTAGTTGCAGCTGTTCGCGGAGGGCTATTGTCTTTAGAAGAGGCATGCGACCGATACACGCTAACAGTGGAAGAATTCCTGAATTGGCAAAGCTCAATAGATGAGCATGGCTTGGCAGGTCTTCGTACAACAAGAATTCAAGAATACCGTGCCTAAGAATTCGGTTCGTTTCAGTAAAAACTGAAACAGCATCAACCGGTCAAATAAAAGACGCGGGATTATAAAGAGCACATAAAACTGGACGACTTTCAACTTTGAAGGTCGTCTTTTGCTGTTGAATGTTCAGCCTATAAGTGCGGACCCGTTTTCAGCTTTGCAACTGAAACAGCAACTGCAATGGCAGAAATTGCAAAGAACCAAAGTCCGGGTTGGGAAATTGCATCAGCAAGCCCGCTGGTTTTCGCTGCAAAAACTGCTATCGCTACCAAAAGCACATCCATCATGGACCATTTTGCAAGGGCAGCTGTCCAACTGTGAGTTACCTGCCCCAGGAAAACAGCTTGAAATGCCGTGAAAAGTTTCAGGAGCGGAAATAAAATTGAAAATGCAACCACAACAAGTGAAAGCAAAACTTCCCCGTCAGACCATAAGCCGGCTATGATGGAAATCAGGGACGGTGTTTCTGTAAAAAAATACAGTTTTTCAAATTGCATTAAAGGCAGGGATATCCCAAGCCCAAAGCATATGCTTGCAACTAATAAAATAACAGGCCTGAAAGCGTACATGATGTATCCATCCTCAATGATTAAGGCAGATATCATGTCACCGTAAAAACTAAAAGTAAGTTTTTAAAACAGCACACACCAAGATGCCCCGTAGACTTGAAAGCTTACAGGGCACATAAGGAGTATTAATTTATAGATTGGCGTAATCAGCCAATCATTGCGCGGCTTTCCGCCAGATCATCAACCGTGTCTTCCAGGATGCCTGTGCCACCATCGCGCTGTTCAAGTTTTTGAGCCTTTTTGAGCTCTTCATCTGCTTCCACAAGTGCTGCTTCTGCATTTACCCGCTTGTCTTTAAGGTCACGAATGGACCCTTCAAGGTTTTCCTGGCGTGCACGAGCAGCTTTTGCAAATGTAGGATATGCAAAATGAGAGGTATCAGTAATACCTGCTTTTTCTTCTTCAATATTAATTTGGGCCTGAAGATCACCATGCATTTTCTCAAATTCGGCAATCATCATGTCAATCTGTGCCAATTGACGGGTTTTGTCTTCTACCTGAAAATGCTTCAGGCGAAGAAGGTTATCACGCGATTTCATACTCAATACTCCTGTGAACCGCAAAAGAACATCAAACAAACATTCTTTTATGTCTTACTCTTTGGCATAACTGCCGATCTGGTAATACGCACCAGATCATCAAGGCCAAAAAATTAACAAAATCGCAATTATTAATAAGAAATTGCACTTCCGTTAACTAATCGTTTACTCGACTTGTTAATTATAGCCCAAGGTTCTTAAAGGTAGGTAAACTACATTGTTACCTTTAGTAAACTTGTAGCAAAAAACATGGGTGATTCGTGAAATTCACTCTTTTGAAGCTACTTGTTAACCTTAGTAAATATTGTAAATCGTTGTAAATCAGCGCTTTACATCAGTTTTTTAAGCCATTTTTATGGGGTTGCGCTTAAGAATTACAATTTGTTAACCATTATGTACGAGCATGTGGTTATTAATTATTAACCATAGTCGAACCATCGGTTAACGAGGCAACCCGGTTCAGACAATTGCTGAGTGGCAAAAGGGGATAAAGATGCGTGTATTGCTTATTGAAGACGACAGCGCTACGGCTCAAAGCATCGAATTGATGCTCAAGTCAGAGAGCTTTAACGTCTACACAACTGATCTGGGCGAAGAAGGTGTCGATCTTGGCAAACTCTACGACTACGATATTATATTGCTAGACCTTAACCTGCCGGATATGTCTGGTTACGAGGTTCTGCGGACACTAAGACTTTCAAAAATTAAAACACCTATTCTTATTCTTTCAGGCCTTGCAGGAATTGAAGATAAAGTACGCGGCCTTGGTTTTGGTGCAGACGACTATATGACCAAGCCATTCCACAAAGATGAGCTGGTTGCCCGTATTCATGCAATTGTTCGTCGTTCTAAAGGACATGCACAATCAGTCATTACAACTGGCGATCTTGTTGTTAACCTGGACGCAAAAACAGTTGAAGTATCTGGCCAACGTGTACATTTGACAGGCAAAGAATATCAAATGCTTGAGCTTCTTTCACTTCGTAAAGGTACAACACTTACAAAAGAGATGTTCCTTAACCATCTATATGGCGGCATGGACGAACCAGAACTTAAAATTATTGATGTTTTCATCTGTAAGTTACGCAAAAAACTTGCTTCAGCAGCAGATGGTTTGAATTATATCGAAACTGTCTGGGGTCGTGGTTATGTTTTACGCGAACCAGATGGTATTGAACTTCAAGAAACTGCATAAGTTTCAGATCTAAAAAAGATACAAAAAAACCCGCTTTAAGCGGGTTTTTTATTGAAAAAATTTCAAAAACTAAGCTGCGACATTATTTATTTTTTTAATTTCAATGCCGGCTTCTTTAAGTTTTGTTTGAAGAATTTTACGATTAAACGGCTTCATCATGAAAGCATTGGCTCCAGCCCGCTTTGCTTTTGTCATGTCAGAGACCATGATCTCGCTTGTACAATAAATAGCGCGTGCTTCTTTTGCCCCATCAATGGTATAAAACTGCTCCAGAAATTCAATACCAGACATATTTGGCGTATCCCAATCGACCAACACAGCATCTGGCATGTTGTAACGGCATTTTTCCAAAGCTTCAAAGCCGTCAGCTGCTTCAACAACCACAAACCCCATATCGGTTAAAATACGGTTTGCAACCTTGCGGATAACAGGTGAATCATCAATCAGCAGAAAAATTTTCATGCCTTAACTCCAAAGCATTTATAAACTTGATGCAAATCTATCGAGTCATGTTTAAAAAGAAGCTAATACAAAGCATAGAATTGAAAAATATCTACATTCCGGTACGCAAATCTAAAGTTACGGTTATTTTTCTATTAACACCGATTCTAGGTGATTTGAGCCTGAAATATGACATCTTCTCCTTCAAGGCGTGCTGTAACTTCCATTTGAGATGTTTCGGCAAGTTGCAGTGTATACACAGGTTGAATTGCATGTGCATCGAGCGTTTCTTCAAAGGTACCATTTAACAAATCAAGAAAAGCCGGTGGCACACGCCCTTTTACACCACTTGAAGTAACGCGAAATTTGGGCGAACCATTTGGATCTTCAATTTCAACTTTAACAAGACCACCGCGTGGTATCGCTGATAGACCGATCAAAACAAGATTAAGCAAGAGCTTAACCTGATTCTTCGCCATCAATGCGCGTTCACCGTGCCATTCAATATCTGTCTTCTTCTCATTGGCAAAAAATGCGCGGGCAACACTTTCAGCGTCACCCGTATCAATATGCGCACCAGCAGAGCCTGCCGCACCAAAAGCAATACGGGCAAACTGCAGTCTGGCAGAAGCATTTTTGGCAGATGATCGAATAAGATCCATCGCAATTTCTGCGGTTTCTTCATCAGCGCCTTCATCAAGTAACTCAATACCATTCGCAATCGCGCCAACCGGAGAGATTACATCATGACAAACACGAGAACAAAGTAGTGCTGCCAAATCCATTCCGGCCAATTCAGGTAATTTTTGCATAAGTAAGCCCCCGTAAAGCATTATTATTGGATCTTGTAAGCCATGAACCGTTCATGGCGAATCAGTTTCTAATAGCATGAAACAGATTAACAGTATTTTGCCACCGCAATAAATAGAATTAAGATTTCTATATATTTCAAAGTCGATTAAATAAAAATTGCCATGAAAAAGTCATGATTGATTCACCTTTCAGAAAAGGTTTTCGTTAATAATAATTCTAAAGTTATCGGCAATACCCAACTTCAAGAGCCAAGGAAAAATCATGGAACACGTTAAGAACGCTACATTCGGTTTGTTTAGTCACATTCTGAATGCGCTTTTGCTGACTATGTTGCTATCACTTACAATTTTGGCAACAAACACAACTGCACAAGCACAAAGCAGTGCACATTATTCAAGCCAGGAAGTCGTTAATGCCGGGCACAAGTTTTTTGGCGCGACCTCCGGAAATCTGGCAGCAGCCTTTGAAAAGGCATTTTCAAAATACGGCCTTCCCAACGGCTACATATTAGGTGAAGAAGCAAGTGGCGCTTTCATTGGCGGCTTGCGCTACGGTGAAGGCTTTCTTTACACAAAAAATGCAGGCGATCACAAGGTCTTCTGGCAAGGTCCATCCATTGGCTGGGATTACGGTGCTGACGGCAATCGAACAATGATGCTTGTTTATCACCTCCCTGACGTTGATACACTCTATAAACGCTATGCTGGCGTAACTGGATCTGCATACGCTGTTGGCGGCGTAGGTGTAACAGCCTTAACTCGCAAAGGCGTTCATCTGGTGCCCATCAGAACAGGTGTTGGCGCTCGCTTGGGAATTAATCTTGGTTATTTAAAACTTCGCAGAACACCACGCATAAACCCATTTTGATTCACATCAAAAGCAGATTTTAAAAAGGCGCATTCATGCGCCTTTTTTATTGGAAATACCTCATAACTTTGCCATCAATTAACCTTAACAAATTCTTTAATTGGCATTTCTCTCTATCACATGCGAAAATGCAAAAAGATGCGTGCAGCGCGGAATTTACCAGGCTGTCTGAATAGATATATTGTTGGATTTTCAATGGTTCTTGAAGTTATTCTTTATTTTGTGCTTGGCTTTTTTGTAGCAGGCTTACTTGCTTTAATGATATCACCAATCATCTGGAATCGTGCGGTTGAATTAACACGCCAAAAAATTGAAAGCTCTGTACCTTTATCCATCAATGAGATTCAAGCCGATAAAGATCAATTACGAGCAGAATTTGCCATGAGTACGAGGCGGCTGGAGATGAGTATTAATGAGCTTCGGGAAAAAGCTTCAATACAACTCATAGAAATCAATCGCAAGCGTGATCAATCTGCAAAATATGATGAAGACATGAAGGAGCGCTTGGCAACAATTAATGAACTTGAAGCCAAGGCAAGTGATTTAAGGGCAACGCTAGCCTCACGCGAAGCACAGCTTGAAGATATCACTGCAAAGCAACAAAAACTGGAAACCCAATTTGCAGCTACGTCAGAAGAATTAAGTAATATGCGCCTCAAGTTATCCGGCAACCAGGAAGAGCTTGCTGAAAAACGTATCGAGCTTGTAGCCAAGAATTCCAAAATCCAAAGCCTTACAAACACCCTGACAAGTACCGATGTTGGCAATGATGAAGGTTTGGAAAAATACAGGGAAATTGGCTTGATACTGGCAAATACACAGGAACAGCTTGAAGTTGAAAAAGAGCGCGTCAAACAAGCCAAGCAAGAAGCTCAAGAAGCCATCGAAAAGCTGGAAGCCCGTGAACGCGATTTAAACAGCTCTCGTCAGTCCAATGGCGAAGACACTTCCAGCATTATGGATTTGAACGAACAGCTGATTAATGAAAAGTCCAAAATTATAGAACTTGAAGCAAAACTAGCAAAACAAGCAATACATACCCAGGCACTGTTAAACGATGCCTCAAACGAAAACGTTCAAGCAGCAATGCAAAGCATTAATGCAGAAATGGAAGATAAAATCCGCAACGTTAAAAACCTTGAAAACGAACGCGATACCCTCAAGGACAAGCTTAATTTATTATCTGCAAATGCAAGCAGTAATTGGTCAGATGAACGTCAGGATAACGCAGTATTGCGTGAGCGTATTAACGATATGGCCGCTCAAATCGCTGCCATGACAGCTGAGGTTGAAGGAAAAACTTCACCAATCCACAAAATTATAAAATCGGAAAAACCACCCAAAAAAGCAAGCACACAAGATAATAGCGCCCAGGAAGGAAATACAATCTCCTTGGCAGAACGTATCCGCGCAATTCAAAAAGCAGCAAATTCAGGAAGCTGATTATTTTGTTGTAACGCGAGTGATAACTTTGCCTGATTGCAACTCAATAATCCAGAACTGATATAAACCATCATTCATGCGCAACTCAAGCATGAGACGGCTACCACTTATCTGGGAAGATAAAACTGAAACACCATCCGGCAAGTCAACCGAAATATTTTCAAGCAGCTTTACATTATCAACAGCCCCTGAAGGAACAGCAGTTTCAGCAGGTTCCACTTCTGCTTCTTCTGAAGACTTATTAATTTTGTAGACAATTGCAAAAAGGACGCTCATAAGCGCAATCACCATAACACCGATTGAAACAACGAGCAGACGAACCATTTTTACACGAACTCTTTCCATCACTGGATCTAGTGGTTCTTCTTCATCAATCTGTTTTGCCATGATAATGCCTCAAGGTGGAGTTGCAAGTGACTGTTAGCGAAGAGAACGACAAAAGGGAAGCCTTGATTGCGCATGAAGAGCACATAGGCACAAGATTAGATGCATTTATTGCTTCTTTCATGCCAACTTATGTCTCCCGTTCACGCGTTACTGAAATTATCAAGCAAGGTGGCGTGACGGTTAATGACAAGCAAATCAAAAAACCGAACCAACGCCTGAAACTTGATGACCAAATCATAATGGAAGTGCCAGAACCGGACGAAGCCACACCTGAACCTGAAAATATTCCACTTGATATCTATTATGAAGATGACAACCTGCTCATCATCAACAAACCGGCAGGCATGGTGGTTCACCCTGCCCCGGGCCATTGGAGTGGCACAATGGTCAATGCCCTCCTCCATCATTGTGGTGATAGCCTGTCAGGCATAGGCGGCGTCAGACGCCCAGGTATTGTACACAGGCTGGACAAGGATACATCAGGACTTCTTGTCGTTGCCAAAAATGAGGAAACACATTCGGGTCTTACCGCACAATTCATGGACCATGGCCGCACAGGCCCATTGGAACGCAATTATCTGGCACTCGTTTGGGGACGTTTTGAAAAACTGACAGGAAGCGTCAACGCACCCCTTGCCAGATCACCCAACAACCGCAAAAAACGCGCTGTTGTTAAAGGTGACCATACAGAAGCAAAGGAAGCCATTACGCATTTCACAGTCAAATCCGAATACGGCATGGATGATGACGGCTTCCCGATTTGCTCACTGGTTGAATGCAGATTGGAAACAGGTCGCACGCACCAGATCAGGGTTCATATGAGCCACATCGGTCATCCGCTGGTCGGTGATCAGGATTATGGCAAACATTTCCAAACCAAGGAAAACACGCTACCAGACGCAACAAAAGCAGTCGTGGGAAACTTCAAACGTCAGGCACTGCACGCAGCGCTCCTGGGCTTTGAGCACCCGATTACAAAAGAACATATAAAATTTGAAGCACCACTACCTGAAGATTTTGATATATTGCTGAGGTCATTCAAACAAGAATGATTA
Source organism: uncultured Rhizobiaceae group bacterium (assembly GCA_937951645.1). Taxonomy (GTDB): domain Bacteria; phylum Pseudomonadota; class Alphaproteobacteria; order Rhizobiales; family Rhizobiaceae; genus JAALLB01. Next base: position 14,890 of record CALFBM010000110.1, read on the forward strand.
CTTGACTTTAAAGTCAATCAGGCAGATACACCCATTATTCCGACCGCTGCCGCGTGAGCAGCATGTGCAAGAGCCACAAAGGCAACTATTTACAGCACCAGGTACGGCAACCAACATTCGCAACAAAGCAATGTTGAATTTTCCAAGTTTCCATTTCACGCGGGGATCTGACGATTAATCGGTCAAAGAACAATTCAGTTCAAGACGAGAGTTTAATCGCAACCGCCATAACATGTTCGCGTGTGCTAATCACCCGCAACACTGTTGATTTATGAAGTGCTTGAGCAATCGCCAGGCACTACAAGAAAGAATATTATTTTGACTAATTTCAAAGACCTTGGCCTTACGCCAAAGCTTCTCGACTCCATTACTGCAGTTGGTTACGAAACCCCAACGCCTATTCAAGAACAAGCCATCCCACTTGTCATGGAAGGCCATGACGTAATGGGTCTTGCACAAACAGGGACAGGCAAAACCGCAGCTTTTGGTTTGCCACTTGTTCATAAACTGATGCAAGAAGACATCCGCCCAAAACCAAAAAGTGTTCGTGCGCTAATCCTCGCACCTACACGTGAATTGGTAAATCAGATTTCTGACAACCTGCGCCAATATGTAAAGAAGACACCAATCTGGGTAAATGTTGTCATCGGCGGGCAATCAATTAACAAGCAAGCTCAGGCGCTGCAAAAAGGCACAGACATTCTGGTTGCCACACCGGGGCGCCTACTTGATCTGGCTGACCGTAAAGCCTTGTATCTTGATACAGCAACTTTTCTGGTACTTGATGAAGCAGATCAAATGCTTGACCTTGGTTTTATTCACTCACTTCGCAAAATTTCAAAAATGCTTGGTACACCACGCCAAACAATGCTTTTTTCTGCAACCATGCCCAAAGCTGTTGAAGACTTGTCAAAAGCATTTCTAAACGATCCTGTCCGCGTTCAAGTCGCACCTCCCGGCAAGGCAGCCGACAAAATTGAACAATGTGTTCACCATGTTTCCGCACGCGACAAAACAAACCTGCTTAAAGACTGCCTGATAGAACGCCGCGATGATCTATCACTGGTTTTTGCCCGTACAAAACACGGCGCTGAAAAACTGATGAAACATCTGGTTGATTGCGGCTTTAAGGCAGACAGCATTCACGGCAATAAAAGCCAGGGTCAGCGTGACCGTGCATTACGCGCTTTTAAAAAACGCGACATTGACATTCTGATTGCAACCGATGTAGCGGCCAGAGGTATCGATATTCCTGCCGTTAGCCATGTTTATAACTTCAACCTGCCAGAAGTGCCTGAAAACTACGTTCACCGTATTGGCCGTACAGCACGTGCAGGTGCAGAAGGTAAAGCAATTGCATTTTGTGCACCAGATGAATTTCATCTTCTAAAACAAATCGAAAGACTTATGTCTATTTCAATTCGCATTGAAAGCGGCGATGAGCCGGAAGGCATGCCAGCAAAGAAAGCAAGCGCAAACAACCGCGGCCGTGGTCGTAATGGCAAAGCTGCTGGCGGCCAGAGGACTGGAGGTCGCAGAGCCTCGGGCCATAGAGGGCGCGGTGCTGATACCAGAAGTGATAACACTAGCAATGGTTCAGCCAAACCCAGGAAGTTTAAGAACAAACAAACCAGCGTCTCTGAATACGATGCGAAAGAGCAAAGACGCAAAGACAGAACGAACGACACAAACCG
>CALFBM010000111.1 GCA_937951645.1 uncultured Rhizobiaceae group bacterium
GGCCAGTCCTGCGATGCACCTTCAAGACTGTTGGTTGAAGAAAGTGTCTATGACACGATGGTTGAAAAAGTAGCCACGGTCGTAAACGCCATCAAAGTCGACAATCCAATGAAAGAAGGCAATCACATGGGGCCGGTCGTCAATAAAAAGCAATACGACAACATCCAGCGCCTTATCCAAATTGGAATTGATGAAAGTGCCCGCCTTGTATGTGGCGGAACAGGCCTGCCGGAAGGTTTCAACAAAGGGTGCTACATTCGCCCAACCGTTTTTGCAGATGTAAACAACCAAATGAATATCGCACGCGAAGAGGTTTTTGGCCCTGTCATTGCTATCATCCCCTTCAAGGATGAAGAAGACGCAATCAAAATCGCCAATGATACAATCTATGGCTTATCAGCCTTTATGCACTCAACCGATGAAGCCCGCATCAAACGCGTAACCAGAAGATTGCGCGCAGGCTCGGTCAACATCAATGGCGCAGCCGCAGATTATGATGTTCCATTCGGTGGCTACAAGGCTTCAGGTAACGGCAAGGAAAACGGCGCATTCGGCATGCACGACTATCTCGACACAAAGGCCGTGAATAGATGACTTGGGAAAACCTGATTGCGTTCAACGTCATTCTATTGGCGTCCATCGCAAGCCCTGGCCCGGCACTTCTTATTGCAATTCGTACATCTCTGCAGAATGGTAGAAGCGCAGGCATACGATTAGGCCTCGGCCTTGCAGCAATTGCCTCTTGTTGGACAGGTGCTGCCCTGCTTGGACTGCATACACTGTTTGAATGGTTCCCGGTTGTATACACAATCGTAAAAACAATCGGAGCTGCCTATCTTCTCTATTTAGCTTGGAACACATGGCGTAATGCTGCAAAGCCACTTAGTGAAGCGATCAAAATCGCCAGCCGTCCATTTCGCGATGGAGTACTTGTTAATCTGGCAAATCCAAAATCTGTTTTGTTTGCAAGTGCTGTTCTGGTTTTGATCTTTCCGCCAGATATTTCAATTTCTGATAAAGCCATAATTGTTTTTAATCACTTCCTGTTGGAAGCCATCTGTTATACCTTGATAGCCTTCGCCCTGAGCACCAAATCAGCAAGTAGTACCTATCTGAAAATGAAACGCTGGTTTGACCGTTTTGCTGCCATTACACTTGGTGCGTTAGGATTGCGCCTCTTGTTACAGAAATAATCCACAATGTCTGGCCCACTTTCATCTCTCACCGTCATCGAAATGGTAGGACTTGGGCCTTGTCCTTTGGCGGGTCAACTGTTGGCTGATTTGGGCGCAGAGGTAATCGTCATAGACCGAAAGTCTGGCGTGGATATATCCAAAGAAGTAAACCGCCGTGGCAAAAAATCTATTGCGCTTGATCTCAAAAACGAGCAAGGAATTGAAATCTTGCTTCAATTGATCTCTAAAGCCGATATCTTGATAGAAGGGTTTCGCCCAGGCGTAATGGAGCGTCTTGGTCTTGGGCCTGATGAGTGTTTGGCAAACAATCCCAGACTCATTTATGGTCGCATGACAGGCTGGGGGCAAACCGGCCCACTTTCCCATTCAGCAGGTCATGACCTTAACTACCTTGCCACCACAGGCGCACTTCATGCCATGGGCAAAGATGGTGAACCTCCGGTTCCACCGCTTAATCTGGTGGCTGATTATGGCGGCGGGTCAATGTTTTTGATCATGGGCACCTTGTCTGCCATTATTGAACGGGGCATATCCGGCAAAGGACAGATAGTAGACGCCGCAATGGTTGATGGCGTGCCTGCCATGATGGGCATGATCCATTCCATGCTGGCGCAAGATACCTGGGTTAACAACCGCGAGGATAACTTTGTAGATGGCGGTGCGCCATACTATCGTTGTTACACCTGTGCAGATGGAAAATACATGTCTGTTGGTTGTATCGAGCCACAATTCTTTGCTGAATTTTTACACCTTGCAAAACTGGATGAAAACCTGGGCAAGAAACAAAATGACAAGACAGCATGGCCAATGCTGAATGCACTATTTGAAAAAACAATTCGCTCCAAATCCCGTGATGAATGGGCTTCCGTTTTTGAGGGAACAGACGCATGCGTTGCGCCTGTGCTAGATTTTGATGAAGCAGCAAATTATCCCCATAACGTAGAACGAAATGCATTCTTTAAACAAAATGGCGTGACCCAAACATCAATCGCCCCACGCTTCAGCAGAACGATTGCACCCGCGCCCAAGCCTGCTAACAAAACAGGAAACGATGCATCTGGCATCTTGCAAGATATTGGCCTAAGCAAAACTGAAATCGAGGCACTTGCAAGCGGCGGTATCTTATTGTGAGATACTGATTCTAAAGAGACAGTAAATCAAGGAACTGATAAATGGCAAAACGTGCAATTGATTATGGCAAGGAAATTGCCGATGGTTCACTTGATCCGGTAGAACTGCTTTCTTCTACCTATGAGAAAATTGATGCAAGTGATGTTGCAAATGATATCTTCACCATTCTCACTCGCGAACGCGCAGAAAAAGAAGCCCAAGCCTCACACAAACGCCAGCAACAAGGGAAGCTAAAAGGTCCGCTTGATGGTGTCCCCGTTTCCTGGAAAGACCTCTTTGATACAAAAGGTATTGCAACAGAAGCAGGTTCAAAACTTCTGGAAGGCCGCACCCCTGAAAAAGATTGCGAAGTCCTAAAACGAGCAACGCACGCTGGCATGGTTTGTGTTGGTAAAACACATATGTCCGAGCTGGCATTCTCTGGTCTGGGCATTAATCCAAAAGCCAAAACACCACCCAATATTCTTGGTAACGACCTTGCTCCAGGCGGGTCATCATCAGGTGCAGGCTCCAGTGTAGCTCATGGTTTCGTTTCAATTGGTGTGGGATCTGACACAGGCGGCTCAGTCAGAATTCCTGCGGCATGGAACAACCTTGTGGGTCTGAAAACCACCCATGGGTTAATTCCAAACGATGGCGTGGTGCCCCTTTGCCCGGGATTTGATACAGTTGGCCCGCTTTGCACCAGCGTTGAGGATGCCTGGGTTTCAGCGGCTATCTTTGCAGGCCTTGAGACACAAACGCCACTCGCAAAACCATTATCAGAATGCAAATTCCTGATTAGCAAGACCATCATGGCAGATAGTTTGGGCGAAGATCAGGAAGCAGGTTTTCACGAAGCGGTTAGCAAACTGGCGTCAGCAGGCGCTACCATAGAATATGATGACATCAACATCATGAATGATATCCAGGCACTTGGGCCGATTCTGTTTCCGTACGAGGCATGGCAATCCTGGGGGGAAGCAATCCAGACGCAACCTGAATTGATGTTTGAACCTGTTCGAAACCGTTTCCTTGCAGGAAAAGACACCACCAGACAACAATACGAACAGGCATGGAATACGATGCTGGAAATGCGCAAAACCTACGATGCACAAGTGGCGGACTATGATGCAGTATTGGCACCCACCGTCGCCATTGGCCCGCCATCAGTAACCGAATTACTAAATGATATCGAGCTGTTTCAAAAAACCAACCTGATTGCACTTCGAAATACGCGGTTTTTCAATATGTTCGGCTCTTGCGCTCTTACCTTGCCAACTTCAAAACCTGCTTCTGGTCTAATGGTTGTTGGCAAGCCGCTTGGCGAACGAGAGCTTGTCTCAGTTGGACTGGCCATGGAAGAAATTTTAAACACATAGTTTGCAACTAACTTCAAATAAGATAATTTAAACAAAATACACATGAAGGAAACCTCAAATGAAAACTCGTGCTGCCGTTGCTTTTGAAGCTGGAAAACCTCTTGAAATCGTAGATGTAGACCTGGAGGGCCCAAAAGAGGGCGAGGTTCTGGTTGAAATCAAGGCAACAGGTATTTGCCATACTGATGAGTTCACATTATCTGGTGCAGACCCGGAAGGCATTTTCCCGGCAATCCTTGGCCATGAAGGTGCAGGCATTGTGGTTGATGCAGGCCCCGGCGTTACAACCTTGAAAAAAGGCGATCACGTCATTCCGCTTTATACACCTGAGTGTCGTGAATGTGATTATTGCACATCAGGCAAAACAAACCTGTGTCAGAAAATCCGCGAAACACAAGGCCGTGGCGTTATGCCGGATGGTTCTTCACGCTTCTCCATCAAGGGTGAGCCGGCCTTTCACTATATGGGCACATCAACTTTCGCAAACCACACAGTTGTGCCGGAAATAGCCTTGGCAAAAGTACGCGAAGATGCGCCGTTTGAAAGCATTTGCTATATCGGTTGTGGTGTAACAACGGGCATTGGCGCAGTAATTAACACAGCCAAAGTTCAACCAGGAGACAATGTTGTTATCTTCGGTCTTGGCGGCATCGGCCTTAACGTCATTCAGGGCGCACGCCTTGCAGGTGCCAACATGATTGTTGGTGTTGATCTTAATAATGACCGCAAGGCATGGGGCGAGAAGTTTGGCATGACGCACTTCGTTAATCCAAACGAAGTAGAAGGCGATCTGGTTCCCTATATCGTTGATCTCACAAAGGGTGGTGCAGATTATTCCTTTGAATGTATCGGCAATGTAAACGTCATGCGCGATGCGCTTGAGTGCTGTCACAAGGGCTGGGGCACATCCATCATCATTGGCGTTGCAGGTGCCGGCCAGGAAATCTCAACCAGACCTTTCCAGCTTGTAACAGGCCGCAACTGGCGAGGCACAGCCTTCGGCGGTGCAAGAGGACGAACAGACGTTCCAAAAATCGTTGACTGGTACATGAACGGTAAAATCGAAATCGACCCAATGATTACCCATACAATGGGTCTGGATGATATCAACAACGGTTTTGATTTAATGCGAAAAGGCGAGAGCATTCGGGGTGTTGTTAAGTTTTAGGCAAGTACCAATACATTATTGAAAAATTTAATATTTTGGAGATCACCTGATGTCTTGGGAAATTTGGGTTATTTATGTAACGACTGTCTTGATATTTATGAGTACGCCAGGTCCTTCACATCTGCTTATGCTCTCCAATAGTATGGCGCATGGTTTCAAACCTTCTTTGGCGACTGCAGTGGGTGACTTATCTGCAAACGCGATTCAGATGTTGGCAGCAGGTATAGGTTTAGCTGCAATTATTGTTGCATCACAAAACGCACTTACAATTATAAAATGGGTAGGTGTTGCTTATCTCCTCTGGCTTGGCATAAAAATGTTGCGCCAATCAACTACGAATAAAAATACAGCTCAGCCAGTAAAAAAGATAAGCCTTAGAATACTTTGGATGCAAGGGTTTTTAACATCAGCTGCAAACCCTAAAGCTGTTGTATTTTTTGCAGCACTTTTCCCGCAGTTTATTGATGCTAATACGCCATTCGCTCTTCAGTTCTTTATTTTATCAATAACTTATATTGTAATTGATGGATCTTTTTTAGCCGCTTACGGTGCAAGCGCAAGTTGGCTCTCTAAAAAACTGAAAGGTAAAGCAAACGCACTTCTTGACCGAATAGGCGGAATTTTTTTGATCGGAGCTGCTGTGCTTTTAGGTTTTAAAACACTTAGAGAGTCAAATTAAAAACAGGAAACGCCAGAGCTTTGAGTTTTAAATGATCCTCTACGCAGACGCAGACGCATGCCCTGTTAAGGCAGAAATTATCAAGGTTGCCGAGCGTCACGCTCTCAAGGTAATCCAAGTCGCGGATGGCGGCTTGCGGCCTTCTCGTGACCCCATGGTGCAAAATGTGATCGTTACCCAAGGAGCTGATGCAGCAGATGACTGGATTGCGGATAATATTATTGAAAATGATATTTGCATCACCTCTGACATACCGCTTGCCAAGCGCTGCCTGGAAAAAAATGCAAAAGCCCTCAAGCCCAATGGCAAACTGTTTGATGAAGCTAACATCGGCATGGCGCTGGCGATGCGCGAAATCAATCAACACATCCGTGAAAGCCAACAGACGCAAACCTATAATGCAGGATTTACGCAAAAAGACCGCTCAAACTTCTTGCAGGAACTTGAGCGCCTGATACAAATAGGCAAAAGAAAATCCTGAACCACCTGCCTTAACCGATTGGAAGTCTCATGGCCGATGAATTGACTATTTTGGATGCAACCAATGATTTTGATACATTGGGCGGGCGCATTGTTCGGGCACGTGAAGCACTTGGCCTGGATGAGATGGAAGCAGCCCAACGCGTTTCTGTTAATCTGGAAACATACCAGAACTGGGAAACAGATCGTGACGAACCGCGCGCAAACAAGCTTTCAATGCTTGCCATGTGTTTAAGCGTTAGTCCGACATGGCTTATTTATGGTCGCGGCAAGTCACCAATTTCAGAAAGCGTCAGTGAGGAAGTTGTCAATATTCGTGAACAACTTACACGGGTCAAAGACCTTCAAGCGCAAACGACACAAGCTATTGAAATGTTGGACCAAGCAGTTTCCCGACTGGTGAAACGCGAACAGGAATAGGTTTTACCCATGCAAATTACGAACGAAAACATCTCTCACGGTGGCCGCCAACTTGTTGTAACCCACGATAGCAATGCTTGTAATTGCGAGATGAAATTCTCCGTTTTCCTGCCGCCACAAGCCGAGACAAAGCCCTGTCCTGTACTTTATTATCTTTCCGGCCTTACCTGCTCCCATGCAAATGTCACGGAAAAGGGTGAGTTTAGGGCAGCTGCTGCCGAACATGGCATTATCATTGTCTGTCCTGATACATCACCTCGCGGAGATGATATTGCAGACGAAGATGTTTATTTCTTCGGAACAGGTGCTGGCTTTTACGTAGATGCGACTGAGGCCCCTTTTTCAAACCATTATAATATGTACTCATATGTAACAAAAGAACTGCCAGCACTCATTGAAAAAGAGTTCAATGCGGACATGTCTCGCCAATCCATCACAGGTCATTCCATGGGTGGCCATGGCGCAATGATCTGTGCGCTCAATAATCCTGGCACCTATAAGTCCGTTTCTGCTTTTGCGCCGATCTGCTCTCCCTCAGTTACAGACTGGGGAAAAAATGCTTTTACCAAATATCTGGGTTCTGATGAAAGCACCTGGCGCACCTATGACACGGTTGCCCTGATTGAAGATGGCAATAAACTTCCGGAAATTTTGGTTGACCAGGGAACAGCTGATGAATTTCTTGAAACCGGTATCAGGATTTCATTACTGGAAGCTGCCTGTAAAGATAATGGCATAAACCTGACTTTGCGTATGCAGGAAGGGTATGATCATTCCTATTACTTTATCTCAAGCTTCATGGCAGACCACATTGCCTGGCACGCCAAACGGCTTGGGTAGTGTGGTGGAACAATCTGAAAACCCGCAAATTGGTGGCTCACGCGCCTGGTTCATCTGGTTGCTGGCTGCAATGTCATTTGGTTACGCTTTTTTCCACCGCGTAGCGCCAAGCGTTATGGTCTCTGATTTAATGGCCGAATTTGCCATTAGTGGTGCAGTGCTTGGAACTCTTTCCGCACTTTATTTTTATCCATACGTACTGATGCAAGTGCCATTGGGCGCCTTGATAGACAGACTCGGCGCAAGAACCCTGCTAACAACCGCTTTACTCATAGGCGGTGTTGGCTCTGCTCTTTTTGCCTTGGCACAGTCCATTGAAATAGCATACCTGGGCCGCACATTAATAGGCATTGGCTCTGCCGTTGGTTTTTTAAGTTCTCTTGCCCTTGCAGGTAAATGGTTTGCTCCTCACCGCTTTGCTTTCATGGCTGGCCTTGTAATGTTTTTTGGCATGGTAAGCGGCATTGTTGCCTCAGGTCCCTTGGCCATATTTGTTGAATCATATGGTTGGCGCGCTGCCATGTGGAGCCTTGGTGGGTTCAGTGTACTCCTGGCACTTTTGGTCTTCATGTTTGTTCGCAACGCACCAGAGCAAACCAGGAAACAAGACAAGATAAATCCACCTAAAGAAACATGGAAGGCCATGTGGCAAGGACTTGGCCGTGCAACCAAAAATATTGAAGTCTGGAAAGTAGCCATCGTTGCGTCCACCATGTCAGGCCCGATGCTCACATTAGGTGGGCTCTGGGGAACACCTTATCTGATTTCTGCTTATGGTCTGGAAAAGACACATGCAGCCTTTCTGGTTTCATTACTGCTTCTGGGCTGGGCAATTGGCGCACCTTTTGCAGGTTGGCTTTCAGATCGCATTCGCCAGCGCAAGAAAATAATTCTGGCAGGCTCAATCCTTGTGACATGCAGCGTTGGCGCAATAGCCTTTTTTCCACTACCTCCATTATGGATAACAGTCGGGCTAATGATACTCGTTGGCATGTGTGGTGCGGCAATGACAGTTACATTTGCACTGGTACGTGAAGTAACACCTTCTGACATAAGCAGCTCTGTAACAGGGATTGTAAACTCCATGACAGTTGCTTCAGGTGCCATTCTGCAACCCGCTGTTGGTTATATTCTCGATCAACTTTGGGACGGCACGACCCTTGAAGGCGCAAGGCTCTATAGCATAGATAATTATCAAACAGGATTCATCCTGATTTTCACAACATGCCTGTTTGGCCTGGTTATCTGCATGACATTAAAGGATAGTCCTTTCACAAAAACTGCCTAGTCAATTCCCCTTCACAAAAATTTCGTTAATTGTTTGATTGACGTAAACGGAAGAGTTCAATAAATCTCTTTTATAAATTTGGCAGATTGTTTTCACCCTTGAATAAAAAGGTAAACCAGTGAAAACTGTCTGCATCTTGGAGGAGAAAAAAATGGCAGCTAAAAAGCCTGTAAAGAATGAAGAAAAAATCTGGCTAAAATCATACCCACCTGAAATTGCACACGAAATTCCTGAACTTGCGTATAGTTCAGTTGCAGGGTTACTGGAAGATGCATGCAAAAATTATGCTTCGCATCCAGCTTTCACCTGCATGGGCAAGTCGATTGACTACGCAACATTAGATGAGAAATCAAAAATTATTGGTGGTTGGCTGCAATCCAAAGGTCTGCAAAAGGGCGACCGTGTCGCCATAATGATGCCAAATATTCTTCAATATACGGTAGTACTGCCAGCAATTCTTCGCGCAGGCTTCGTAGTTGTAAATGTGAACCCGCTGTACACTCCAAGAGAACTTGAACATCAGTTAAAGGATAGTGGGGCAAAAGCAATTTTTGTTCTTGAAAATTTTGCAACAACCTTTGAACAGGTTAGCTCCAGAGTTGATGTTGAACATGTCGTTGTCACCAGTATGGGTGACATGCTTGGCGGGCTTAAAGGAGCAATTGTTAATCTTGTCGTTCGCAAGGTAAAGAAAATGGTGCCAAGCTGGAATATTCCAGGCCATCATAGTTTCAAATCGGTGATTGGGAGCAATCATTCACTAAAACCGGTAAACTTGTCACATGATGATGTTGCTTTCCTTCAATATACTGGTGGCACAACAGGCGTGTCCAAGGGCGCGACACTGACCAATTCGAACGTACTTTCCAATGCGGCTCAAAATGATGAATGGCTCAAGGTTATCAAGGTGCCTGATAATCCGACTTATATTTGTGCTTTGCCTCTCTATCATATCTTTGCACTTACCGTGAATATGATCATGGGCATGAGGCTTGGTGCACATAATATCCTGATCCCAAATCCACGTGATATTCCGGGTTTTGTAAAAGAACTTGGAAAATATGAATATAATGTTTTCCCGGGTCTAAACACACTCTTCAATGCGTTGATGAATAATGAAGATTTTCAAAAACTGGATTTCAAGACTCTAAAGCTTACGTTGGGTGGCGGCATGGCTGTGCAAAAACCTGTTGCAGAATGCTGGAAAGAACTTACTGGCTGCAATATTTCCGAAGGCTATGGTCTTTCTGAAACATCTCCCGTTGCGACAGCAAACCGGTTTGATGCAAAGGAATTTTCTGGCACAATTGGCCTACCTTTACCATCAACCGAAATTTCGATCAGGGATGATGATGGCAAGCCTGTTCCATTGGGCGAAGTTGGTGAAATCTGCATCCGCGGCCCGCAGGTCATGGCAGGTTATTGGAACCGTCCGGATGCAACAGCCGAGACCATGACCAAGGACGGCTACTTTAAATCTGGCGATATGGGCTTCATGAACAAAAAGGGACAAACAAAAATTGTTGATCGCAAGAAAGACATGATTCTTGTTTCCGGCTTCAATGTTTACCCGAATGAAGTTGAAGAAGTAGCAGTTGGCCACGAACATATTCTTGAAGCGGCAGCAGTAGGTATTCCGGATGATCACTCAGGTGAGGTCGTAAAACTGTTTGTTGTTAAAACCGATCCTGCACTCACTGAAGAAGACGTGAAAAACTGGTGCAAAAAGGGCCTTACAAATTACAAGCGACCTGCACACGTGGAATTCCGCGACGAACTGCCAAAAACCAACGTTGGCAAAATTCTTCGACGCGAATTGCGCGACAATTAGTAAAGTTTAGCCAGACATGCTTTCCAGCGATCTTTGCTCATCCAGCCAGTAAGGATCAATGGAAAGTTTTTTGGTTATTTTTTCATCGCTGGTTAACACACGCCAAAATGGTGCGACCTCACTTACAGACTTGCCTTCCGTCATTTCTTCTATGGCAGCTTCTGATACCATACGGATAAAAATCGATGTGGAAACAGGACACATGGCATCACACTTGTTGCGTCGCGCCAATTCATTTCTCAATGCCCTTATGGGTCTTGTCTGTCCGCTTGGAATTGAACGAATATAGGCATCAACGATCATTGGTGTTCCAACAAACATCATTTGACCTGACTTTATCCCTGCAAAATCAAATTCAAGCAGAACCTTCTTGGGTGCTTTTTTGCGTTGCATTTTTTGGCACGCCGATAATTTACCTGACATAACAACCTCCAGTAGTTGATCAGAATTTATCAGGTCTTGCCATTTTATAAAACACTGTAAAATTATGCTATTGATTGCAAGGACTTACAAGAATTGAAGATATTCCTGCAAACCATACAACTGTGCCTTGAGCCAAAAGGCCTATCTATCCTATAATACCACCATCTTCACGCTCAATAGCTATAATCGCAGATTTGGGTACGGAAGTTCCACCATCTGGCCAATGACTATTGCCATCCTCACCAGGGTGCTGAATCCCGACAAACATGGTACGCCCATCAGCACTCCATGTTGCACCAGTAACCTCACACTCTTTTGGCCCTACAAGAAAGCGTCTGATCTCGCCTGACTGCGTATCAGCAACCAGCATTTGATTATTACCCATGCCTTCAAAGTCACCTTCGTTTGAATATTTTCCATCCGTTTGTATCCACAGGAAACCATTGTTATCAAACGAAATACCATCCGGAGAATTAAACATGTTGGCAGGTGTAATATTGGTAGAACCAGCCTTGTCATCTTTGTGAACATCAGGATTGCCAGCCAACAAAAACAAATCCCAACTGAATTTGTCTGAAACATGATCCCCATTTGCTGGTATCCAGCGTACGATCTGTCCATATTTATTGGCAGGACGCGGATTGGGGCCACTTACCGGTGTATCATCACCCCCATTATTTGGTTTGATACCACGATTTTTATTATTGGTTAGCGCACAATAAAGCTCAGGTTTGTTAGGATTGCTCGCAACCCACTCCGGTCTGTCCATGGTTGTAGCGCCAACTTTCGAAGCGGCTTGTCTGGTATAAATACAAATCTCGGCTTGCGATTGCATACCGGTTGTCTCGGGATTTAACTCAATCCATTCACCTGATTGATCATCGTTGAATTTGGCTACATAAAGCTTGCCTTCTTCAAGCAATCCTGAATTGTCACCACCAGAGGAAAACTTGCCGTCGCTTACATATTTATAGATAAACTCTCCGCGTTCATCATCCCCCATATAAACTACAATTTGTCCATTGCCTGCAATAACAACCTCGGCATTCTCGTGTTTGAAGCGCCCAAGTGCTGTACGCTTTTTGGGTGTTGAAGTAGGATTAAACGGATCAATTTCAACGACATAGCCTGCCCGATGACACTCATTGGGCTCTTTTGACAAATCAAAACGATCATCAATTCTGGCCCACGCATAGCCCCAGTCTTCGTTGGAAATACCATACCGTTTTTGTTCAGCAGTTTGCTCATAAGAAGCATCGCTTGCCGAGAAATAGCCATTAAAGTTTTCTTCACATGCCAAATATGTTCCCCAGGGTGTACGACCATTGCCGCAATTATTCCATGTACCCTGTGCAAGAATACCATCAACATCCAGCGATGTTTTCAACAGCTCATGACCTCTCGCAGGCCCTGTAATTTCGATGGGTGTATCTGGTGTCATTCGGCGGTTATAGTCTGAACCCACAACAATCTGCCAATTGCCTTTCAGCCGGGCAACTTCCATTACAGTTACTCCACGACCCATCTTGCCCTTGAGAACGTCATCATCGGTTTCTGGCAAACCTGTTTCACGATTACCAAAGATAACGCTTCTATTTACATATTCATTATTTACAACAAAGATATTACGACCATCTTTTACAAACAGATCCATACCATCATTATTGTCCCCTAATGAAAGTTCCTGGCTTTGTGCGTCTCCCCTGGAAATTTCATCAAAGGGAATTGAGTCATCAAACAATACATCACCCCATTTGGCCATTACGTGCCACTTGTAGCCTTCCGGCACTGTAATGGTATCAAGGGAGTTTGCAGCAACAGCATTAAAGCCAAACCGATCTGAAGCTTTTGCCATGGAGACTCCGTACGGGGCAATGCCCGTAACGAAACTGGCAGCACCCACAGATAGTATTCCTTGCAAAAACCCTCGCCTTGAAATTGCGCTCTCTACAACATTATCAAACCCTGAATACTCGGGACGTGGGCTAATGCATTCATCAAAATCATCAAAAGACAAATCATGGTGTTGAGCTTGCAGCATCTCATTTTCCTCTTTGGTAAGCTTTTATAATTGATTGCTATCCATTTTTTATGTCAGTTAAATAACAAAAAAAGGGCAATCGCTATACTAATCGCCCTTTTCACAAACTATGGAGGAATTATAGCTTCTGCTCGCCAGTTGCGTTACTTGGAGGAGATACGTTGAACGAAAACGTTTTGTTTTCCCGACTAGCAGAAGCTGTATAATTACTAATACATAATAGCGTTGCTGTCTGCTGTTATAAATATCCCATACTGTTGCAATTATTGCATCGCTTAAAGATATGCAATAAAAAAGCCAGATAAAACTATCTGGCTCTAAAATCGTTATAAGAGAGGTTATTTACTGGGATATAGCCATTGCAACTGCTGACTTACTATCTTCAAGCTGGGTAAGAAGAGCCTCTGCCTTGGCTTTTTTCTCGCCTTCGCTTTCTGCAATAATATCTCGCGCTTCCTGGATTGCTTTCTCAAGCTCTTCCATATCAAAATCTTCAAGCATGGTTGCTTGTTCGGCCAACAGTGTAAAACCGGTAGGCGAAACATCCGCAAAACCACCGCGTACAAAAATACGCTTGGCTTCGCCGTCACTCATTTTAACATCAACGATTCCAGGCTTTACTGTGGTCATAAACGCTGAGTGATTTGCAAGCACAGTGAAATAACCTTCTGTACCTGGCACAACGACCTCAGACGCCTCACCACCAAGCACAAGTGCTTCCGGAGATACAAGTTCAAATGAAAATGCTTCTGACATTTTTAAATTCCCTGTCGGGGCTTTACCCCTCCTCGCTTCTTGGAAACCTTCCAATTCAGCGCTTGCAAAAAGACCAAACCTTGCGGAATTAATTCCGCAAGGAAGTTATTTAATATTATGCGGCTTCTGCAGCCATTTTCTGTGCTTTTTCAACTGCCTCATCCATGGAACCAACCATGTAGAAAGCACCTTCTGGCAGGTGATCATATTCACCAGCCACAAGACCTTTAAAGCCAGCAATTGTATCTTCAAGTGCAACAAGCTTACCCGGTGAACCTGTAAATACTTCAGCCACAAAGAACGGCTGAGACAAGAAGCGTTCAATCTTACGAGCACGTGCCACAGTCAACTTATCTTCTTCAGACAATTCGTCCATACCAAGGATCGCAATAATGTCTTGAAGCGCTTTATAACGCTGTAGGCTTTCCTGAACTTCACGAGCCACTTGATAATGCTCTTCACCAACAATCTGAGGGTCCATCATGCGTGATGTAGAATCCAGTGGATCCACCGCAGGATAAATACCTTTTTCAGCAATTGAACGGTTCAATGTAGTTGTCGCATCCAGGTGAGCAAATGATGTTGCAGGTGCCGGGTCGGTCAGGTCATCTGCAGGCACATAAATCGCTTGCACGGATGTGATTGAACCTTTGGTTGTTGTCGTAATACGTTCCTGCATCTGACCCATGTCAGTAGCAAGTGTAGGCTGATAACCCACAGCAGAAGGAATACGACCCAGAAGCGCTGACACTTCTGAACCAGCCTGTGTAAAGCGGAAGATATTATCCACGAAGAACAATACGTCCTGACCTTTGTCGCGGAAGTCTTCCGCAATTGTCAGACCAGAAAGAGCAACACGTGCACGCGCACCTGGAGGCTCGTTCATCTGACCATATACGAGCGCTGCTTTTGACCCGTCGGTCTTGCCACCATTTTCAGCAGGATTAACGTTCACGCCTGACTCAATCATCTCGTAATAAAGATCATTACCTTCACGTGTACGCTCACCAACACCAGCAAATACTGAGTAACCACCGTGCGCTTTCGCAATGTTGTTGATCAATTCCATAATAAGAACTGTTTTACCAACACCAGCACCACCGAAGAGGCCGATTTTACCACCCTTCGCGTAAGGTGCAAGGAGATCAACAACCTTGATACCTGTTACAAGAATTTCTGCTTCTGTAGACTGGTCAATATAATCTGGTGCAGGAGCGTGAATTGCGCGTTTGGATTTGGCTTTTATCGGACCAACTTCATCCACTGGCTCGCCAATCACGTTAATGATACGACCCAGCATTTCCTCACCAACAGGAACCATGATTGGCTCGCCTGTATCAGACACCGGTTGACCACGCACAAGACCTTCAGATGAGTCCATCGCAATTGTACGTACTGTGTTCTCGCCAAGGTGCTGCGCAACTTCGAGAACCAAACGGTTACCATTGTTATCTGTTTCAAGCGCATTCAAAATCGGAGGCAAGCCACCTTCAAATTGAACATCAACAACCGCACCAATAACCTGTGCGATTTTGCCAACAGCACCTTTTGATACTGCTGCTTTTTTAGCAGGTGCCCGTTTTGCAGGGGCTGCCTTCGCTGCTGCTTTGGCACCTGATTTTGTGGCTTTTTTAGCCGGTGCTTTTTTTGCTGCTGTAGCTGCTGCTTTTGCCATCGTTTACTCTCCAGCTTTTAAAGCGCTTCTGCGCCCGAAATAATTTCAATAAGTTCTTTTGTAATTTGCGCCTGACGCTGACGGTTAAAGCTCAACGTCAATTTGTCGATCATCTCACCGGCATTTCGTGTTGCGTTATCCATCGCAGACATACGCGCACCCTGTTCAGATGCTGCATTCTCTAAAATTGCACGGAAAACCTGAACTGAAATATTGCGCGGCAACAAATCTTCCAGAATTTCTTCTTCGCCAGGCTCATATTCATAATTCACATCATCAGCTTCTGTATCTTCTACAACCGGTACAGTTGCAGGGATAAGCTGCTGAGCCGTCGGAATTTGACTGATAACAGACTCAAACTCTGAGTAAAACAGTGTAGCCACGTCATACTCGCCACTATCAAACATTGACAATACTTGTGTTGCGACTTGAGAAGCCTGTTCGAAACCAACGTTCTTGATTTCGCGGAACGTAACAACATCCAGTAGAATGTCGCTGAATTCCATCTTCAAGGCATCATAGCCTTTTTTGCCAACGCAAAGGATTTTAACCTGTTTTCCATCAGTCATGAGGCTGCGTGCCTTGTCGCGTGCAAGCCTTGCGATTGATGAGTTAAAACCGCCACAAAGACCACGTTCAGCAGTTGCTACAACGAGCAAATGTACTTGATCGCTACCTGTACCGGCCATAAGCCTTGGTGCATTTTCACTACCTTCCATACCCGCAGCAATATTAGCCATAACCTTGGCCATACGCTCTGAATATGGTCGAGCAGCTTCCGCAGCCACTTGCGCTTTACGCAATTTGGCTGCAGCCACCATTTGCATCGCCTTGGTGATTTTCTGAGTCGCTTTCACCGATGCGATGCGATTTCTGAGTTCCTTGAGACTAGCCATATTTGCTTTCCGTCAAGCTTTCCGTTTCAAGTTCTGTGATCTTTAAGCAAAAGTCTTTGCGTAGGCTTCAATAGCCGCTTTCAACTGTGCTGTAAGATCGTCATCAAGCGCTTTTTTCTCACCAATGGTATCAAGCAGATCTTTATGATCTGCACGAAGATTGGCAAGGAGACCTTGTTCAAAAGGACCAACCTGGCGCACATCCAGATCATCAAGATAACCATTAACACCAGCATAAATCACAGCAACTTGCTCTTCCGTTTTAAGCGGAGAGAATTGAGGCTGCTTTAGAAGCTCTGTCAAACGCGCACCACGGTTAAGCAGGCGCTGCGTTGAAGCATCAAGATCTGAACCAAACTGCGCAAACGCAGCCATTTCACGATACTGGGCAAGTTCACCTTTAATAGAACCTGCAACCTGCTTCATGGCTTTAACCTGAGCAGCAGAACCCACGCGAGACACTGACAGACCCACGTTCACCGCAGGACGAATACCCTGGAAGAACAAGTCTGTTTCAAGGAAAATCTGACCATCTGTAATCGAGATCACATTGGTCGGAATAAATGCTGACACATCATTACCTTGTGTTTCAATGACAGGCAAAGCTGTCAGTGAACCGGAACCATTGTCTTCGTTCAATTTGGCTGAACGCTCAAGAAGACGGGAGTGAAGGTAGAAAACATCACCAGGATAAGCTTCACGACCCGGAGGGCGACGAAGAAGAAGTGACATTTGACGATAAGACACAGCCTGTTTTGAAAGATCATCATAACCAATCAAGGCATGCATGCCGTTATCGCGGAAATATTCGCCCATCGCAGTCGCCGCAAACGGTGCAAGGAACTGCATTGGAGCCGGATCAGAAGCAGTAGCAGCAACAACAATGGAATATTCCATCGCGCCACGCTCTTCGAGGATTTTTACAAACTGGGCAACTGTTGAACGTTTTTGGCCAACGGCCACGTAAACACAGTAAAGCTTGTCATCTTCCTTGCCTGCATCATGTGCAGGCTTCTGGTTTAGGAATGTATCCAGAATAATAGCTGTTTTACCTGTTTGGCGGTCACCAATAACAAGTTCGCGTTGACCACGACCTACCGGAATAAGCGCATCAATCGCTTTTAGACCTGTAGACATTGGCTCATGCACAGATTTACGAGGAATAATACCGGGCGCCTTAACATCAACACGAGCACGTTGCTTCGCCTTGATAGGGCCTTTGCCATCGATCGGGTTACCCAACGCATCAACAACACGGCCAAGCATTTCCTTACCAACCGGTACGTCAACAATTGAACCCGTACGTTTTACGGTGTCACCTTCTTTAATACCACGGTCATCACCAAAAAGCACAACACCTACGTTGTCAGCCTCGAGGTTTAGAGCCATGCCGGCAATACCGCCCGGAAACTCGACAAGCTCACCAGCCTGCACGTTGTCCAGACCGTAAACGCGAGCAATACCGTCACCGACGGAAAGCACTTGGCCTACTTCTGAAACTTCAGCTTCTTTACCGAAGTTTTTAATTTGATCTTTTAGAATTGCGGAAACTTCCGCTGCACGAATATCCATATTAGCCGACCTCTTTGAGCGCAAGCTTTAGTGACGAAAGACGGGTCTTGATAGATGTATCAATCTGCCTAGAACCAACTTTCACGATCATTCCGCCGAGTATCGACGAATCCACAGTTACATTTAACGTAACCTCTTTGCCAACCACACTTTTCAGCGCAGCTTTCAATTCTTTTGTTTGTCCAGCTGTTAGCTTGTGCGCAACAGTAACATCAGCGGTTACTTCACCGCGATGTTTTGCTGCAAGCTCGCGGAATGCTGTTAGCATATCCTGCATGGCGAACAAACGTCTGTTTCGGGCAACAACACGGATGAAGTTACCAACCAGACCTGTAATTTTTGCTTTGGTCAAAATCGCATCAATTGCGCTTGACTGATCATCTGCTGAGAAAACAGGAGAAACCACAAGACGCTTTAATGAGTCACTTCCTTGTAGAAGCGCATCAAAGCGACCAAGGTCTTTTTCCACAGCGGGGATTTTTTTCTCAGCCTTTGCCAAATCGAATAACGCTGACGCGTATCGAGATGTCACACCGGAAATCATCATTTCAGAACTTGCCACTGATATATCTTTTTCTGTCGTGTGCCAGATATTCCAAACCATTGAAAAATATGGTTCAGCCCACCAAACACTTAATAATTCGAATTTTAGAAAGTTTTGCCATAATCAATTTTACAGCAAATCCGAGCTTCCCCTAGCATAGCCTTTTTTGAGTCGCAACAAGAGTTTGTGAAATAGTTTGGAATCATATGTCGCACATGACGAATTGTATACGAATGGATTAGAAAATACGCTTAAACAAGCCCTAATATCAGTGCTAGCAGCAAGCTGCCAATGCCAATTTCAAAAACCACGCCTGCAAAATTGTATAAAGTGGCACCTCGATCCACAATAATTGATACAAACCGACCTATGCCAGTCAGCAACCATGCACCGCCTAAAATCAAGCCAATGAAAAGCTGCCCTTGAGGGAGAAGTATATAACACATCCCTAATGACAGGTTAAAGCCTGCCAATATGCCTCGCGGCTCACCTTTCGCATAGGAGAACGCGACCTTTGGTTTTAATTTCAATATCCGGAAAGCCAACTTGGGTAAAACAAGCGAAATCAGCCCCAAAATAACAGTTAGTCCCGCAACTGCAAAAAACACCCAATCTGAAAAAAACCTTGGCAGTTGCGGATCAATTTCCAAAAAATCAGCGGTTCGCAACGCAATAGCAGCCAAAATAAATGAAACTACCATTCGACTTATGACACGCGCATTAAGCCCGCCATCAATGGTAGCCTGAAGCATGATTCCCAATCCTGCTGCAAGCCAGGCAAGGGCAAGCATCAAGTTAAGCCCTGGCTGAAGTGCCAATGGCTCCTGTAAAAACAAACACCCTGCGCCAAACGCAATTAAAATCCCCGCATATGAAGAACGCCCTTCGCCAATTGCATGGACCTTGCCTTCAACAGCTTCAACACCATAAAAACTCAGAATCTGCCTGGGAAAGACCAGATACAAAATACCGGTCACAAGCGTCAGGAAGGGAACCAGCATAACAAAAGCCTGGTCAGCCGTTCCGCCCGCATGCGCGACGAGGAATAGGAAAAGGCTCTAAGGCCGGCGTGTCTTTGCTCTACGTGATACAGGGGGTATATAGAACACTTTGACACCCTTTTGGGGCCTGTAGGGCAAGTATTTCCCGAGATATGGCCATTTTAAGCAAATCGCCGTTTCTGGCCTCCAAACGTTTATAAAAGTTTCTCATAATAGTTTAGTGCAGAGAGGAGAAAGTATTGCTATTTTAATTTTTGAAAGAGCTAAAACTGGAGATATTGTTCAAGGCTGAATATGTCTGCGCCCATGAATGCGCCCATATGATTGAGGCCAATCACAGCCAAGCCTTTTGGGATGTCTGCGACCGAATTTCAGATGATGTCAAGCCTGCCAAAAAATGGCTACGCAAACACGGCGCGCTGTTGCATGCTGTGGGTGCGGAGTATTAATTTTTATTTTGGTTCGAGACCTAGCCAAGAATTATCTATCAGCGCATCTAAGCCTTTTTCCTCCAGCTCTTTTTCTAGAACTGAAAGATAGTTATTCCCATGTGTATTAAGTAGATTTTCATGTCTCTTTTTACATTGAGAATATTTTGCATGATCCATTGCTAATTTACCAGTCAACATAATCCAGAATAACACCCACCCCCAAGCGCCCGCGAAAATATGTATCACCAGCGCTACTGGGATAAAAATCAAAATAGTCCTTTTCAGAAAATAAGTTCTCCAAAAGTATTTATTTGATAGGATATTTCTGAAATCTCTCAGCTTATTTCTTCTCTCTAGCAATATAGCCGTCAATCACACGACCCAAGACTGTCATCGGCACGGCGCCGCCGAGCACGAGCGCGTCGTTAAAGCGTTTATAATCATATCGCTCGCCGAGTTCTTTTTGAGCTTTGTTCCGCAGTGAATTGATTTCGCTATGGCCAATTTTATAGCCGAGCGCTTGGCCAGGCCAGGCGCAGTAACGGTCGACTTCGCCTGCGACTTCCTCAACATTTGAGCCATTGGCTGTCACGAACCATTCATTGGCTTTCTCGCGACTCCAGCGCTCAGAATGCAGTCCCGTATCGACCACTAGGCGGCAAGCCCTAAATGCCAAAGACTGGAGATAACCGAGCCGCCCGACGGCAAAATCATCATACACGCCCATCTCATCCGCGATTTGTTGGGCGTAAAGCGCCCAGCCCTCAGAGTAAGCATTAAATGCGAGCAGCGAGCGAATAAGCGGCTGCTTAAAGGTATATTCGCCTTGCCAGACGTGACCCGGAATGGCTTCGTGATAGGTGAGGTCCGGCAGGGTAAATTTATTATGCATGGCGGGGTCTCGCAGATTAATCCAAAAATGCCCCGGCTTAGTCCCGTCAATCGACCCCGCTCCGCCATAAGCACCAGGTGCGCCCGCTTCGACATCAGGCGAGATTCGCGTCACTTCTAAAAAGCCGGGCACGAGCGTTTCAAAGGCGTCTGGCATGCGCATGCGAATGTCGGCCACTGTGGCCTCAATAAAGCTCATAATTTCTGCACGGCCTTTATCGCCGTCTGCAAAATGATAGCGCTTATCTTTGGCAAGCGCCTGCATACGCGCGCCGACTGAGCCCGTGTCATAGCCGACACTTTTTAAAATCGGATCCATGCGCGCGTGAAGATCAGACAGCTCAGAGAGGCCCATCTCGTGCACCTCATCCGCGCTCATCGCCGTTGTCGTGCCCGCTTTGATAGCCCAATCATAATAGGCCTCGCCGTCGGGTTGCGCCCATACACCAGCGTTCGATGTTGCGCGAGGTGCGAGCGCTTCGAGGGCGGCAATTTGGCGATCAATCGCAGGGCCAATTTCCGTCGTCGCAATCTCAACCGCTTTCGCGCTCTCGCCTTCAAATTTGCTGGCAAGCGTTTTGACAATCCCCCAATCAGAGACGTCTTGCGCGCGCGCCGCTTTGAGCTGGCCCACTGTTTTGGCCAGAAGAAAATCAGGCAGGATGACCCCCGCCTCGCCGTCAATTTTCACCCGCTCTGTTTCGCCGTCGAGTTGGCCCGCATAGGCGCTCATTCGTGTGAGATAGTCTCGCGCGTCATCGCCATTGTCTAAGCTATGGCTCGCGTCAAGAAAGCTTGGAATTTCAATAAACGCGCCCGTGTTTTGCGCCACCACATAGGGGCTTGGTCGCCAAGACCAATTGTAATTGAGCAGCGCCATATCACCGTAAGGGAATTTGAACCCCTCTTCTGCGGTTTGGAAAATGGCATGGGTTACGTCTAAATCAAGCGCGTCTGAGTCAGATAAATTCATCGATTTGGCCTGACCAAGTTTAGCACTCAAAGCGCTGACGCGCGATCTAATTACTTCCTGTCCAGCAATGGAACGGTCTGTGAGTTTGGCTTTCAGCCCCGCATATTCG
>CALFBM010000112.1 GCA_937951645.1 uncultured Rhizobiaceae group bacterium
GAACTGATTATGACCAGTTGCGGATTTCTAATTTACTTTCAAAAAGAATTGCAAAATGCTCTTACAGTGCCTGTCATCACATCCTCATTACTAATGTTCACTCAATTGGAACAAAGATATGGACAAGGCAAAATCGGCATCATGACGATATCCGGTACATCGCTCACCCCGGATATTTTGGCAAAAGCCAGCATACCTTTGGATACTCCTATTGGCACGACTGAACATGGAAAAGAATTTACAGCAGCGATCCTGGAAAACAGAAAAATGTTTGATATTCAATTGTGTGAAGAAGACAATGTAAATGCAGCCATTCAATTACTGAAAGAAAACCCGAACGTCACCACGATCCTGCTTGAATGTACCAACATGCCACCACACGCAAAAGCAATAAAAAATGCAACAGGACTTGAAGTGTATTCAATTATGGATGCTTTGAAATACAAAGATACCAGCATGAATTTGATATAATTAGTAATTTACCTATTCATAGATGGCTCATTATTATGATAGATGCCATTTTTAAATTTTGGGGTTTTGTTTTTGACTTACAAGAATGTTGATATTGTTATCGTTGGAGCTGGATTATCCGGTTTGGCGTCTGCCATTTTACTAACTGAAGCTGGTAAAAAAGTACTTATTCTGGAAGCAAGGAATTCTGCTGGCGGGCGTATTCGGTCTGTTTTTGATAAAACAGGCAAGACCTACCTTGCAGATCTTGGACCTACCTGGGTTTGGCCTGCATTTCAGCCTGTTATCGCAGACTGGATTTCAAAACTTGGTCTTCAGGTGTTTCCACAATTTGATGCTGGCAATACGATACTTGATTATGGTCCGGATACCGAACCTGAGGCACGCTTTCTCCCAGGACAACAAGGTAGTATGCGGGTCGTTGGCGGGTCTCAAGCGTTAGTGGACGCAATGGTTGCCCGCCTTCCAGAAGGTACACTTCTTACAAATACGAGTGTCAATACGATAGACGCATCTGATAAGGCTATTAATATTCATACAGGCAATCCGGATGATGAAATTATTCAGGCACAAAAAATTATTATTGCCACACCACCGCGCATTGCCCTTAAGACCATTAATTGGAAATTCGAACTACCAAGAGAATTGAGCAATGGACTTGATATGATGCCCACATGGATGGCGCCCCATGCAAAAGTATCTGTGGTCTATGAAAAAGCTTTTTGGCGAGACCAGGGTTTATCAGGACGTATAGCAAGTCGTGCTGGACCTATTGTTGAAGGTCATGATCATTGTAGTGCAGATGGGTCTATTGCAGCACTTTGGGGGTTTATTGGATGGCCCCATGAAATGCGAACCGAAATGGGAACAGAAGCACTCAAGCTTGAAGTTCTGCAACAACTCAAGCGTTGCTTTGGCAAGGACAGCCCTGATCCACTTTCCATTACAATAGAAGACTGGTCGCAAGATACACTTGTGACATCGCCCAATGATTTATCAGGTCCCATGAACCACCCAAGCGTTGGCCCTAAAAACCTGCGAATGGGTTACGCAGATAACCGGATTTGGTTTGCAGGTGCAGAAACAGCCGAGCAAAGCCCGGGTTTGATTGAAGGGGCATTTGATTCAGCTAACCGTGTTGCCGCACAAGTATTGTCTGGTTAATAAAAAGCGCAACAGAAACAGGTTCTGCTGCGCCTTGTTTTATATTGTGATAGCTGGTTTAGGCAGCAATCTCTTTTTGTACAAATCGTAAGTGACCTGTTTTAACCCAAACTTTTGCACCCTTGTCCCCGACAGTTGCTTTCAAGCTGCCACCTACAGGGATACGCAACCAGGACTGTTTTTGAAGATGGTCATCGCCTTCTGTGAAATCACCTTCAAGCACCAAAACCTCAATACCACCATCATCATGAAGCTCAATTTCACTACCTGCTTCCCACTCTTCAAGACGTACATTTTCACGCTCATCTTCAAAAAGAGGCTTGATTGAAACACCCTTGCGCCCTTTTGGTTTAATCGCTTCAATATTATCAAAGGAAACTTTAACCTCATTACGGTCTTCCGGATCAAATTGCCAAAGCTTTACAAAGATAACACAACCTTCGTCTGAGCCAGGAGTATGACTTGATTCCGGTGGGTTACGAATATATGAGCCAACGGGAAAATCTCCATGCTCATCCTGAAACACACCATCAAGCACAATGAACTCTTCTCCACCGCTATGAACATGGGCAGAAAATTTACTATTGGGATCATAACTTACAATTGAGGTTGCATGTCCGCTTTCTGCACCCATACGGTCCAGCATTCTTCTTTTTACACCCTTCATGCGGGTTTCAATCCATTCAATTTCTGGCCCGTGTAAAACAACACGTTGTGAAAAATCTGCGTTTACATCCATAATCTTACTCCATCTTTTTTGGCAATTATTTGCCTTTGTTCTGAACTTACCATAACCAGGTTTAGATAATAATTGAAATTGATTATTATTATGATTATTATCATTCTTATGAATTTAACTTCTCTTGATTTAAATCTGCTTCTCGTCTTTGACGCAATCATGCAGGAAAGACACGTAACACGTGCCGGTGATAAAATAGGCATGTCCCAGCCCGCCATGAGCAACGCACTAAATCGTTTGCGCTATCATTTGAATGATGAGCTGTTTGTACGAAGCTCTGAAGGCATGTTACCGACACCAAGAGCCTTGGAATTATCTACCCCAATTAGAAGTGCACTCGATGATATTGAGACGGCACTTGACCCTGTTGAATTTGACCCTGCCAAATCAACCAAAACATTTGCGATTGGAACAAATGATTATTGTGTTTCAATTCTTATTCCAAAACTGGCTGCCGCCATGCAACGGCAAGCACCCAATATCAATATCAGGCTTATATCGTCTGCAGGCCGAACATTTGAAATGCTGGATGAGCAAAGAATTGACTTTGGCATTAGCGCCATTTCAGAAATACCTGAACGCTATGGAAGCGAACCTTGTATTGAAGACACATATGTTTTGCTGATGCGAAACAATCATCCATTATCAAAAGGCAAAATGACAGATAAGCGTTTTGTGGATGCAAGACATATGGTAATTTCACCTCGCGGCGAGACACACGGCTTTGTCGATGATGATCTCATCAAAATCGGGCTAAAAAGAACGATCGCGATGACCGTCAATCATTTTTCATCTGCACCAGGAATCCTGGCAAATTCAGATTTGATACTGACCGCACCAAAGCGCATAGCTGATACCTTTGCTCCCCTTTATAACCTGGTAACAAGACCTGCGCCTTTTCTTGGTAATGAGAACTTTAGCTCTGTTAAATTAATCTGGCATAAGAAACTTGCAAACCACCCTGCCCATAACTGGTTCCGTAAATACTTGCAAAACGTCGCGCGATCTTTGTAAATTTATTACCCTGGTTTTTGTGTTGAAGCTCTTTCTATAAATTCAAGATCAATCGATTCAACAAATTGTTTGGGCATCATCCCTGTTTCGCTCATTTGCAAAAGTGTATCTGCTGCCTTAGTGCCAATGCGATTGGCTGGCATTCTGACTGTTGTTAGTGCGGGCTCCAGATATTCAGAACCACCGAAATCTCCAATTCCGACAATTGAAACATCTTGTGGCACTTTAATTCCCAAATTCTGACAGGCAAAGAGAACACCATGTGCGATAATATCGTTACAACAAACAAAAGCTGTTGGTGCATTTTCTGACAGGACGGATTTTGCCAACCGTTTTGCAGCCCCCACATCATAAGAGCATGAGAGCAACCGGTTATCGCTTATTTTCAGATTATTTTTTTCAATTACTGCCAACGCACCTTTTAGGCGGTCCCTTGCACGATCATTGGATTGTGTTTCCGGAAAGACAAATGCGATATCCTTATGGCCAAGATCAATAATGTGTTGGGTGATCAAACGCCCTGCTTCAAAATTATCAGCCCCTACGCAGGGAATTTTGGAGTCCTGATGATAATTCCAAACGGAAATGACAGGTACATCGCGTTGAGCCAGCATATTAAAAGGTACCGCCTCATGATCAAAACCTATCAATGCAATCCCGTCGATTCTTCGTTCAAGCAGAGAGCGCACAATTGCTGTTTCCATCGCAAGATCATAGCCATGGGCAGCAATTAACATGGTTCGGTCTTTTTCCTGCAACCTGGCTGAAAATGCTTCAATTAGCTCAGCAAAAATAGCATTATCTATGGTTGGGACAATCAATCCGAAAGTGCCTGAAAATCCATGATGAAGTGTACCTGCCATACGGTCCCGGATATAACCCAAGTTAGCCGCCGCTTTTTCTATACGATTGCGAGTTGGGCCTTTAACAAGTTCAGGTGAATTATAAAATCTGGAGACTGTTGCTGGTGAGACATTTGCAAGCTTTGCAACTTCTATAATACCTGGCGCGCCTTTACGCGATCTAACCCGCATTTTCGTGATCATCCTTAATTTTGAAACTCGTTTCTTATAGCCGTTAAAAGCGAAAATGAAAACGTTTGCATTTTTATTTTCACGAATTAGCCTTGAACATGGAGGAATTGACTTAATATGGAATTTTTGAGTTACTTTGGTGGGGTGTTTGAACCTACTGCTTTCTTGCTGTTGCTCGGGGGAACAATCGGCGGGTTAATTTTAGGTGCAACACCAGGTCTATCGCCAACCATGGCTGTAGCACTTTTAATTCCATTTACATTTCACCTATCGCCGACACAAGGACTCATTTTGCTGGGGGCTGCATATACGTCCACTGTGGCTGGGGGTGCGGTAAGTGCCATTCTTCTGAAAATCCCCGGGGCACCAGCCAATATCGCAACGGCCCTGGATGGCAATGCGATGGCAAAAAATGGTGAGGGGGCTCGGGCGCTCCACCTATCTTTCCTTTCATCGGGGATAGGTGGAGTAATCGGGGTATTGCTTCTAATTTTTCTGACACCTGTGCTTGCACAATGGGCTCTTGCCTTTGGACCATCACATCTGTTCTGGATGGCAATTTTGGGAGTGACTGTTATTGGCTCACTTGACTCCAGATCTTTTGTAAAAGGCCTGCTCTCAGGTTGTATTGGCCTTTGGCTTTCAATGATCGGGTTTGATGACAATCTTGGTGCGCAACGTTTTATTTTCACGGATTCGCTTGCAGGCGGAATTAATATTATTGCAGCGCTGATCGGATTATTTGCCATTCCTCAAGTGTTGGATATGTTTTCAAAAGGTCGAAATAGCTCAGTGATTGAAGCCATTGAAGTTCCCAAACAAGCCTTCATGGAATCACTAAGGGAAATTATGCGTAGTGGACGCTCGCTTTCAATTGGCACAATTTTTGGTAGTATAATCGGACTTATTCCAGGTGTAGGAGGGCAGATTGCGGGTCTTGTTGCTTATGACCAAGCAAAGAAGTTTTCTCCGGACAAAGAAAAATTTGGTACGGGTCACCCGGAAGGCTTGATTGCTGCTGAATCTGCAAACAATGCAATGGTTGGCCCTTCACTTGTGCCGCTATTAACGCTTTCAATTCCAGGAAGTCCCACGGCTGCCGTTTTACTGGGCGGTCTTATCATTCATGGCATTTTCCCGGGTTCTGATCTTTTTGACAATCACCCACAAGTTGCGTGGACGTTTATCAACTCCATGCTGATTGGTCAGATTTTGATGGTTATCTTCGGCATTTATACTGCAAGCTGGGCAGCGCATATTGCGCGCGCACCTGTGCCAATTATGGCGGCGGCAGTAATGGTGCTGGCACTCTTTGGCGCTTATTCAGTTCAACAATCCATGGGCGATGTTTATGTAATGCTATCGCTTGGAGTTGGCATGTTCTTTTTGGAAAAATTTGGTTTTTCTGCCGCACCTCTCGTGCTCGGACTTATTCTTGGGCCAATTGCAGAGTCGAATTTTACAACAGGCTCCCTGATTGCAAATGCGCAAGATGGCCCGATTATCTATTTCATGACGGGCACGCTTAATCTATTCCTGATTGTGCTTGTTGTTGCATCAATTGGTTATAGTTTTTGGTCAAACATGATGCATGGCAAAATGGCAAAGGCAGAAAGAGCGACTTCATGACCGCTTCACGTTTACAACATACGATTTCATCAAGCGTTGTTTTTCTGATTGCAGCAATCGTTGCCTATATAAGCTTCACACAAGAACCGGCAGATGCGTTTTTATTTCCTCGCCTCATTGCAATCTTCTTTGTTAGTCTGGCTGCCTGGAATTTTGTTCGCGCCATTACTGGTGTTGCCAAAGTTGGTGCCGGGCTTGACATGAAGGAGTTCAAGAATATCATTCCTGGTCTTGCTGTCATGCTAATCTTTGTATTTTTTGCCGCAAAGGTGATTGGATTTTATCTGAGCTCGACCATCGCCTTTATGCTGATATTTACACTTTATGATCCTGCACCGCTAAATAATGGCAAAGCGTGGGTGAAGCGTCTTATTGTGACTGTCTGTTTTATGACAGTAATGTATTGCCTCTTTGCGTTATTACTAAAAGTGCAAACGCCAAGTGGTATTTTGTTCTAATTTACAGAACTTTTGAAAACTCTGGGAGGAGATAAATATGAATAGATTTATAAAAACATTGGCAGTCGGTGTAACAGCTGCTGCCCTATCAGCAGGAGCAACGTTTGCTGCTGACTATCCAGATCGTCCAATAGGCGTAGCAGTATCTTATGGTGCCGGTGGCGCAACTGACTTTCAGGCTCGCATCGTAACCATGGTTGCAGGAAACGAAGACGTATTGGGTCAACCAATTTACATCGTTAACAAGCCAGGCGCTGGTGGTCGTGTTGGCTGGAACTGGTTTGCAACAGAGGCTGAAGCAGATGGCTACACAATGTCTGCATATAATATTCCACATTTCATCGCCCAGTCTATCAAGGGTGGCGTCAGCTACTCAGCAGACAGCTTTGAACCTATTGCAAACTGGGGCGCGGACCCTGCCGTTGTCGTTGTCGGCAAGGACAGCCAGTTTAATACAATCAATGAAATGGTAGATTACGCAAAAGAAAACCCTGGCAAGGTAACACTTTCTGGCGCCGGTCTTTTCGTGGGGCACCATATCGCAGCACTTCAAATTGAAAAGGCAACAGGTGCAAAATTTGCCTATATCCCAACCAAGGGTGGCGGTGCGGCAGCCATGAAAGCAGTAATTGCTGGTGATGTGCTTGGTGGTATCAACAATTTATCTGATGCATTTCGTGCGCAACAGGCAGGTAATGTAAAAATTCTTGGTGTAGCAGATATCGAGCGCAATACGGAGTTCTTGCCAGATGTACCCACGCTTAAAGAGGCTGGTTATGATGTTGACAATGCCTCAGTGAACTTCCGTGGCCTAATGGTCAAGAAAGGTACGCCACAAGCTGTTATCGACAAGCTAGCTGCAAAAGTGCCTGAAATGTTTGCACATGCACGTGTTGCAAAGCGCATGAAAGCTGGTGGTTCACCAATGAAAATCATGAGCCGTACAGAAGTGCAAGCCATGTGGGCAAAACGCCAGGAAACACTCAAAGAGCTCTTGGCAGGTCTTTAAACAAATAACCTTCGGGGCAAAGACCGGGCAGGCCTTTTCCTGCCCGGTCAAATTACCAAGAAAGAAATACCATGTCTGTTGCTACACTTTCTGAAACTGACGAAGTTCAACTGGTGAATGCACTGGTTGAGCGCGCACATGTTGCACAAAGAGAGTTTGAGGCAAATGGCAGTCAGGAAATTTATGACAATGCAGCTCTTGCAGCAGCATGGGCATTGATGGATCCGGCACGCAATGAAGAACTGGCTACCATGGCAGTTGAGCTAACAGGCCTTGGCAATGTAAAAGACAAGATTACAAAAAATCACCGCAAGACATTAGGTGTTCTGCGCGATATCAAACATTCAAAAACATATGGAATTATCAGTGATGATCCTGCAACAGGCATTACTGAGATTGCCCGTCCTGTTGGAGTTGTTGGTGCCGTTGTACCTTCAACAAATCCGGTTGCCACACCCACAAATAATGTGGTGAACGCGCTTAAATGCGGCAATGCAATTATTCTCTCGCCCTCACCCAAAGGGGTCGCAGTGTGCGAAAAACTGCTTGGCTATATTCATGCAGAATTCGACAAGATAGGCTTGAACCATGATCTTGTTCAAATGATCCCGGCACCAGTTTCCAAAATCAAGGCACAACGCCTAATGGAAGCGGTTGATATTTTGGTTGTAACAGGCAGCCAAAATAACGTGCACCGCGCTTACTCATCAGGCACTCCGGCGATTGGTGTAGGCGCTGGCAACGTCACGGTCATCGTTGATGAAACGGCGGATCTCGCGGATGCAGCGCAAAAGATTACTGCATCAAAAACCTTTGACAACGCAACTTCATGCTCCTCAGAAAACGTGTTGATTGTCGTTGATGAAATTCACGACACTTTCATGGCTGAATTACACAAGGCTGGCGGGCGGATGCTGGATGATGCAAATTCTGCCAAAATAAAGGCTTCACTATTTCAGGATGGCGGATTGAACCGGCATATTATTGCGCGTGATATTGATCAGGTAATTGATGTTGCTGATGTTAAGGTCGATGATGCTGACAGCGCCAGGTTTTTGCTGATTGAAGGTCAAGGTATTGGCGCTGAATATCCTGAATCAGGAGAAAAACTCTCACTGGTAACAACGCTTTACCGCGCAAAAGGTTTTGATGATGCAAAGCGTATTGCCTCACAAGTACTTGCCCATCAAGGTGCAGGCCATTCTGTTGGCATTCATACAAAAGATGATAATCGAGCACGTTCACTGGGTGAAACCATTCCCACTTGCCGTGTGATTGTTAATCAGGCGCATTGTTTTGCCACTGGTGGCTCTTTTGATAATGGCATGCCGTTTTCACTCTCCATGGGGTGCGGCACCTGGGGCGGCAATTCCATCGACGATAATTTCAATCACAAGCACCTGATGAATATCACCAAAATTGTTCGTACCATTCCAAGTAATGAACCAAAGCTTGATGACATCTTCGGTGAATACTGGGAGAAAGCTGGTAAATGAGTCTTCGGGCAGAAACTTCTGGCACATCCAGGCAACCTTCTATTTACAACATCATAAATGAACGCGCTGCGAATAATCCTACTAGTACTTTTTTAATTGACCCTGTTTCTGGTAAACATGTCAATGCTAAGCAAGCACTTGCACGTATCCAGATAATAGCAGCCAATATTGCTCGACAAGACATTAAAAAAGGTGAGAGTGTTGCTTTTGCCTTTTCAAATAGTATTGAGTCTGCACTTACGATTTTAGGCATATTATATGGTGGCTATCTGGCTGTGGCAATTAATCTTGTTGCTGGCCAATCTGTAATTACCTATGTGCTTGAACATTCTGAAACACGCCTGATAATTGCAGATGAAAATACTCACACCCAAATTGCACCTCTTGTAAAATCATGTTCAAAGCCTGCTAAAACTCTTCAACTTAAAGATATTGATACGCAACTCACCGACGTCCAAAGTCTGGATGAATGCGGCACTGATGTTGATGGTTTGCTGATGTATACATCAGGCACGACAGGACGTCCCAAGGGTGTTGTGCTAACGCATGCCAATTTGTTGGCAGGCGGTCAGAATACAGCAGATGCACATCAACTTAGCGAAACTGATTGTGGACTTTGTGTCTTGCCTCTTTATCATATTAATGCGGTTTGCGTTTCGCTGATGGGTTCACTTGTTTCTGGTAGTAGTATTGTTGTACCGCCCAAATTTTCGGTCTCAACCTTTTGGAACACCATTCGTACCTATCAATGTTCATGGTTCTCAGTTGTGCCAACGCAAATTTCTTATCTTTTACAGAATGCAGAAAATGATGGTGGTGATGCAAGAGGATGTCACCAACTTCGCTTTGGTCGTTCAGCCTCTGCACCACTCTCACCTGATATGCATGCAGCTTTTGAAAAACGTTTTGAAATTCCGGTTATTGAAACCATGGGACTGACGGAGACTGCTGCGCAAATTCTATCCAACCCACTGCCGCCCGGAAAACGTAAAATTGGCTCGCCCGGTATCGGGTTTGGTAATGAGGTCATCATTGCAGATCAAGCCCAGCGAGAAGTTATTCGGGGTATTGAAGGCGAAGTTTTAGTACGGGGCTCCAATGTCATGCGTTGTTATTTAAAAAACGAGGAGGCAACACGCGATGCCATTACCAAGAATGGTTGGTTACGAACTGGTGACTTGGGCAAACAGGATGAAGAAGGCTATGTTTATATTACAGGCCGATTGAAAGAGCTTATCATCAAGGGAGGCGAAAACATTGCGC
This sequence comes from uncultured Rhizobiaceae group bacterium, assembly GCA_937951645.1. Taxonomy (GTDB): domain Bacteria; phylum Pseudomonadota; class Alphaproteobacteria; order Rhizobiales; family Rhizobiaceae; genus JAALLB01. The sequence continues at coordinate 10,278 of CALFBM010000112.1, forward strand.
CACGTGAAGTTGACGAAGCCTTATATAGTCACCCGGATGTCGTGGAGGCAGCAGCCTTTGCATTGGATTGTCCAGACTATGGTCAGAAAATTGAAGCAGGTGTTATGCTTGGTGAGGGTTCGAAACTTACCGAAGCTGATCTGCTGGAAATATGTATCAAACAGTTGGGCAAGTTTAAAACACCAGATAAAATTCACTTCCTTGCAGAATTGCCAAAAGGCCCATCAGGGAAAATTCAGCGCATTAAAATTGCTGAACTGGTTACCAAGGAAACTTAATCTCAAACACTAATTTTCCAAGAAAACCACTTGGTGTAAAATAGGTGTGCTTTATATTTTCATATTTAGCAGTCATAATGGGTTCTTTTATCGGAGATCATTATGTCAGAAGCCCCAAATAACCCTGGATTTTCAACACTCGCAGTCCATGGAGGTAGCCAGCCTGATCCTGCTACAGGTGCACGAATTACACCTATTTACCAAACGGCATCTTTTGTATTTGATGATGTTGACCAGGCAGCTTCACTCTTTGGGCTTCAAGCATTCGGTAATATTTATACACGTATCACCAACCCAACTACTGCAGTTCTGGAAGCGCGCGTTGCAGCTCTAGAAGGTGGTACTGCTGGTTTGGCAGTTGCTTCCGGTCATGCAGCACAACTGGGTGTCTTCCATACGTTGCTACAGCCTGGTGATGAATTCATAGCATCCAATAAACTTTATGGCGGTTCGATTAATCAATTTAATCACTCATTCAAAAACTTTGGATGGACTGTAGTATGGGCAGATACGGATGATATCTCATCTTTTGAAAGCGCAATCACAGACAAGACCAGGGCTGTCTTTATTGAAAGCCTGGCAAACCCCGGTGGTATTGTTACAGATATTGAAGCGATTTCCAGGATTGCCAAAAAAGCTGATATCCCATTGATCGTTGATAATACAATGGCAACCCCTTACCTTTGCCGCCCGATTGAACATGGCGCCAATATTATTGTTGAATCGCTAACCAAATTCCTGGGCGGGCATGGCAATTCCATGGGTGGGATTATTGTTGATGGTGGAAACTTTGATTGGACTGCTTCTGGAAAATACCCAATGCTGAGTGAACCACGTCCTGAATATTCCAACATGGTTCTGCATGAAACATTTGGCAATTTTGCCTTTGCGATTGCATGTCGTGTCTTGGGCCTTCGAGACTTGGGTGCAGCAATCTCCCCCTTTAACGCATTCCAGATATTAACAGGGAT
>CALFBM010000113.1 GCA_937951645.1 uncultured Rhizobiaceae group bacterium
GAGATAAACGAGCGGTTCATGCTCTTGCACATGATATAGGAAAGAATGGCACCCGATGAACCCACCAGCGCGCCTGTGATAATAAGCGCCAGATTACCAAGTGTGAAACCAATACCGGCAGCAGCCCAGCCTGAATATGAATTAAGCATGGAAACCACAACAGGCATATCAGCGCCGCCAATTGGAATGATAAGCAAAATACCAATAAGGAAAGATAAAAGCGTAATCATCCAGAAGATTGTTGCACTTTCTGTCTTAACAAAGGCAATCGACAAGATAATCAATAATGCAGCCAGACCAAGATTGATCATGTGTCTTGCCGGCAGCATGATCGGAGAGCCGGACATACGACCATCCAGTTTGGCAAAAGCAATTACAGATCCCGTAAAGGTAATCGCACCAATGGCCACGCCAAGAACCATCTCGACCAGGCTGGCTGTTTTAATACCGTCAGCTCCCAAAATACCAAAAGCCTCTGGCGCATAAAGAGCAGCCCCCGCCACCATAACAGCAGCCATACCCACCAGAGAGTGAAAACCTGCCACAAGCTGCGGCATGGAAGTCATCGCAATGGTACGGGCCAAATAGGCACCTACCCCGCCACCAATGGCAAGGCCAGCGATAATAAGTACCCATCCCCCAAACGTGGGAGCCGCCAGAAACAAGGTGGTAAGAATGGCAATTCCCATACCAATCATGCCATAATTATTACCTTGGCGTGATGTTTCAGGGTGGGAAAGGCCACGAAGTGCCATGATGAAAAGAACCCCGGAGACGAGGTAAAGAAGTGCGGTAATATTTTCCATCTTAGCGCTCCTTCTTCTTGTACATTGCAAGCATTCGCTGGGTCACGAGGAAGCCTCCGAAAATATTAACTGCGGCAAGCACCAGCGCAATAAAGCCAAGGGTTGTTGCCGTCGTACCTGCAGCCTGAATACCAACTGCCAGAATTGCACCCACCACGATTACAGATGAAATCGCATTGGTAACAGCCATGAGAGGGGTGTGCAGTGCAGGTGTGACCGACCAAACCACATAATAACCAACGAATATCGCCATCACGAATATTGCAAACTGAAAGACAAACGGATCAATCGCACCACCCGTTGCAGCACTTGCTGCATTACCTGCCGTTTGAGCAACAATATTCAGGCTATCAGGGTTCGCAGTAACTTGCTCGGCAATATTCTTGGCTTCATTTGCAAGACGTGTTGCTTCTGCAGCCGCTTGTCCTGCTTGCTCAGCCAAATCATTAACCTGCTTTTTTAGTACATCACTCATTTGGCTTCTCCTGATGATTTAGCCACAGTTTTTTTAGGGGCAGGCTTTTTGGGTGCCACTTTTTTTGGCGCTGCTTTTTTGGGAGCAGGCTTTGCTGTTGTCTTTTTGTTTTCCGCAACAAAATTGGGATGAACGATTTTACCACCATGCGTAAGCAGCGTGGCAGAAACCAATTCATCTTCCAGATCAAGCACAAGCTTACCATTTTCCTTGTCGATCATCGTCTCAAGAAAAGCCAAAAGGTTTTTTGCGTAAAGAAGTGAAGCAGAAGCTGCAATACGACCCGGCATGTTAAGATAGCCAACAATTGAAACATCATCAATTTTGACAACTTCACCAGCTTTTGCACCTTCAACATTACCACCGCGCTCGACAGCCAAATCAACCAGCACCGAACCAGGTTGCATGGACTTCACCATCTGACTGGTAATGAGACGAGGAGCTGGACGACCCGGAATAAGAGCCGTTGTAATAACGATGTCTTGTTTGGCTATATGATTACTGACAAGCTCTGCCTGCTTGGCTTTATATTCATCAGACATTTCCTTGGCATAGCCACCAGCTGTTTCAGCCTGTTTGAATTCTTCATCCTCAACTGCCACAAATTTTGCACCAAGAGACTCAACCTGTTCTTTTGCAGCAGGGCGCACATCTGTTGCGGTTACAATCGCACCAAGACGTCTTGCCGTAGCAATTGCCTGAAGTCCGGCAACACCTGCACCCATGACGAAACATTTTGCAGCAGCAACCGTTCCGGCAGCAGTCATCATCATTGGTAATGCACGACTGTAATGTGCAGCACCCTCAACAACAGCCTGATAACCTGCAAGGTTTGCTTGTGATGATAAAACATCCATTACCTGCGCTCGCGTAATACGGGGCATGAACTCCATGGCAAAAGCACTAAGTCCGGCTTTTGCCATTGCCTCAATATCTTTTTCGTTGCCGTAAGGATCCATAGACGCAAGAACGATAGCTTCTTTTTTGTATTTTCTGGCCTCGGCAGGCGTTGGACGCAATACCTTCAACACAATATCAGCTTCACCAGCAGATTTGGCAGTGGCAATTACCGCTCCTGCCGCCTTGAAAGCATCATCCGTAATTTTTGAAAGTGTGCCAGCGCCCTTTTCAACACTAACCTTACATCCATAAGAAATCAGTTTTTTGATGGTATCAGGAGATGCGGCAACACGGGTTTCAGAGGGATTGGATTCTTTGGGAATAAAAATCTTCATAAAGCTACCTTCATTAAAATATCAAGGCGCACAAGCCTTTCATATGCAAAAAAAATATGCTTCTATCTATCATGTGATAGATAAAATAAACAGCGCATTACTAAACCATGCGCAAATGTGAATTAGCTGTGATGAAGAGGTTGGTTTACAGTGCGAACCAACAAGCAACCATCAAGATCACAAATAATAATGTGCCACCAATCAGACCGCCACCCGCGAAGAAACCAAATGCCATTGCAACCAAGACTGCCAGGCATGCTGCTGTTGTCCATAGGGAAAACTTGATAAAAACATCATATGTCTTTTCATGTTCTGAATAATCCATTGCGTTAGCAGGTTGGGTTGTTTTCGCTTTTTTAGCCATCAGGCAACTCCAAATTTGAAATCTATATTTTTTGAGCATTCTTTATACAAAAAAACAACTTTTTATATAAGAAAATGACTCTTTGAAACACCTTAAACAATATCAGAGACTTCTGCGCAACGAAAATTTATTCCCATTCACATCAACGCAGTCAAGTTGATTATCTTCTGGCTTCAGGCATTCTGCCTGGTTCGACTTTCCAGAAATTTTCCCTACCCAACTCAACTGTATTTTGTTTTCTGCAAGCGCTATGTAACTGCCCTCGGAAATCACATTGCCAGTATCATTAGCAACCGCTTTAAACTGACCGTTAAACAGCTGTGCAACATAAACACCATCACTAGAAGCCCAATTGCCATTTAATATTGGAGGCCCTGCAAGGTCTTTATCAACCTGGCAAGCAGCCAAAAGACTCATAGTACCAACAGCAATTACACCAAGTGTCAAATTTTTTGTAAACGTGAACATTTTCAAAAACCTTTATAACCCCATTGATAACATATTAGAATTACCAACCTACAAGGTCAAGATTGGGTCTCCAGTGTTTCCAGCTCATCAATCAATCCCGAAATCATTGATAAACCCTTTTTCCAAAAATCAGGATTCGTGGCATCAAGCCCAAATGGTCTGAGCAATTCACTGTGATGTTTGGTTCCTCCAGCCTTAAGGAGATCAAAATACTTTTCTTGAAAATCACTTTCTGCATTCTCGTAAACCGCATAAAGCGAATTTACCAGGCAATCCCCAAAGGCATAGGCATAAACATAAAATGGCGAATGAACGAAGTGCGGAATATAAGCCCAAAATGGCTTGTAATCATCCGAGAAACGGAAAACAGGGCCTAAGCTTTCACCCTGGATTGAAAGCCAGAGATCGCCTAAATCATCACCGGTTAACTCACCCTTCTGCCTTGCTTCATGTACTTTGCGTTCAAACATGTAAAAAGCTATCTGGCGAACTACTGTATTAAGCATGTCTTCAACTTTTTGCGCCAACATTGCCTTGCGTTCTGCCACCGTTTTACATTTGGAAAGAAGTGACCTGAAGGTCAGCATTTCTCCAAACACGCTGGCAGTTTCTGCAAGGGTCAGAGGCGTTTGCGCCATCAAGGCACCCTGCCCGCCAGCAAGAACCTGGTGCACACCATGCCCCAATTCATGGGCAAGCGTCATCACATCACGAGGTTTGCCAAGATAATTCATCAAAATATATGGATGCACTGATGGCACGGTTGGATGCGAAAATGCGCCCGGGGATTTGCCTGCGCGTGCTGGCGCATCAATCCAGTTTTTATCAAAAAACCTGCCAGCAATTTCTGCCATTTCCGGTGCAAAACCAGAGTAAGCATCCAGGATGGTTTCGCGAGCCTCACTCCATTCAATCAGTCGTTCATCGGCTTTGGGGAGTGGAGCATTTCTATCCCAATGCTCCATGACTTCAAGACCAAGCCATTTTGCTTTCATGTTGTAATAGCGATGTGAGAGATTGGGAAATGCTTCGCGCACCGCTTCAACCAGGGCATCAACAACCTCACGCTCAACACGGTTTGCCAAATGACGACTATCCGCAATATCTTCAAATCCGCGCCAACGATCAGAAATCTCCTTATCCTTGGCAAGTGTGTTGGTAATTAGGGAGAATGTTCTGATATTTTTATTTAAAACCCTGGAAACCTCCAGCGCTGCTTCCTTGCGTTTTTCGCGATCGGCGTTCTGTAAAAAATTAAGCGCAGTTGCAACCGGGTATTCTTCTGCACCAATGTTAAACCTAAGCGCAGACATGGTTTCATCAAAAAGCCTGATCCATGCACCGCGCCCCGTAACAGACTTTTCATGAAGCAGTTGCTCAAGATTATCATCCAGTTGATAAGGTTTGTCTTTACGAAGGTCCCCAAGCCAGGGCTCATAATAGATAAGCGATACATCTTCCTTGATTGCAGCAGCTAATTGCTTGTCATCAATCCGGTTTATTTCTAGCGTAAAAAACAACAAATGCGACCCCGCAGAAGTCATCGCTTCCTGGGCATCTCCATAAAACTTGGCATTCTTGGCACTGCTCGTATCCCCCGCATAAATGAGGCCCGCGTATGACATAATCCGCCCCATACGCTCCTCAATTTGTTCATACTCTGCAATAACCATCGCTAAATCACGAGGATTACTCTCCAGGATTTCAAGTAATTTGCCGGAAAACTTTTTCTCAAAACTTTCTGCATCCAGTTTGCAAGCCTGCAAATCCTGCTCGAACTCCGGACTATCCATACCAGGATACAAATCCGACAAACTCCATTCAGGCAGGTCTTTTAAAACAACTTGGTCCAAATTTCTTTGTTCAGTAGAAAAAACAGCATCAAAATTCATATGAAATTCCTTATTTGATTGTGAACATTGATAATCTATTTTTCCCCGTCAATGCCAGTAAAAAGACAAACGGAAAATCAATAAAATTTTATCAAATAATATGACCAAGACTTAACCAACTCTTTTAAACTAGTATTCAGTACTCAGTGATAAATTGCCTCAAAATGGGACGGTATGCGAGTGGGATCACATGCCATAAAGCGAGAGCACTGAATAAATGGCAGACTTAATTTTAATTGTAGACGATGAGCCAGTACAGCGCAGACTAATGCAGGCACTCATTGAGAAAATGGGCTACAATACACTTTGCGTTGATGGTGGCAAGGCTGCAATAGAAGCACTTTCAGGCAAGCAGGTTTCCCGCATATCAGCCGTTATCCTTGACCTTGTCATGCCAGACATGAGCGGTATGGAGGTGCTCGAAGCACTAGAGAACTACAATATCCACCCACCTGTAATAGTTCAAACCGCACAAGGCGGTGTTGAAACAGCAGTAAATGCGATGCGTGCAGGCGCAATTGATTTCGTTGTTAAACCAGCCTCTCCCGAACGCCTCAAGGTATCAATCCAAAACGCGTTAAAACTCGGCGCGCTTGAAGGTGAACTAAAACGCATCAAAAAAACCTCTGCCGGCAAACTGACAATTGACGAAATAATTTCTGCAAGCCCAAGCATGAACAGCGTAAAAAGCATCGCACAAAAAGCCGCCAAATCCAATATTCCGGTTTTGATAGAAGGTGAATCAGGTGTGGGCAAGGAAATGATCTCACGCGCAATTCAAGGCATGAGTGATCGCTCCTCAAAAAGTTTTGTGACTGTAAACTGTGGTGCCTTACCAGAAAACCTGGTCGAGAGTATTTTATTCGGTCACGAAAAAGGCGCGTTCACAGGCGCATCAGAAAAACATCTTGGCAAATTCCAGGAAGCAAGCGGTGGCACGCTATTCCTCGATGAAGTTGGTGAACTGACACTGGATATGCAGGTCAAACTTTTACGCGCAATTCAGGAAGGTGAGATTGATCCTGTTGGATCATCAAAACCGGTAAAGGTGGATTTCCGTCTTATTTCGGCTACAAATCGCAATCTGGAAGATGAGGTTCGCGAAGGAAATTTCAGGGAAGATCTGTATTACCGCTTAAACGTACTACCCTTGACTGTACCTCCATTGCGTCTACGTCGTGAAGACATACCAGAATTGCTTCGTCATTTCGTTGCACGCATTTCGGCTGAAGAAGGCCGCTCAAACATCAAGGGTATTGAGCGTACAACACTTGACATGCTTTGTGCATTCGACTGGCCAGGAAATATTCGTCAACTTGAAAATGCAGTATTCCGTGCAGTAGTATTATGTGAAGGCGATGAGCTTACAATAAACGAATTTCCTCAAGTTGCAATTCAGTTGGATTATGCGCTTCCGGAGGTAGAGGCGCCCAAAATTGATGCCCTTGCTTCGTTACAGACAGCACAACCCACACAAGCAACAAAGAGTCATTCACCAGAACACTTACTTAATCTGCTAACCCATGATGATGATATCATTTCATTGGAAAATGCCGAGTATGAAATCATCAAGTTTGCAATTGAAAAATACAATGGAAGCATGTCCAAAATTGCCCGTAAACTTGGCATTGGTCGCTCTACACTTTATCGCAAACTACGTGAATACGGTCTTGAAGAGCAAAACAGCGAAGATAATGAAACTTTTGCATCCTGATTCGTTTATAGAACCAGGTCATAGAATTCAAACTTAACAATTTATTTACCATTAATCCATTTGCATGCCTGGCTTGCCTTTGTGTTGCCGGATTCAGCTTTTACCTCAATTTCAGGGGCGAAATATTAATATCTATAGAGTTTGTTAATATCTGTTAACCATAAATAAATTCTGATACTAATATTTCACCAGTGATGAGCCGGGGAAGAGTTTTAGAACTTGGACAGATTGAGCATTATTTTAGCAGGCGCTTACAATAAGGTAAGATATCCAGGCATTGTCCCATGCCTGATGGCGGTCATGCTTGCCTTCATTTCCCTTCCGGTTACATCAGCGGATGCAGAAACACGCAAGCTAAAACTCTATTACCTTCATACGGGCGAGAAAGCAGAAATCACTTTCAAAAAAAACGGAAAATATATCAAGGGTGGCCTGAAGAAGATAAACCATTTTCTTCGCGATTGGCGTCGTAACGAACCAACAAAAATGAACCCCAGACTAATGGATCTGATTTGGGAAGTTTATAAAGAGACAGGTTCGAGAAAACATATCCACGTTATCTCCGGCTATCGCTCTCCTGCTACGAATAGTCTTCTCCGCAAACGTGGTCGCGGTGTCGCAAAGAAAAGCCAGCACACACTTGGCAATGCGCTGGATTTCTTCATTCCAGGCGTAAGCTTGACAAAACTTCGCAACATTGGATTGCGCAAAGGGATTGGTGGCGTAGGTTATTATCCAAAATCAGGCTCTCCTTTTGTCCACATGGATACGGGCCGTGTCAGACATTGGCCAAGAATGAATCGCAGTCAGCTTGTGAAAGTTTTCCCGCGCGGCAAAACCCTTCATGTCCCGTCAGATGGCAAACCGTTACCAGGTTATAATATTGCAAAAGCAAATTACGAGCGTACGATTAAAGGGCAAGGCAAAATCAAAATTGCCAGCGCAGAAGAGATTAGAAAAAAACCAAGCATACTGGCTAAACTTTTCTCACGTGATGATGATGAAGAGGCAGGTATTGCAGGTGCGACAGCTGCACCCAAACCTGTGAAGTCCACAATTGTAAAACCTGCTGAACCTGTGCCAGCCATTCCTGAACCCGTACCAACACCGCAAACAGTGATTGCATCTTTAACCCCGGGACAAATTCCTGTACCCGTAGCAGCGCCACGCATTTTAATTGTTAAGCCGCCGGAACCCGAAATCGTTGAAACACAAGTAGCAAGCCTGACGCCTGTTGAAGAACCACAACAAGAACCAATTGAAGAACCTCTTGTTGATGAAACACCTTTGCAGGAAACAGCTCTTGCGATTCCTGTCCCTGCACAACGTCCTTCTTTTGCACCACCGCTTGATATTGTTCTTCCAGAACCAGTTGTTGAACCAACTGTAGAAGTAGCAGCCCTGTCTTCAAATGAAATTTTTGATCTGCGCCAACAAGTCTATGCAGCGCTTGAAAGTGATGTGCAAAAGCCTGCGCCAGCAAACATCCCGTTCAAACCGGCAACAAAAGTTGATGAAAACATTCCTTTCCAACCACCAATGCAAGTTGAAGAACGTATTCCGTTCCAGCCGCCAACTAAACTTGCCACAAGTGATGTTCCAAGCCTGATTGCATCTGCCTCTTCAGCAATTGAGCAACAAGTCACATCCACACGACCACTTGAACCTGAAGTAAAAGCCTCTGGACGCATCGCAATACCAGCCACTAAACCGCAAGCTTCTCCTCAGCTGTTGACGGCACTTTTACCGCTAGAACCAAGTGTCAGAAAAACAGGCGGCATTTCAGTTCCAAGCCCTTCTCCAGTTGAAGCGACAACAGAAACAGAAAAACCAACGCCAACAGTTGCAAACAATATTCCGGTACCAAAGCCTGCTTTACGCCCAACTCAAGTCGCAGCAGCTATCAAAACGCTTTCACCCAAATCAAAGGCGCAAGTAAAAAACAGTGAGGCGTTAAGTCTTGAAGAATTCAAAACCGCAAACCTTGATGAGCGTCTTACCGGCAAATGGGCCTTGGCCGCAGATACTTCTATTAAAAACATTAGCGATATTCGCCCACCAGCTTATGGTCGCAACATTCTTCGTGAATTGCCATCGACAGTCCTGTCACGCGGATTTTCCCAAAGCCAGATTGGTTCGATTACAAATGGTTTTACAGGAAGTTCAGTAGAGTTTTTGGACTTTAAGCGTTTTAAATAAAACAACTGATCTTATTCAGCAGCAGCATCTTCACTTATTGGTTCATCACTGTGTGCTGGTTCACTTTGCGCTTCAAACTCGGGCAACATGCCAAGTGCTACCAGATACAAATCCCGAACAGCTTCTTCTTCCTGGCGTTCGGTAAGGTCTTTTTTGCGAAGAGACACCACCTGCCTTAGAACTTTTGTATCAAAACCATTTGCCTTTGCTTCTGCATAAACATCGCGAATATCATCAGCGATCGCCTTTTTTTCTTCTTCAAGGCGTTCAATACGCTCAACAACAGATTTCAGTTGATCGCGCGCTACCATTGGGTCTGCTGACATAAAACTCTCCTCAAGGCCACTCGTATGAGTCTAGGCCATATATTTTAAAATTAGTGGCTTTTTTTAAAAGCCTCTTGTTGTTCTTGGCTCGCTTCAGTTTGGTGGTGTTTCTTCCACTCATCAAAAGGCATGCCATAAATTATTTCACGCGCCTCAAGCTTATCCATTTCGAGGCCTTTTTCATTTGCAGCTTCCTGATACCACCTGGAAAGGCAATTTCTACAAAAGCCGGATAAATTCATAAGGTCGATATTTTGAACATCTGTACGTTCACGAAAATGGCTTACAAGTCTTCTAAAAGCTGCAGCTTCAAGTTCTGTTTTTGTTGCATCATCCATAATCATTATCCTTGCACAATTTCATCAAACAGCATTAATTAAATACTGCGCAAAAAATCCTACCTCTTAAAAAGGTTATCTGTCTCAAAGTTTCAAGTAGCAAAAGTGTTACACCACGTCTTTTTCTGAAAGTCATCATTATTTCCAATAAAACACCTCATACACAACTTTCTTTCCCGACCGCTTTCAGTGCCCTTTTGGCAGGCGGACTGATTATGGGGTTTTCACCTGTTTTTGTACGTGAAGCAGAAGTGGGCGCTTTTGCCAGCGCCTTTTGGCGCGTTATGTTTGCACTGCCTGTCTTGATACTGTGGGCATTTTGGGAAGCAAATCGCAAGAGCCAAAAACTGTCCCTTCACTTTTCCAAACCGGCAATACTTGCAGGCATTCTCTTTGCAGGAGACCTGGGATTTTGGCATTTGTCCATTCTTAATACCACAATGGCAAATGCAACTTTCCTTACAGGTCTTGCACCTGTGTGGGTTATCTTATTCTCAAACCTGCTATTAAAGGAAAAACCGCCCAAAAACGCATTTCTTGGAATACTGATATGCCTGTTCGGCATGGGTTTGCTGATAAATACAAGCTTTCGGGTCGAGCCGGAACGCCTGATCGGTGATTTATACGGCATTATCACATCGCTGTTTTTTGGCTTTTATTTTATCGCCATCAGAACAGGGACAAGAAACAGCAACAACAGCAGCCTTTTCCTGGTCTCTACAATAGTAACAACCTTTGTGCTTTTTATTGTTACGCTTTTTTCAAGCGACCAGTTTCTCCCACAAACCGAACGTGGTTGGGCAGCACTTGCCTCACTTGGTGTTTTGACACATGCTGGCGGACAAGGACTGCTTACCATAGCAATTGCTGCATTAACAGCAGCCTTTTCATCCCTTGTGATTTTCATAGAAGCAATAGCAGCAGCTTTTTTTGGCTGGCTGCTTTTTGATGAAAAAATGGATATAATACAGCTCATAGGCTGTACATTTATTCTCTTGGGAATTTGGGTATCACGTCCTTCTAAAAGCAAGGCTTAAACGTCATTCTGTTGACATGGAATCAAGTGTAAGCAACAAATACAACAGATGAATCGCAATTCAGGAATATAACATCACCACCATGTTGATCGCAGCGTTAAAAAAATTCTTCGCTACAAGCTTGGCAACAAGTAT
>CALFBM010000114.1 GCA_937951645.1 uncultured Rhizobiaceae group bacterium
GCGGTGCCAGGAAATTCATTTCAAATTCATAGTCATCTTCAATGATAACGAAGTCATGTTTTTCTGCCATTTCCATTAAATTTTTACGTCGGTCAACAGGCATGGTTGCTGTTGTAGGGCATTGGTGGCTCGGCGTTACAAAGATCATGTCACATTTGGCGAGTTTTTCTTCATCTAATACCATGCCGCCTTCATCAACATCAAAGTATTCAATTTTGTCAGTGCGATTTGTGACGATGTTTCTAATGTCTGGATAACAAGGATTTTCGAGGCCAACAGTTGTATCAGGTCTTATGAGCAATTCACCGACCAGATAAAGTGCGTTTTGTGCGCCCAAGGTTACCAATACATGCTCGGGTACTTTATAAATTCCACGCTGTGGCAGGCTGTGGCTTGCGATATAATTTACAAGCATTGGGTCATCGTTATAGCCAAAGTCGCCTGCAAGTACGCCAAAATCCCTTGCCCCAAGTGCCTGGCGTGTACAATCACGCCATTCGGAATGACTGAAAAGTTTAAAGTCTGCCTGACCGTATACAAATGGAAATTCGTATTCTCGCCAGTTTAGCGGTTTGCGGATTACCCTAAGATTGTCCGAGTTGTTTCTGATGCGATGTTGCCAGTCGATTTTCTCAATTGGCTCACGGGTATTTTCCATAAAGCCAAGCGGGTTTACAGGCGCATCTTCATTTACTACATAACCGGATCTGACCTTTGGAGTGAGGTATCCATCATCTGCAAGCGCCTGGTAGGCTAGTGTAACGGTATTGCGTGCAACCTTAAGGTGCTTGGACAGACTGCGACTTGAAGGGAGGCGCTCGCCAGGTTGGAGTGCGCGGCTAAGAATTGCGTTCACAACTTTCTCACGCAATTGCGCTTGCAGACTTGCCGGAAGTTTTGCATCCAGTTCAAATAGAATTTCTTTCATTCAACAGTCGTCCTTTTGGCACCATATAATGAGGCTTTTGGTTCTATTTGAAAATTAAGTAAGATTCTAGCCTTGAGTTGTAAATTTCTTCGCTTTAGCGTTATATGCGATTAAAGATGCCTTGGGAGGGGTATTATTGTCAGTGAGTTCTAACCTTTGGCTTGTCGTATTTAGAGACGATCCTGCTATGCTCGAAATCAGGGCAGAGTTTGGGCAAAAACATTTATCTTATGTTGATCGTAATTCAGACAAGATTTTGCTTGCCGGTGGACTCAAGCATGCTCCGGAAACTCCTTTTATTGGCGGTTCCTGGCTGGTTAAGGCACAAAATTCCGGGGAAGTTGAAAAGCTGATCAAGGCTGATCCTTATTTTAATTCTGCGCATAGAAAATATGATATTAGTTACTGGGGCATTTTCCATAATAATGTTGTTGAGGGAATGCTTGCTGCATGAGTGATAAAAGTTTCCAGCCTGTTTCCGGTTTTGACCTACCACGGTTTGCGGGCGTTCCCACGTTTATGCGTTTGCCTTTTGTGGAAGAGGGTAGTGAGCTTTACTCCAAAACAGAAATTGGCTTAATCGGTATCCCATGGGATGGCGGAACGACCAATCGTCCTGGTGCACGTCACGGTCCCAGACAAATACGTGACTTGTCGACCATGATCCGCGCCATGCATCCTGCAACGGGTACCAAGCCATATGAGCTTTGTAATTGTGCTGATCTTGGTGATGTTGCTCCAAATCCTGCTGGTCTTGAAGATACGCTTGAGCGCGTTACGACTTATTATAAACGCATTCAAAAAGATGGTATTGCCCCGCTTTCAGTTGGCGGTGACCATTTAACAAGCTTGCCAGTATTACGAGGCCTGTCAAATGGCCGTGCGCTTTCCATGATACATTTTGATGCGCATACGGATTTGTTTGAGGGGTATTTCGGAGGCACCATATATACACATGGAACACCATTTCGCAGAGCTATTGAAGAAGGGCTGCTTGATCCAAAGAAGGTAGTTCAGATTGGCATTCGTGGAACCATGTATGATGGCGAGGATATTGAGTGGGGTCGTGAACGTGGTGTTACGATTATTGACATTGATGAATGTATGAAACGTGGTCATGAAGACGTTATGGCGCAGGCACGTGAAATTGTTGGTGAAACTGAAACATATGTAAGTTTTGATATTGATTTTATTGATCCGGCCTTTGCACCAGGAACAGGAACGCCAGAGATTGGCGGCCCTGATACATGGACGGCACAGCAATATGTTAGAGGTTTGTCGGAGGTAAATGTTATCGGTGCAGACCTGGTTGAGGTTTCTCCACCGTTTGATGCATCTGGTAACACTGCATGGGTTGGCGCATCTATACTTTTTGAGTTACTGTGTATTCTTGCCGAAGCGCATGTACAAAGAAAAGGCGCGTAAAAGTATAAGGTTTGTGAGAGAGGTAGGGCAGCGTAGCCACTCTTGCTTTTAAATTTCCGCTGTAAACTTAGGGAGAGAAAAATGAAAACTCTAAAAACAATGGTAGCAGCACTTGCAGCATCAACAGCGATGTTCGTTGCAACGGCTCCTGCTAACGCACTAGACGAACTAACTGTTGCGTACTTCCTGGAATGGCCAACACCAAACCAGTTCGCACAAGCAAACAAGCTATATGAAAAAGAGCTTGGCGTAAAAGTAAACTGGGTATCTTTTGATGCTGGTACTGCAATGTCTGCTGCTATGGCTTCAGGCGATGTTCACATCTCGTTTTCACAAGGTGTAACACCGTTCCTGGTTGCTACTGCTGCTGGTCAAGACCTTCAGGTTGTTGATGTTGCTGTTTCTTACTCAGACAATGACAATTGTGTTGTTCGTTCTGAGCTTGAAATTGATAAAACAAATGTTGCAGCCGAGCTTAAAGGCAAGAAAGTTGCTGTGCCACTAGGTACTGCTGCTCATTCCGGTTTCCTTGCTCAAATGAAGCATTTTGGCATTTCTGAATCTGATCTGACTATTGTTGACATGGCACCATCAGATTCCGCTGCAGCTTTCTCACAGCCAAACACTGATCTTGCAATGGTTTGTGGTTGGGGTGGCTCGCTTCGCACAATGAAAGAGCATGGTAATGTGCTTATCTCTGGTGCCGAAAAAGAAGCAGTTGTTGGTAAAGTGTTCGACGTAACATCTATCCCGACATCTTTTGGTGAAGAGAACCCGGATCTTCTGGCTAAATTCCTTAAAGTTACTGCTGACATGAACGCACAATACGCAAAAGACCGTGCGCCAATGATGGAAGCAATTTCCAAGGAATCTGGCATGGATATGGCTGGTACAACTGCTGTGATCGATGTGTTTGCATTCCCGACAGTTGAAGAGCAGCTTTCTGATGCATGGATGGGTGGCTTTGTTGCTACTTATCTTGCTGACAGTGCAAAAGCACTTGAAGAAGGCGGGAAAATCAAAGCGCTTAGTGATTACAATGCACTTGTAAACACAAGCTACCTTGAAGCTGCTTCAAAGCTTTAAGCTAACTTTAAAAATACGTAGCCCTTTCATTAGGGCTACGTGCTTTAGTAACGATAATAATAATTTCAAAAACGGGAAGAGGTAGGCATGAGTGGGCTCATTATTGATGATGTTTCGATGACTTTCGAGTTGCCAGATGGCGGGAATGTTGAAGCACTAAAAAATATTAATCTTAATATTAAAGAAGGCGAGCTTATCTCGGTTTTAGGACCCTCGGGTTGCGGCAAGACTACTCTTTTGAATATTTGTGCAGGTTTCCTTGCGCAGACAGGTGGTCAGCTGACACTTAATGGGGATTTGGTGACAGGCCCAAGCCCGGAACGCGGGATGGTATTCCAAAAAGGTGCTTTGTTTGAGTGGATGAGCGTTCGACAAAATGTTTCTTTCGGCCCTTCAATGAAAAAAATGCCTAAAAAGGAAATGGACGAAATCGTTGATCACCTGCTTGATGTGGTGGGACTACAGGATTTCAAGGAAAAAGCAATTTATGAACTTTCTGGCGGTATGCAACAGCGTGTGGCACTTGCCCGTTGTCTTGCCAATGAACCTGATGTTATTTTAATGGATGAGCCACTAGGTGCACTAGATGCCTTGACACGTGAAAAGATGCAAGGACTGGTGCTTAAACTCTGGAAAGAAACTGGCAAGACGATCATTCTAATTACGCACTCGGTTGAAGAAGCGCTTCTTCTTGGTGAGCGTTTGATCGTTATGGCGCCCCGACCTGGTCGTATTCATAAAGAATATAATCTTCCTTTTGCAGAAATGGGCGTTGGTGCCGATCTTCGCGAAGTAAAGAAACACAAAAAGTTTGGTACTACCCGTGATGAAATTCTTACCATGATCTGGGATATGGAAGAAGAAATCATGGGTAGGGCCGAGAGCGCAGCGTAGGGGAATTATTATGTTTTTTACAAGTGAAGAATTTATATCAGAATTCGGGTTTGCGCTTAGCACAGCATTCTGGATGATTTTTGGTATTGCTGCAATTTTTGCTATCTATCTGGCATTTAGTGCTTTATTTGCCTTTATTTACGGGCTTTATGCAAAAGGCAAGGAAGCAAAAGGTTATGGCTCTCTAAAAACCGTTACCTTTGGTGACGAGAGCGCTGTAACAGCAAACAGGGTTGCATCTGTTCTTGGTGTTTTAACAATCTTCTTCCTTTGGGGATTGGCTACGGAATCAAGGCTTTTACCTTTTAGTTTACCTGGTCCTTTTACGGGTGATGCCCAATTTGAGTATACAGCTAAAAATGCTGCAGGTGAAACTGACAAGGCAACGGTGACATTCCGCGTTTCAAAACAAGGCCAGGAAGTTGAAAAACTGGAAGAGCCTGCGACATCTGAAGGCTTCGCCAAAGATGATGTTTTGATGATGAAAGAGCGTCGATCCAAAATTCTAAAAGCTCAAAACAACGATGATGGCGGTAAAGAAGAAGGTTATACAATAACTGAAATCAATGGCCAGCCAATTGAAGCTGACTCTGTTGTCAAAATTGATGGTGGCGAGATACTCTTTACGAAACGCGGAAGCTTCTCCATTCGTCCTGCTGAAGGGATGACAATGGAAGCGTTATTCCTGCCTCCGCCAGAGAAGGTATGGAGTACTTTCGTTAAACTCCACCTTGAAGGCTACCAAGGTGTAAGTCTTTGGGAAAATGTTTTCTGGTCGCTTTCACGTGTTGTCATTGGTTTTGCCTTGGGGTGTCTGTTTGGTATTCCGCTTGGCTATGCAATGGGTCTAACTGGGTGGCTTCGTGGTTGGTTTGATCCAATAGTCGAGTTTATGCGTCCGGTTCCGCCGCTAGCGCTCATTCCATTGATTATCATTTGGTTTGGTATTGGTGAGCAGGGCAAGATTTCATTGCTCTTCCTGGCAGCCCTTTGGATCATGACCATTGCAGCGCGTTCTGGTGTCTCCGGTGTAAATATCTCCAAGGTACACGCAGCCTACTCGTTGGGCGCAAGCAAGAAGCAGATTTTGACGCGGGTTATTATTCCAAATTCATTGCCTGATATCTTTACGGGGGCTCGTGTTGCCATGGGTGTTTGCTGGGGTACTGTTGTGGCGGCTGAATTGGTTGCCGCTGAAAAGGGGGTTGGTAAAATGATTATCGCCGCCTCGAAGTTCCAGCTAACAGATATCGTTATCGTGGGTATTATCATTATTGGTATTATTGGCTTTGGCATCGAGGTTCTAATGCGTGTGCTTGAAAAACGCCTTATTCCCTGGAAAGGTCGAGGCTAAATTGGCCGGAATATAGAAATTCAAAGCCGGGTCAGGAAGCTGCCCCGGCTTTTTTGTCTAGCAAGTTTTATGGTAATGAGATGACAAAACCTAATTTTGAAAAACCGTTTACCCAACAAGAAGGTATGCCAGATGAAGTTATTGATCGTGCGGTAGAAATTCTTAAAGGTGGTCGACTGCACCGGTATAATACGCTTTCAGGTGAGGTTGCAGAGGCTGCTTCGCTTGAACAAGAGTATGCCAAGTATCAAGAAGCGAAATATTGCATTGCTTGTACCTCTGGCGGTTATGCCATGCAGATCGCGTTGCGCAGCTGCGGGTTTGAAAATGGTGATAAAATTCTGGCAAATGCCTATACACTAGCGCCTGTACCAGGCGCGATTCATGCAGCGGGAGGCAAGCCTGTCTTTGTCGAGATTGGTAATGATTGGCACATTGATATTGATGATTTGCAAAGCAAAGCAAAATCAAATGGTGCCAAATTCATGATGTTGTCACACATGCGCGGACATATTGCGGATATGGACGCGATTGTGGAAATTTGTGAAGAGTATGGTATTTCGTTGATTGAGGATTGTGCTCATACGATGGGTGCCAAATGGAAAGGCATACGCTCTGGTAATTTTGGCAGGGCTGCATGTTTTTCCAATCAGACCTACAAGCATTTAAATTCGGGCGAGGGTGGTTTTCTGACAACTGATGATGACGAAGTCGCTGCTCGTGCAATCGTTATGACAGGCTCATACATGCTGTATCAAAGACATGGTACACCACCGCCAGAGGAAGTATTTCAAAAGGTGCGTCTTGAAACGCCTAACATGTCTGGGCGCATGGATAATCTTCGAGCAGCATTGTTGAGAGGGCAATTGCCCTATCTCGATAAGAATGTGCAACGATGGAATGAACGTTATCAAACACTGGAAGCAGGCTTGCGCAAGTCTGAAAACCTTTATTTACCTGAGCGCAAGCAGCATGAGGAATATGTTGGTTCTTCCATTCAGTTTCAACCACATAATATGTCCGTTTCTTTAATTCCCAGGTTGGTTGAAAATTGCACCAAACGTGGTGTGGAAATAAAATGGTTTGGTGATGATGAACCAAAAGCATTCACCAGCAGATATGATTCCTGGCAGTATATTGAAGATTTGCCAGAACTTCCCAAGATCAAAGAAGTCTTATCCCGCACGTGTGATATGCGAGTGCCGCTTACGTTTGATTTGGAGGATTGCAATTTAATTGCCAGGATTATCTGTGAAGAAACAGATGCGCTTGCGACATAGTAACTTTAATGAGACTTCTGGTACCAAAATATTTGTCAGTTGGTGCCAGCTTATGGTACGTCTGTAGTGTAATAAAATTTCAAAGCCATATTTAAAGGATGCTAGCACATGGGTTTGCATGATCGCGAATTGAATACATCGCCACACGTTTCTGATGAAATTCGTAAAACAACCTGTTACATGTGTGCTTGTCGCTGCGGTATTAACGTTCATCTGCGCAAGGGCGAAGATGGCCAGCCAAAAGTTCGCTATATTGAGGGAAATCGTGATCACCCGGTAAACAAAGGTGTTCTTTGTGCCAAGGGTTCTGCGGGTATCATGCAGCATTATTCTCCTGCGCGTTTGAATAAACCAATGAAACGTGTTGGCGAGCGTGGCAAAGGTGATTTTGAAGAAATCAGCTGGGATGAAGCATTAACAACAGCAACCGAATGGCTGGGTGAAATCCGTGCGCGTGACCCGAGGAAACTGGCTTTCTTTACAGGACGTGACCAAAGCCAGTCCATGACAGGTTGGTGGGCGCAACAATTTGGAACGCCAAATTTTGCCGCACATGGTGGTTTTTGTTCAGTCAATATGGCTGCAGGTGGTATCTATACATTTGGTGGTGCATTCTGGGAATTTGGCTCTCCTGATTGGTCAAAGTCAGAATTGTTCATGATTTTTGGCGTTGCTGAAGACCATGACTCCAATCCGATAAAACTTGGTCTTGCAGAGATGAAACGTCGCGGCAAAAAGGTCGTTGGCGTAAATCCTGTACGTACGGGCTATAATGCCATTGCCGATGAATGGGTTGGTATTACACCTGGAACAGATGGTTTGTTCATTTTGTCGCTTATCCATGAACTTTTTAAAATGGGTAAGATCGATCTTGATTATCTGTTGCGTTACACGAATGCACCTTATCTGGTGATTGATAATCCGGGCGGTAAAGATCATGGATTATTTGCCCGTGACAAAGATGGTGATATTCTGGTTGCTGATCGTAAAACCAGTAAGCCTGTAAAATCGACGACCAAGAAAGTTAAGCCTGCCCTTCAAGGCGAGTGCAAATATGCACGTGGCAAGAAGGCGCGCCCTGTATTTGAATTGATTGCTGACAAATATATGTCAGATGAATATTCACCTGAAAATGTAACTGAAAAAACAGGTGTGCCTGTTGCCCAAATCAAGCGCCTTGCACAAGAAATTGCAGAAGCTGCCTTTGAAAAAGAGATTGTCCTTGATCAACCCTGGACAGATATGAAAGGCGAAAAACACAAGAAGATGATTGGTCGTCCCGTATCCTTTCATGCGATGCGTGGTATTTCTGCCCACTCCAATGGTTTCCAGACTTGTCGTGCACTTCACTTGTTGCAAATTCTGGTTGGTTCAATTGATTGCCCGGGTGGTTTCCGCTTCAAGCCTCCTTATCCTCGTCCGGTAGCTGCACAACCAAAACCTCATGGTGGTTCTGTTGCCAATACACCGCTTGCAGGTCCCCCATTGGGTATGCCACGTGGTCCGGAGGATTTGTTGTTACAAGAGGACGGTGTAACGCCGCAACGTATTGACCGTGCATACTCGTGGGATGCGCCTTTGTCTGCGCATGGCATGATGCATATGGTAATTCCAAACGCACATGCCCAAGACCCATATCAAATTGATGTACTATTCATGTATATGGCGAATATGGCGTGGAACTCATCAATGAACTCCAAGGGCGTGATGAACATGCTTTCGGATAAAGATAAAGATGGTAATTACGTAATTCCGAAAATTATTTATGCGGATGCCTATAATTCTGAAATGGTTGCTTATGCTGATTTGGTGTTCCCGGATACAACTTATCTGGAGCGCCATGATTGCATTTCCCTTTTAGACCGTCCGATTTGTGAGCCTGATGTTATGGCTGACTCAATTCGTTGGCCTGTGGTTGATCCTGCAACACAAGGTGAAAACCGCGATGCGCGAGGCTTCCAGTCTGTGTTGATTGAGTTAGGCGCTCGTCTTGGTCTTCCTGGCATGACCAATGAAGACGGCTCTGCGAAGTTTAAAGATTACGCTGATTATATGGCTAATCATGAGCGTAAACCCGGTGTTGGCCCGCTTGCGGGTTGGCGCGGCAAAAAAGGCGATAAACATGGCCGTGGTGAGCCGAACCCAAATCAGGTTCAGGCTTACATTGATAATGGTGGTTTTTTTGAAGCCGAGTTACCAAAAGAAGCACGTTATTTCAAACATGCCAACAAGCATTGGCAGGATTGGGCTGTTGAGATGGGTCTTCAAGACGGGCCTGTTGAAAACATCTTCCAGCTTTATTCTGAACCGCTTGCAAAATTTCAACTTTGTGCAGAAGGCCACATGCAACCAATCCCGCCTGAAACGCATAAGCAGCGTATCAGAGAGAATATGGACCCGCTTCCAACCTGGTATCCAACATTTGAAGGGGATGCGGTTAGTGAAACACTATATCCGTATAATGCACTAACGCAGCGCCCTGCAGCGATGTACCATTCATGGGGGTCGCAAAATGCCTGGCTTCGTCAAATTCATGGTTCAAACCCTATGTTTGTGCCTACAGCAATTTGTGATGCAAAAGAATTGCAAGACGGGGATTGGGCTATTATTTCATCGCACCACGGTTCCATTAAAGTTCAAGTAAAACGCATGGAAGCCGTCAACGTAAACACAATGTGGACCTGGAACGCGATTGGCAAGCGTTCTGGTGCCTGGAGCCTTGATCCTGATTCGCCTGAAGCCAAGAAAGGTTTCTTGTTGAACCATTTGATTCATGAGCTTTTACCCCCCAAGGGAGATGGCATGCGTTGGTCAAATTCTGATCCAATTACAGGGCAGGCCGCATGGTTTGACTTGAAGGTGAATATCGAAAAAGCACCTAATCAGAATGGCCCTACAGAGCCGCAATTGCCTAAACAAAAGAGAGCAAAATCTCCTCCGATAAATATTGAATATGGTAAGGAGTGGACAAAATGACCTCGCTACCGACTGAAACTACTGGTAAAAAACTTGGCCTTGTTATTGATCTGGATACCTGTGTTGGCTGTCACGCTTGTGTAGTCAACTGTAAAGAGTGGAACACGGGTGGCTATGGTGCGCCTCTGGCTGATCTGGATGCTTATGGTGCAGAGCCTGTTGGTTCATGGCTTAACCGCATTCATACGTTTGAAGTAACGCCGGAAGATGCACCTGCATCTATTGTTCACTTTCCAAAATCCTGTTTGCATTGTGATGATGCGCCTTGTGTTACAGTTTGCCCGACTGGTGCAAGCTACAAACGTGGTGAAGACGGCATTGTGCTTGTTGATGAGAATATGTGTATCGGTTGTGGTCTTTGTGCATGGGCGTGCCCTTATGGTGCACGTGAGATGGACCCGGTTGAGAACGTCATGAAAAAATGTACGCTTTGTGT
Organism: uncultured Rhizobiaceae group bacterium; assembly: GCA_937951645.1. GTDB lineage: Bacteria > Pseudomonadota > Alphaproteobacteria > Rhizobiales > Rhizobiaceae > JAALLB01. Next base: position 10,380 of record CALFBM010000114.1, read on the forward strand.
TGATCGTATTTATAACGATAACCTTCCCAAGGAAGATCAGATTCCGGCCTGTGTTCGTACATGTCCTGCAGAAGCCCGGCATTTTGGGGATTTGGGTGATCCTGAATCAGATATTTCCAAACTGGTTGCTGAGCGAGGTGGCATGGATTTAATGCCTGAGATGGGTACGAAGCCAGTTAATAAATACCTTCCTCCGCGTCCTAAAACGCACTCACATGTTGAACCCGAAGCTCCAAAAGCCAAGGCGCTTGATGCCAAGGGCTTCCTGGGCTGGTTAGATAAAACCTTGGAGGCGCTATAATGCACCCGGCTATTTCAGTAATATTTTTCACGGTCACATCAGGTGCAGGGTTTGGTTTCCTTACCCTCATAGGTCTCGGTGTACCCTTGCCCGAAAGTGGAGTAGGGGCATTTTTTGCTTCACTTATAGCAGGCGGGCTTGCGGTCATCGGGCTTATCTCTTCAACCTTCCATTTGGGCCGGCCGGAACGTGCCTGGCGTGCATTTAGTCAATGGCGCTCTTCATGGCTTTCCCGCGAAGGGGTTTGTGCGGTTATCACCCTTGTCCTTTTCGCATTATATGCGTTGAATTGGGTTTTCTTTGATAATCGTATTGTCTGGCTTGGATTGTTTGTATCGATTGGTTCGATTGCAACTGTGTTTACAACAGCCATGATTTATACGCAGATGAAGAGTGTTCCTGTTTGGAATAATATTTTGACGCCTGTTTGTTATCTTTTATTCTCGCTCACCTGTGGAACACTTTTAGCGGGTAGTTTTGGGTATTGGGAAGCTGCTGTTGTTTCTCTTCCATTCTTTGCTCTTGTTTCAATTGTTGTTGCTTGGGGTGCCAAATTGATGTGGTGGCAGAGTGGTGAGACCTTATCTTCTCGCGGTTCCGATACTGGAACTGCAACAGGCCTTGGTTCAATCGGTAAAGTTAAACTTCTTGAAAAACCACACTCAGGTGAGAATTATCTTACCAAGGAAATGGTGCATCAGATTGGCCGTAAACATGCTGACAAGTTGCGTATGATTGCTTTGCTTATAGGTGCAGGACTTCCAATTGTGGTTTGTATCATTATGCTAATTGCTGGCGCCAATGGGCTCCTGTTTGCTGTTGCTGCACTTGCGATGATTGCCGGATTGTTTGTTGAACGTTGGCTTTTCTTTGCGGAAGCAAAGCATGCGGTCTCGCTATATTATTGATAATAAATAATAAATTATAACTCTAAGGCGCATCCATGATGCGCCTTTTTATATTAATAATATGTGATTTTGTGACATTTATCTTTACTGTTAAATTTTCCAAAAAATTAAATAATTTTATGTAACTATACGGTAGGTAGGTGCATAATTCTATGTTTAAAAAATTAATGAACAACCTGGATGGAAGCGTGGCGACCAGTATTGGTGTTCTTGTCGTTCCTCTTATGCTGTGTTGCGGTGTCGCTGTTGATTACGCTTTATTATATAATGCACGCGAAAGTTTGCAGAATGCAGCTGATGCTGCGGCATTAGCCAGTGCGAAAGAATTGGGCTTGGTTAGTACCAAAGATGCAACCGTAAAAACTGTGGCCAAAGAATATGCAATTTCCAGCCTTTATAGCAGTATGGGAAAAAAAGAGGACGGGCAATCTGCTGATGTAAAGACATCAATTTCATCATCCAGAAAAGAGGTAACAGTCGATATCGCCTATACTTGGACGCCTATGATTGTCCAGTATATTGACTCTAACGCCTTGCCTATAAAGGTTTCCTCAACTGCATCTTTGGCTGGCGAGCAAAGCATTTGTGTTTTAGCGCTTGATCCAAGTGGCAGTAACGCTATTGATATGGGGGGAGCAGCAACCGTAACTGCAAATGACTGTGTGATTTATTCTAATTCAAGTTCTGCACGCGGTATTTCAGTCATCAAGAAATCCGTGTTGAGTGGTTCTGAAATTATGAGTTCTGGTGGTTATGATGGGCCACAATCCAGTTTTAATCCTCTGCCAATAACAGACACTCCAATTGTAGATGATCCATTAAAAGATAGAAAACAACCGACAGTAGGTGCATGTGATTATAACAGAGTTTCTATCAAGAAAAACGCAAACCTAATGCCCGGTGTATATTGTGGTGGATTGGATATTGGCGGTAACGCTATCGCGAGTCTTTCACCAGGAGATTATATAATTAAAGATGGGCCATTGTCTGTTCGTGGCAATTCTTCATTAATTGGTGAGGATGTAGGTTTCTTTCTTACCGGCTCTAATGCGGTTTTTGACTTTGGTGTTTCTACGCAGGCTGTTTTGAGTGCACGTGAAAGCGGGGTTATGTCTGGTATTCTTTTCTTTGAAGACCGTAATTCACCCAAAAACAGGCATTTTACAATCCGCAGCAAAGATGCCGAGAAATTTGAAGGTGCAATCTACCTTCCTAACGGAACTATATGGATTGACAAGGCAAGCAAGGTTGGCCAAAAATCAAGTTGGACAGCAATAGTCGCCGACCGCATCTCTATCGGAAATGGACCCAATATTATTATTAATTCTGATTATGCCAACTCAACAATACCTGTACCAGATGGCATTGAGGGCGGCACAACGATCAGACTGAAGAAATAATCTTGTTTGGATTTGTTTACAGTTTATTTCTCTAAAGCTGATATTTTTGGCTTAGGGATAGTGGCGCTATGAGTGACAAGCAAAAATTGAAAAAACGGGATAGTTTAAGGCATCGTTTATCGATGCCATTGGGCATCGTAATCTTTTTAGCGGTTATGAGCGCATCAGCGATTGTTTCATGGGTAGGTTTTCAACGTGAGTTATCTCAACAAATCGAGCTTCTCAATGGCACTGCAAAGGTTTTTTCTTCTTCTATTGCTGAACCACTTGCCAACAACCATAAAAGACAGGTGCAACTTGGTCTGACTGCAATTGGGAAGTTTAAAGTTTTCAAGTTTGCAGTAGTAGAAAATGTTAAGGGGGATGCTTTTGCTGAAATGGGTTTTGACACCTACCTTAATCGTAATGTGCAGACTGATAAAACTGTAACCAGTATATTATTTTCCAATGAATTGTGGGTGTCAGATGAAATAATCAATGCAGGCTTAAAAGTTGGCAACCTTAGATTATTGGCTGATGTTTCCAGCATAAAGAATGGATTTCTACAAAACCTGATATTAAACTTTGCCATAGCGTTAATTACAGCATTAATCGCTTCAAGGTTTTCATGGATATTGATTTCCAAACTAACCAAACCAATCGCGGAGCTGTCCAGCTTGATGGCGCGATTGGGCGATTCCGAGAATTATAAGTTGCGTGCGCCTGAAGGTGGCAAAGGTGAAATTGGTGAGCTTGCTCATTCATTCAACAGGATGCTCGGGGATATTCAAACCCGTGACCAAGAATTGATTGAATATCAGGAGACGCTGGAAATTAAAGTTGAAGATCGCACCAAAGAGTTGGTCTTGGCTAAAAACCAGGCAGATAAGGCTAATGCTGCCAAATCCGAATTCCTGGCAACAATGAGTCATGAAATACGTACGCCCATGAACGGTATGTTGCTGATGTCTGAATTGCTTGCAACGGCTGAGCTTTCACCAAAATATCAACGCTATGCGGATGTGATTATGAAATCCAGCAGGAGCTTGCTTGCGATTATCAATGATATTCTTGATTTTTCAAAAATCCAGTCAGGAAAGCTCGAGCTAGAAAAAGTTGAAATCAAAACTCAAGAAATTGTTGAAGATGTAATGAGTTTGTTTTGGCAAAAAGCCGAGGAAAAACAGATAAGTATGGTCAGCTATATATCGCCGGATGTTCCAGAAACTATCTCTGGAGATCCTACGCGGTTGAACCAAATTCTGAGTAATCTTGTTAACAATGCACTTAAATTTACTGAGCATGGATCAGTAATCCTGCGCGTAGAAGTATCAAAACGCCAAAATAACGGGTGTGTATTATCATTCAAAGTTCAAGATACCGGTATTGGTATCAAACAGGAAAATATCTCCAAGGTTTTTGAGAGTTTTAGTCAGGCTGATCAAACGACAACGCGGAAATTTGGTGGTACGGGTCTCGGTCTGCCAATTTGCAAGAAGCTGGTTGAAGCCATGGACGGTGAAATCCATGCAACAAGCGTTGTAGGTGAGGGGGCATCTTTTTGCTTTACTCTACCAGTTGCAGAAACTGTTGTAAGCAATAAGCCTATTCAGTCTGATCAGACCGGCTTGTTGGTTGTGGATGATGTTGTAACAGCGGATTTGATCGCGAGTACTCTGGCCGAGTATGGTATTACCGTACAATCAATGCTGCCTTCGCAATTTGAATTTGTACAAGATTATTCTTATGATTGGTTGATAGCTGAGACTTCTGTTCTTGAAAACTTGCCAGTTCAAAATTCTATAAAATATTTTGTCGCCGTTACGCAATTAGGCGATGGCGGTATTGATGGCCTTATCGATGAAAAGCGTACTAATGATATTATATCAATGCCCGTTTCTAGTGCATCTGTAAGGCATTGTGCTGAACGCTTAATTGACGGAAACCCGCTTGGCTTGAAACTCCTTGAGCGTAATAGATCTACAATAGAAGATTTTATGTCTTACTCAAGCTCCAAGGTGCTTGTTGTTGATGATAGTGCTGTAAACCGGGAGGTTGTTGTTCAGGCGTTAAATCGCTTCCAGATTAATCCTGTTGTGGTTGCTAGTGGCTATGAAGCAATTGATGAATTTAAAGATATAATGTTTGATCTGGTCTTGATGGATTGCAGCATGCCTGAAATGGATGGTTATGAAGCAACCTTGAAATTGCGTGAAATTGAAGTTGTTCAAGAAAGGAAAAAAACGCCTGTTGTTGCTTTAACTGCCCATATTGCACAAAATATAGAAGATAAAATTCATGTTGCGACTATGGACGGCATTGTTACAAAACCATTTACAATCAAGTCTATTGGAAAATGTTTGAATGAATGGCTAAAGCCGACAAGTGAGGCGGTTTCAGTTAACAGCATTAACGATGATGGGACGACGGCTGAAGCTCAAGACATTGAAGAAGCTGGTGTTGAAGTGTTTGACCAGGCCATATTAAATAATTTGCGCGAGATTGCTGGTGATGCGTTTGAAGTTACGTTGAAACAATTGCAGAAATTATATCTTGATTCTGCACCAGCCACTTTTTCAAGTTTGGTTGATGCTGTAGAAAATCAAAATCTGGTCGTTGTTAAAGAAGCCTCACATGCGCTTCGTTCCATGAGTATGAATATTGGTGCAGCCCGATTGAGTAGCAGGTGCCAAATACTGGAAGATGCTGCTTTGCAAGATGATATCGAAAGTGTTACCCAAAATCTTTATGGACTCGTAAAAGAGTTTCACCATGTTATTCATGAAATCAGTAAAAAAGAGCCTGTCGACAATATAAATCAATACAATAAAGCTGCTATTATTTAATTTTATTTAACTATATAATAAATATTTTTTGTTTTCATTATCAAAAATTAACATGCCGTAGTTTGGTATTAATAATTTTCAATTACTTTACTTAAATAGAAAGTAGTGTGTTGATGTTAGTGAATTCAGTTCTCATTATAGATGATGACCCAACTCAGGTTGCAATTCTGCATGCCTATTTTACAAGCTTGAAGGTTGGTGAGGTCAAAGGTACGACCAATGCATCTGAAGCATTGGCATATATTAATTCAAACAATGATAAAATAGAACTTATCGTTAGTGATTTACAAATGCCGGAAATGGACGGGTTAGAATTTTTAAGACATCTCAGTTCATTAAGATACGATGGCAAATTGGCAATTATATCAGGTGTCAAGAGTGACCTATTAGATCATGCTGCACGTCTGGCCAAAATGCATAATTTGAATTTAATTGGGCAAGTGCCAAAACCCGTTACCAAATACGCCCTGGATAATGTTTTCCTTAAAGTTGATCATGATCATTTTGTTGCAGAAAAACGGGATAAGTATTTTATTACCCAGAATGATTTTTCTTATGCAATGCAAAATGGTGAAATTAAACCTTATTTTCAACCAAAGATTGATGTGCAAACAGGCAGGATTATTGGAGCAGAAGCCCTGGTGCGATGGCATAAAAATGGCGTTGGTTTTGTTTCACCTGAAACGCTCATCAAATTTGCTGAAAATAATGGCCGCATTGAAGAACTTACGTTCCATATATTCAATGAAACCATAAAGTCTGCTGCCGATTTTCTTATGGTTGACCCTGAACAGGTATTTGCAACAAACTTGTCACCAGTTATGGCGAAGAATCTGGCTTTGCCAGATCAGTTATTAAACAGGATTAAAAACTATGGCCTAAAGGCTGAAAACTTTAGTTTTGAAGTTACAGAAAACAATGTACTGCATTTGGATGTAACAACACTTGAAGTTCTTTCACGTTTGCGAATATTGGAATTTGATGTTGCCATTGATGATTTTGGTACGGGTTCTTCAAATATTCAAACCTTGAGGGATTTTCCCTATTCTGAGTTGAAAATTGATCGGGCATTTGTCTCTAATTCTACAAGTAATGTATTTTCTGAAGAAACAGTCCGGGCGGCGGTTTCGTTGTCGCATGAGCGTGGTATGAAAATTGTTGCTGAAGGTGTTGAAAGTGTTGAAACATTTCTGTTTATTAAATCTCTGGGCATAGAATATGCGCAAGG
>CALFBM010000115.1 GCA_937951645.1 uncultured Rhizobiaceae group bacterium
ACCCGTCTGCCACTCTCTCCGAAGAGAGCGTTCGACTTGCATGTGTTAAGCCTGCCGCCAGCGTTCGTCCTGAGCCAGGATCAAACTCTCAAGTTTGATATTGAGATTTTTGATCGGCTTTAATAAATCAACAAAACCTTCGAAAAGGCACTCAATGTTGATCTGGTCACGCATATATTTGCATATATTATTTGTTGATCATGGGTATGACCAACGAATTGACGAGAACATTTTTTAAACACACCTAGAACGACCGAAGCCATTCTTGGTATTTGTAACATTCTCGAAAAACGTGTCCGCCGAAGTCTCTGTTCGACATCGAAGCTGCAAAGGATTACAGCGACGTGTCCAGCAGGTATTCGCCAACCACGTTTCTCTTTCTTTAAGTATTCAATTGTCAAAGAACTGAAACAACCGAAGCTGTTTCCATGGCTGAAAGACAATCTGTATGTCTTATCAATCAACCACTGAGGTAAGCACTTAAGTGCTAGTCTCTTAGGGTAACTTGAGAGCGAAGTAATTTGCCGCTTGCGGCGCCGCGCCCTCGTTGTTTGGGTATATAGTCCCTCTTGGAGCAAAGTGTCAACGGATAATTTGAAAAAAATGCATTTTTTTTGAACTTTTTTTGAAGCCATTTTCAAAATAACAATGAAACCCCCGGATTCTTCAATAAAAGGGGGTTTTTCGCCTACTTTAGAGCATTTTTATTTTCTAGTTATTTTCCAATACACACACATAAAGTCCCCAATCAAACCAATATAAGGTGATCGCTTTACACAATAGCCATATTAAAGGTAAAACAGATCAATATTAAACGGAAATTTGCATATTATTATGAATAGCAACGTGGATACAGAAGCGCAATTTCTCGGTGAACTGCCTGCGCTACTAATGCATAAACATGCAAAACGTCCCGAAAGACGTCAGGTAAGCAAGCGATGGCTTGCCAGTTCTTTCCTTGTAGGCGTCACATCCTTTTTTTTAATGGGTGGCGCTTTATTTGCCGCTCTTGAAGGAAGACAACAATTAACACTGCCAGCACAAATCTATGACAGGGCTACTTCTGATGATAATACTGGCAACCTTGCATTAAAGGGAAATCACCCAAGTCTTTTCGCAAAACTCCAAAAGTCTGAACCATCCAATATCATCATGGCATCAACATCCAGCAAGCAGGGTGATCAGGTTATTGTTAAAGCAAAGCCGTTTATGACAATAAAAGCTTCCATGGCAACCTCCCCTCGTCCAGCTAGGAAATATCCTGCCTTTAATGCATTGGCTGTATTCTCAGAGTCAGGCAAAGTTGAAACGATTGCTAAAAGCAGTGACTTTATGTACGGAGCAGATGTTGAAAGTGAAGTTGCGCTGAACGTCTCAGACTTCCCTTACAAGGAAGTTGGCAAAAAATTCAAGCCTCGCCAAAATTCCAGTGACATCAGAAGGCAAGTCCAGTTATTTGCAACCAATCTGGACACTGCAACCGCAAATATATCTGCCATTTCTGATTTTGACTCTGAAAGATTCTCAAGTTCGGGCAATCTAAATCTCGAAACAGGCAATGTAACGATTACTGCAGAAAACGTAACGATGCTTGGCAAGGTAGATTACGACACATATTTGGGCGTTTGGTATGAAGATCGCCTGATAGAAGTTCGAGCGGATGCAAGCATTACTCAAATCTTAGAGTCGGAAGAATTGAGTAATGATGAAATCTTTAAAATTGTAGAGGTGCTTTCAAGTGACTTGGGCACTGACATGTTAAAAAAAGGAGATACCCTGCAGGCATATTTTCGACATGAAATACTTTCAAATGGTGAAAAGCTTAAAACACTAGCAAGAGTTAGCATCTTTCGCGGTACAACTCATCTGGTAAGTATCGCAAGACCTGACGAACCTGCGTTAAAAGACAACACTGATTCCCAACCAAAGTTTGTTTATGCTATTGAACCGGAAAGCCCGGAAGAAATATTTGAAGAAATAAAAGAGCAACCCATAATAGCAGCCTCCAAGCTTCCTTCTATATATGACGGAATTTATAGAACGGCGCTTAATGAAGGCCTAACACCTGAACTTGCAGGTTCCTTGATCAAGATAATGGCTTTTGATGTGGACTTTAAAAGCCGTATTTCACCAACGGACACCCTGGAAGTCTTCCTTTCATTGGAAAATGGACAAGCAGCACCAACAGAGGAATCAGAGATTCTTTATGCAGCTGTAAAACTTGGCAAGGTAACCCGCCGATATTACCGCTTTGGTGATAATGAAAGCGGTATTGTTGATTATTATGATGAAACCGGAAAAAGCTCCAAGAAGTTTCTCCTGCGCAAACCGGTTCCAAATGGCAAATTCCGTTCACCTTACGGTATGCGTCGCCACCCTATCTCCCGTCGCTATAAATTACATGGCGGCGTTGATTGGTCTGCGCCCCGCGGCACACCCATTATTGCAGCAGGTAATGGCATTATAGAAAAAGCAGGCTGGAGTAGTGGTTATGGCAAGCAGACAATTTTGCGTCATGCAAATGGCTATGTCACAAGTTATTCTCACCAAACCGCTTACGCAAAAGGTATAAGACCTGGAGCAAGGGTCCGCCAGGGACAGGTGATTGGCTTTGTTGGATCAACAGGATATTCAACAGGACCACATCTGCATTACGAAGTGAAGGTAAATGGCAACCGAGTAGACCCTATGCGGATCAGACTTCCAAAAGGCAAGGTCTTAAAAGATGCAGAACTCAACACTTTCTTGTCCGAAAAAGCCCGCATCGACCAGCTGGTTAATCCGCAAGCATCTGCAGAACTTGCCCTAAACTAATTTATATTGCCTTATCCAACCCCAGTTCTTTTTGGCGTTTCTTGCTTAAATTAAGTGAGGCAAGTCTATGAGACTCGCGAAGATAAAGTTTCAAATCATCCTTGCTCAAGCTCTCATCACTGATCATTTGTATCCATTTCATACCGCGCGAAGCAAAATATGGGGCAGGGCGAAGACCTGGTTGGTCTTTCATGATTTCATAACTTTGCGGAGAGCATTTGAACGTAACGTATGGATCCTCATCCTTTGACCAACCGCCAATTGCGAAAACCTTTTCACCAACTTTCCATACATGCGCTCCACCCCACTGGATAACCTTATTGGTCGCCGGCAGGGAGGAACAATATATATCATATTCTAAATAAGTGATCATATTATGCCCATCAAATCATTGCCCAAAATGAAGATAAGCCAAGCAAAATAAAACTTCAATCAAGATATATATTTCAGATTATCTTCATTTTTTTGATGAACCTTTCAGTATCAATCTGTCATTGGATGTCAATACTTTTACATGCATGCCATCAGCAATTTCTCCAGAAAGAATTTTTTCAGCCAATAAGTCCTGTAACTCAGATTGAATAACACGTTTCAAAGGTCTTGCACCATACGCCGGCTCGTAACCACGTTCAGCCAACCAGTTAATCGCATCATTCTCCAAGTCAAGCTCAATACGGCGATCTGCAAGAAGGTCTCGCAAATGTCTAAGTTGAATTTCAACAATGCCAGCCATATCGGTTTTCTTAAGTCGTTCGAATAAAACAACTTCATCAATACGATTCAGGAATTCCGGACGGAAATTGGCGCGTACCACTTCCATAACAGTATCACGAACAGAAGAGACGTCTTGATCATCTTCAAGAGTCACAAGAAATTCAGCACCCATGTTGGAAGTCATAACAATCATGGTATTTGAAAAATCGACAGTTCTGCCCTGCCCATCTGTCAAACGGCCATCATCAAGCACCTGAAGGAGTACATTAAAGACATCCGGATGTGCTTTTTCGATCTCGTCAAACAAGATAACCTGATAAGGTCTGCGCCGCACACTTTCTGTCAGTGCGCCCCCCTCATCATAGCCAACATAACCAGGAGGCGCACCAATGAGACGGGCCACTGAATGCTTCTCCATGTATTCCGACATATCCATACGAAGCATTGCGCTTTGATCATCAAATAGAAAATCAGCAAGTGCTTTTGTAAGCTCAGTCTTACCCACACCCGTTGGCCCCAGAAACATGAAAGAACCAATCGGACGTGATGGATCTTGCAAGCCTGCACGAGATCTGCGAACAGCTTTTGAAACTGCTTGTACAGCTTTTCCCTGACCTACAACCTGTTTGGCAAGCTCATCTTCCATGCGAAGAAGCTTATCGCGTTCACCTTCCAGCATTTTATCAACCGGGATACCGGTCCAACGCGAAACAACATGCGCAATATGGTTTGGCGTTACAGTTTCCTCAACCATGGAAACAGCGCTATCATCTTGTTCTGCACCTTCTATTTCAGCAATCTGCTGCTCCAGTGCAGGTATAGTGCCATAAGCAAGCTCACCCGCCTTGGCCAAATCGCCGCCACGATGTGCCTGTTCAAGCTCATTACGTGCTTGGTCCAGGTGTTCTTTAAGGTTTTGCGCACCAGAAAGGCGGTTTTTTTCTTTCTCCCAGCGCGTCGTCAGAATATCAGCATTTTCCTGAAGTTGAGCAAGCTCGTCTTCAAGCGACTTCAAACGATCTTGCGATGCTTTATCTGTTTCCTTTAAAAGCGCCTCCCGCTCAATCTTCAACTGAATCAAACGGCGATCAATTTCGTCCAGCTCTTCCGGTTTTGAATCAACCTGCATACGTAGCCGTGAAGCAGCTTCATCCATCAAGTCGATTGCCTTGTCTGGCAAAAACCTGTCTGTGATGTAACGATTAGATAAATTTGCTGCAGACACGAGAGCTGAATCACTGATACGAATACCGTGGTGCACTTCATATTTTTCTTTGATACCACGCAAGATGGAAACCGTATCCGCAACATCCGGCTCACTCACAAACACTGGTTGGAAGCGTCGCGCCAAAGCGGCATCTTTTTCAACGTGCTTGCGGTATTCATTTAATGTAGTTGCACCCACACAATGTAACTCACCACGCGCAAGAGCCGGCTTCAACAGATTAGATGCATCCATTGACCCCTCACTGGCACCAGCACCTACAAGCGTATGCATCTCGTCAATAAAGAGAATAATCTTGCCACTTGCAGACTGCACTTCAGAAAGCACTGCTTTCAAGCGCTCCTCGAATTCACCTCGATATTTTGCACCAGCAATCAGCGCGCCCATATCAAGTGACAGCAATTGTTTGTCTTTCAAGGACTCGGGAACATCGCCATTAATAATACGAAGCGCCAGACCTTCTGCAATTGCTGTTTTACCAACACCAGGCTCACCAATTAAAACAGGGTTGTTTTTAGTACGCCGTGATAAAACCTGAATGGAACGACGAATTTCTTCATCCCGTCCAATCACCGGGTCAAGCCTACCCTCGCGCGCATCTTCAGTTAAGTCTCGTGCATATTTTTTCAGCGCATCATAGGCAGATTCAGCACTCGCACTGTCAGCGGTGCGCCCTTTGCGAATTTCTTCAATCGCAGCATTAAGTCCCTTTGGCTCAACATTACCTGCTTTAAGATGTTTGGCTGTTGGGGACTTTGCATCCAAAGTCATTGCCAAAAGCATGCGCTCTACAGAGACAAAACTATCGCCTGCCTTTTTCGCAGCAGCCTCAGCCTGCTCATACAGTTTTGCCGTATCTGATGATAGATAAAGCTGACCATTGCCACCAGAAACACTTGGCTGGGAAGCCAGTGCTTTTTCAACCGAACGGCGAATAGCCTTTACATCTCCACCAGATTTTTCAATCAAGCCAGCGCAAAGCCCTTCGCTATCATCCAGCAAGACTTTCAAAAGATGTTCGGGGATAAATTGTTGATGCCCTTGGGACAGGGCTCCTGTTTGCGCTGATTGAATGAAGCCTTTCATCCGATCGGTATATTTTTCAATATCCATATTAAACTCCTATAGATCACTTGCCCGCTATGCAGCACAAGAAATACGTTATGAAATTTCAGCACCTGTCAGGCAGCGTACTGTTGATATGGATATGGGAATTGATTTCACTCAATTAAAGAGCTTGAAATATGTTTACAAAAAAGGGGAGCATTTGCCCCCCTGAACTCTTTATTCGGAAATTAAATAATTAACCTTCTTCAGCGGACATGCCACCAAGCAAGCTACCTGGTAATTTTGCAGCATCATCAGAAATAGCTTCAACATTTACAGCTGGCTCTTCCAATTTCACCGGCGTATCATCGGTACTTTCAGTAGTCTTGACCACAGCTGGTTTGCGAGGTCTGCGATTGCGAGTATTTTTGCGCTCTTTTGGAGCAGCTTCTACTTCCGCATTTTGATCGCCAACTTCAGCTTTTCCATTGGCATTCACTGCACCTTCTTCATTGTTATTTGAAGAAGCAGTCGCTTGATTGTCAGTATTATTGTTATTATCAACATCAGGCTGCGGGTTTCTTGCAGCCATTTCAGCAGCGCGTTCATCTGCCTGTTGCTGGGCTGCTGCAACAATGCGGTTATAATGCTCAGCGTGTTGCAAATAGTTCTCTGCAATAACACGGTCACCGTTTGACAAACAATCACGTGCAAGCGTCGTATACTTATCTGCTATATGAGCAGCATTACCACGAATTTTCACATCAGGGCCATTACTTTCAAAGTTACGGCTCATATTGTTTTGCGGTTTGCGACCTCTACCACGAGATCTGGATTTTTGGTTTGATTGTCTCATGGACTACCTATGCCTACACAAATTAATCGTATTTTGCCTGAAAACAGTAACTTTACATTATGAATTTTAATATTTTCCCGAAAAGCCCTTCAATATCGGCAACCGCCCTGCCCCTTGACAGTAATCATCTTGATGTGGACGGAAATTCGAATCTTCGTACATTACGATCTTTCGATAACCAATGATTAGCTGGTTCCAGCTGATATGCCAAGCCTTTTCTTTTGAGCATGCTTAATAATCACTAAAAAGTGCTTTTTTGTCACAGTTCAAGTGATCATTGGGTAGCAATAACCACGCGGTTTATATGATTTAAGTCTTTAATTACAGCAACATCAGAAAACCCGCACCTCTTGGCAATGGATAAGACATCATCTTCCTGCCCAATACCAATCTCTACACAAACTTTACCGCGTGGTTTTAAAAACCCATACGCTTTTTCAAATATCTTGCGATAAAAATCCAGACCGTCCTCACCGCCATCCAGTGCACAAACCGGATCAAAAAACCTCACTTCTTTTTGCAAAGCGATAATATCACTGGAAAGAATGTAAGGCGGATTTGAAACAATCACATCAAATGTACCTTCAATACCATCAAACAAGTCAGCCTGAACAAACTTTATCTTGTCTTCAACACCACAGATGCAAGCATTCTGCGATGCTGTTTCCAACGCACCTGTTGAAATATCAGTTGCCAAAATTATTGCTGTCTTCAATTCAGCAGCCAAACTAACCGCAATGACGCCTGAACCCGTTCCAATTTCGAGTACTGTTGATGGGTTAGTCTCCAAAACAGCTTCCACCAGTGTTTCAGTATCGGGTCGAGGGATCAGGGTATCATCAGACAATAAAAAATCGCGGCCATAAAACCCGCGATACCCCAAAATTCTATGTACGGGTTCGAAATTCAATCGACGCTCAACGCAAGACCAGAACCTCAAAACAGCCTCATCATCTACAAACTCATTTGATTTTGAAATAAGCTCGACATTTGAAAATCCGCAAGCATGTTGCATAAGCAGTTTTGCATCAAATTCCGGACTATCAATACCTGCTTCAACAAACCTGAAAACCGCGCTTGATAAAAGCTTTGAAACAGTTTCTGCTTTATTTTTTTCTTCAGGCATCTTCTTCCATCGCAGCCAATATATTTGCTTGATGGTCAGTTACAAGCGCATCAATGATTTCATCAAGCCCCTCGCCCATGATAAGGCGATCAAGCTTGTAAAGTGTAAGGTTAATGCGATGATCTGACACTCTGCCTTGTGGAAAATTATATGTTCTGATTCGCTCTGAACGATCACCCGAACCTACTTGCCCCTTGCGGGAATCTGCGCGTTCCTTGTCTGCCTTTTGGCGTTCCATATCATATAGTTTCGCACGCAATGCCTTCATAGCAAAAGCACGGTTTTGGTGTTGTGATTTTTCTGAAGACTGCACCACAATACCGGTTGGCATATGCGTTATACGTACCGCACTATCTGTTGTATTAACATGCTGCCCACCGGCACCAGACGCGCGCATGGTATCAATTCGGATATCTTCGTTACGAACTTCAACATCTATCTCTTCGGCTTCAGGAAGGACAGCAACTGTCGCAGCAGAGGTATGAACGCGACCGCCAGATTCTGTATCAGGCACGCGTTGCACACGGTGAACTCCGGACTCAAATTTCATCCGGGCAAAAACCCCCCGGCCTGTAATTGATGCTATAATTTCCTTATAACCACCAACATCACCAGCACTTTCAGATAGAATTTCAACCTTCCAGCCCTTAAGTGCCGCATGACGCTCATACATGCGGAACAAATCGCCACCAAACAGGGCAGCTTCCGAGCCACCTGTTCCTGCACGAATTTCAAGGATAGCGCTTTTGTCATCAGCAGCATCCTTTGGAATAAGCAATAATTTCAGAGCTTCTTCGCAATCAGCCATCATTTGAGTTGCTTCCTGCTTTTCCAGTTCGGCAAGCTCTTTCATTTCTCCATCGGTTTCAGGATCGTCAATCATCTCAAGGGCCCCCTCAAAATTGGATTGTGCTTCCATATATTCGCGTATTTTCCCCACAACAGGCTCAAGTTCAGAATGTTCTGAAGCCAGCTTTACGTATTGCTCCGGATCCGGCCCCTCAAGCATTTCAGCTTCAATAGTCGCATGACGTTGAAGTAATTGATCTAGTTTTTCTTGTACGAGCATGTATGGTTTCCTGCAGAAGGTCTTGTGTAAATCTTTGTTTGTTATACAGAGATTGGCCTAATAAGGAATACCATGCTTATCAGCAAAGTCAGTCAACAATTCCATAATTGTTGTTTGCTCGGATATGTTTTCCAGAGCTGGCAGCAGTACTTTCTGCAATTCACCGACATCAAGTGACATCAGCATCGCTTTCACAGGCCCAACAGCAATCGGGGACATGGAAATACTTTTGTAACCAAGCGCTAAAAGTGCCATTGCAGAAATAGGTCTTCCTGCAATCTCGCCACATAAGGTCAAAGGTGTATTATATTGATCTGCTTTATCGACAATTTTTTTCAAAATACGCAAGAAAGATTTACTCATCGCAGTGTATCGGTTTGCCAGATTTATATTCCCACGGTCACTTGCCATCGAGAATTGATATAAATCATTTGATCCGACTGAAATAAAATCAACCGCCTGCATTAGTTCATCAAGTTGCCAAAGCAGGCTAGGCACTTCAAGCATTGCTCCCAGTTCCAGGGAACGTGGCATCTCGTGGCCAAAACGTGTTTGCAACTCGACTTCGCGTTTTATCAATTCGCGAACCTGATTAATCTCCCATACCTCCGTTACCAGCGGCACCATCAATCTCAAACTTCGCCCGGCAGATGCTTTTAACAGAGCTCGAACCTGCGAGCGAAGCAATGCTGGTCTGTCGAGAGATAATCGTAACGCCCGCCAACCCATGGCAGGGTTTTCTTCCTGCAGGGTTTTCAAATAAGGGAGGACCTTGTCACCACCAATATCCAGCGTACGAAATGTAACAGGCTTGTCACCCGCTTCATCCAGAACATGACGGTATAATTCCTCTTGCTCGCCAGGTCGCGGCAAAGTTGATGAAACCATAAACTGCAATTCGGTTCTAAAAAGGCCAACGCCACTTGCGCCACTAATTTCCAACTGTTTTAAGTCCATTACAAGACCAGCGTTCATAAGAACGCTAATATCCACGCCATCTTTGGTTCGGGAAGGTTTACTGCGCAATTTTTCAAATTGTTTTTGGCGCCCTGCTCTAAATTTAACTTTCTCGGCATAGGCATTTTCCATATCCAATGGAGGGCGCAACATTACAACGCCAGCCTCTCCATCAACAATAATCGGGTTTCCCTGCTCCGTATTTGAAACAAAATCTGAAAGTTGACCAACAACAGGGATACCAAGTGCGCGAGCAACAATTACAACATGAGAATTTGGTGCAGCTTCCTCAAGCACAAGGCCACGAAGCTTCTTGCTGTTATAATCAAGCAATTCCGCAGCGCCCATATTGCGGGCAACAATTACATGATCACCTTTAACGATTGCAGCACTTGCCCCATGCTCTTTGCCAACAAGTTCACGCAGTAATCTGTTTGCCAGATCATCAAAATCATGAAGGCGTTCGCGCAAATAAGGGTCAGATTGCCTCATCATGCGGGCACTATTATCGTTTTGCACTTTCTCGACGGCCGCCTCTGCCGTTAAACCGTTTGAAATGGCTTCTTCCATACGACGGTTCCAACCGCGATCATGTGCGAACATGCGGTAGGCATCAAGCACATCACGGTGTTCGCCTTCAACCGGAACATTCCCACTTTGGAAGAGTACATCAATGGAAACCTGAACCTTGACAAGAGCTTCCCGAAGTCGGTTGATTTCATCATCAACCTTGTCATTAAAAAGATTGGTAACAATGACACGTGGCTCGTGCAGCACTACATAACCAAGGCCAATACCGTCAGAAAGAGAAATCCCTTCCACCGTTAAAGGCCGGCTTAAATCCAAAGCCACACCTTTGGGTGAAAGTTTTTCCAGTTCACCTGTTGCAATCAATTCTCCAAGAACCATTGCCGTAGTTTCAAGTGCTTCCACTTCCGCATCCATATAAACGCGGTTTGATTTATTCTGAACGACCAAAACACCCAGCACGCGCCCAGCCCTTAAAATTGGCACACCCAGAAATGCATTATAAATCTCTTCACCCGTTTCGGGGAGGTACTCAAATGCGGGATGTTTTTGCGCGTCATGCAAGTTCAAGGCTCTTGCAGAAACTCCGATTGTACCGACAAGCCCTTGTCCAACACGAAGAGCAGAAACATGAACAGCTTCCGGCTTCAGGCCTTGAGACGCATATAATTCCAGCATGCCGTCAGCACGCAAGACATAGACCGAACACACCTCTGCAGACATGTTTGCAGCAATATCAGCAACAATAATATCAAGCCGCTTTTGCGGATCATGGGGTTCTGCCATAACTTCACGCAAGCGGCGAAGCAGAACGCTAGGGCCTTTGGGTTGAGAGCTCATGGCATCTCCCAATACGGGCTATCTGCCCAAATTTCTATTCGTAAAACTACTGATACGCAGTTGGTATTTTAGCAATCTATTGGTTTAAACCATAAACTGCGTGCAAGGTACGAACGGCAAGTTCTGTATAATCAGCATCGATCAACAATGAGAATTTGATTTCTGAAGTTGTTATAGCACGAATATTTATATTTTTGTCAGCCAAAGCCGCAAAAGCAGTCGATGCAACACCTGCATGACTACGCATACCAATGCCAATAACAGAAATTTTTGCAAGTCCTGTATCACTTTGCAGCGCTTCAAATGAGATATCATCACGCTCATCTTCAAGTACTTTGACAGCTTTTTCAACATCACCATTAGGCACTGTAAACGTCATATCTGTTTTTGAACCGTCTTCAGAAACGCTTTGTACAATCATGTCAACGTTAATATGGCTATCTGCCAGCGGACCAAAAATGGAGGCAGAAATACCTGGCCGGTCAGGAACGCGGCGCAGGGAAATTTGAGCTTCATCCTTTGTGTAGGCAATGCCTGTTACAACTTCTTTTTCCAAAATCTCATCCTCATCACAAATTAGCGTACCAACCGCTTGTTGAGTATTAATGCTTTCAGGCTCATCAAAACTTGAACGCACAAAAGTTCGAACACCATGGATCATGGCCATTTCCACTGAACGGACCTGCAATACCTTTGCACCCAGAGAGGCCATTTCCAACATCTCTTCAAACGAGATTTTTTCCATGCGCCTGGCGCGAGGTTCAATACGTGGATCGGTCGTGTAAACACCGTCAACATCTGTATAAATATCACAACGATCTGCACCAATCGCAGCAGCTATGGCAACAGCAGAAGTATCTGAACCGCCACGACCAAGGGTTGCAATGCGATTATCAGGGCCAATCCCTTGAAAACCGGCAATCACGGCAACCTGCCCACCGGAAATACGTTCAATAAGCAAATCCGAATCGACATCTTCAATACGGGCTGCACCATGCGATGAATCTGTTTTAAGCGGAATTTGCCACCCCTGCCAGGAACGTGCATCAACACCAATATGCTGCAAGCCCATTGCAAGAAGACCTGATGTTACCTGTTCGCCAGATGCAACAACCGCATCATATTCACGCGCATCATGCATCGGGGCAATTTCTTTTGTCCAGGAAACCAACTCATTGGTTTTGCCTGACATGGCCGATACAACAACAGCCACTTCATTGCCTGCATCTACTTCACGTTTAACATGGCGTGCAACAACACGGATGCGTTCAATATCCGCAACAGAGGTTCCACCGAATTTCATTACCAGTCGGGCCAATTTTTTTCTCTTAAATCTGAACGAGCGTGTGAACAAAAAAATACGCTCCAGCAGCTAGAGCGAGTTGCAGGCGTTGTAGCGAAAAATCCACTTTGTCGCAAGGCCGCGTTATTGACTTATTCTCTTGGACACACGACCTATATTCAGGATAAAGGATATAAGTATGAAAGACACCAAACAAACCACAGTTGATGAAGCAGATGTAGCGCGCTTTTCCGCGATGGCAGATGAGTGGTGGAGCCCGACGGGCAAGTTCAAGCCCTTGCATAAATTCAATCCGGTGCGCCTTGAATACATCAAGGAAAAAGTCTGTGAAAATTTCAATCGCGATGTAAAAGACCCAAAAGCCTTTAAAGGCTTGCGTATATTGGACATCGGATGTGGTGGCGGATTGTTATCAGAACCCATGGCAAGACTGGGTGCTGATGTTGTTGGTGCAGATGCCTCTGAAACAAATATTGAAATTGCCAAAATTCATGCAAAACAATCAGACCTTGAAATTGACTACCGTGCAACAACATCTGAAAACCTTGAAGCCGCTGGTGAAAAATTTGACATCATCCTTAATATGGAAGTGGTTGAACACGTATCAGACGTAAATCTCTTCATGACTTCATGCGCCAAAATGGTAAAATCGGACGGCCTGATGTTTGTCGCCACCATCAACCGAACCCCAAAAGCCAAAATGCTGGCAATCTTCATGGCAGAAAACGTTCTGCGCTGGCTCCCCAAAGGCACGCATGAATATGAAAAACTGGTAAGACCGGAAGAAATAGAAGCCCCCATTGCTGCAGAGGGCATGACAATTATCGACAAGACAGGCGTATTCTATAATCCACTGCAAGACCGCTGGAACAAATCCCGCGACATGGATGTGAATTATATGGTTTTGGCGAAGAAGAATTAACGCCAACTTTAACAGAAGCAGCTCAGATTTTAAAACTTTTGGTGGCTAGGTTTGAGAACTTTTTCCCATTATTTAAGGGTGATGTTTGTAAATTGCAGTAAATACAATATAGATTAAATTATTCATATCATTTAAGGTCTATTCGAATAATATCTCTTTTAATCAATAACCAGTTAATTTTATATATTAACTTGTTAATCTTGAGTTATGGATATGTTGATAAAAATATTG
>CALFBM010000116.1 GCA_937951645.1 uncultured Rhizobiaceae group bacterium
ATCAATACTACCAACTGACCGACACTTTCACATTTCAGGAGCCTCAAAATCCATTGATGAATTTTGTGTAGCACAGAAACGTCGATCGTCAGATTTTGATGCCCTAAAATAATGAAATGTTTGACCTCCTTCAGAAACTGGTTTGAATAAGGCTTAGATCGCAATCCTCTAGACCAAAGGAAATCAAGAATAATGAGTTTCGGGTAGGTGTTACACCGGGTTCAGCTCGTGAATATATTGCTCGTGGACATGAAGTTTACGTTGAAACAAATGCTGGTGCTGGTATCGGTGCGGAAGATAGTGTTTATGAAGCAGCTGGCGCCAAAATATTAGGCACTGCAAAGGAAGTCTTTGATATTGCTGAAATGATTGTGAAGGTAAAGGAACCACAGCCAAGTGAGTGGGTTCAACTTCGCGAAGACCAAATTCTTTATACTTACCTGCATTTGGCTCCAGATCCAGCACAAACGAAAGGTTTGATTGAGTCTCGTTGTACGGCGGTTGCTTATGAAACTGTAACGGATAATGATGGTAGTCTGCCATTGCTTGCTCCGATGAGTGAAGTGGCGGGTCGTCTTGCTATTCAATGCGCGGCAACAGCACTACAAAAACCTAATGGTGGCCGGGGTGTTTTGATGGGGGGTGTCCCTGGTGTTCTACCTGCAAAAGTTGTTGTGATTGGTGGCGGTGTTGTAGGTACACATGCTGCAAAAATGGCTGTTGGCCTTGGGGCAGATGTGACTATTCTTGATCGCTCTTTGCCTCGTATGCGTGAGTTGGATGACATCTTTGGAAATACGGCAAAGACACGGTATTCAACGGTAGAGGCCCTTGAAGAAGAGTGTCTTGCAGCTGACGCAGTTATTGGTGCTGTGCTTATACCTGGTGCTGCAGCGCCCAAGCTTGTCAGTCGTTCCATGTTATCACGTATGAAACCGGGCTCTGTGCTTGTGGATGTTGCAATTGACCAAGGTGGCTGTTTTGAGACATCAAAGGCTACAACACACTCTGATCCAACCTATGTGGTTGACGGCATTGTTCATTATTGTGTTGCAAACATGCCAGGCGCTGTGCCGCTTACATCTTCTCATGCCTTGAACAATGCGACGCTTCCGTTTGGTCTTGCGCTTGCATCAAAAGGTTTGGATGCAATTATTGAAAACCAACACCTTCAAAATGGCTTGAATGTCCATAAAGGCCAGATTACAAACCAGGCTGTTGCTGATGCATTGGAGATTGAGATGGTTCAACCCCTGGATGCTTTAAAACTCTAAATTCCAAATTTAACCTGACAAAGAACCAGACTTTCATTCAGGCATATACGAATGAAATTCAACTAACTCTCCTGCTGTTAACCGAGTGGGGGAGTTTTTTATTTCCATTCCCTGATTTTAACGTCTTGTGTTGCAACAGGAGAAAAGCCCAGTCTTTGATAGAGTTGCAATGCAGCGGGGTGGTCCAGCGTGTTTGTCTGAATTTTGATTTTTTCCGGCTTATGAGCCCAAGCTGCACTTATGGCTGCGTATGTAAACCACTTGCCAAGTCCCAAGCCCTGATAGTTTTGCCCTAATCCAAAATATAAAATTTCGATGCTTTCAGGATGTTTCTCTTTATTCAATTCAAAAAAACCTGCAGGGCACCCGTCAGCATATAAGACACTGATTTCCGCGTTTTCATGATTTATAAGAGAATAAAGCCTTGCATCAGGCAGGTTCCTGCGATCTTCCCAGTGATGGGCTTTGCCAACAAGTTCGTAGAGGTATCTGTAAAATTCTGCTGGTATGTTTTCTGCCCGAATTAATGCAATTGTTGGTCTGGTGGGAACTGGGACATTCCTCAGAGGTGCATGGTTCATTTCCAGGAAAGTTACATGCGCTTTTAGTTTTGAAGTTTTTGCAGATGGTTTTTTATTGTCATTCGTCATTGATGCTTATTTCCGGGCCATCTGGTAGTCCCCATTGTGCCCATGAACCATCAAAAAGTTTTATATTATCGCGGCCCGTTTCATTTAATGCCAATGCCAATATAGCCGCAGTTACACCAGAGCCACAAGATGTGATGACAGGAGTATCGGGATGGATATTCAAATCATGAAAAATTTTATTGAGTTTTTGTACTTCAATCAATTTGCCATTTTCAACCAGATCACTTGAAGGTAGGGAACTGGATTTTGGAATATGGCCACTTCTCATTCCTTGTCTTGGTTCAGGAGCTATGCCTTTGAAGCGGGCGTTTGGTCTGGCATCCAAAAGAGTGGCCCTGCCTGATTTTATGTTATTTTCAACATCGGATATGCTGGCAACTTTATCATGTAAGAAGTGTGTTTGAAAAATTGTCTGTTTGGGGCGTCTTGGATCGCCTTTTTCTATAGGCAGTCCTTCTGCTTTCCAGGCATCGAAACCGCCTTCCAGTATCTTTACATTTTTCGCACCCATTATTTTTAATGTCCACCATACGCGTGGTGCAGAAAACAGACCAGGACCGTCATAGACTATGATAGGTTTATCATGTGCCAATCCCAACATGCCTGCGACTTCAGCAAACATATCCGGGTGAGGCAGCATGTGAGGTAGGTCTGTGTTTGGATCAGCGATTAAATCAATGTCGAAATAAACTGCTCCTTGAATGCGGGCGCTCTTGAACTCTTGTTTTGCATCACGCTTTTGGGCAGGTAAATACCAGGATCCGTCGACAAAGCTTACATTTTCCTTATTTAAAAAATCCAATGTTTCACGTTGTGTAATAAAATTTTCGTAAGCCATGCTTATCTCCAACAATACCCTAGGCGGTGATATGGGGTTATTATTTTATCGCGACTTTAAAACAACCATATATGAATAAGTAATTGAATAAATGGTTGTGTTTTAGCAAATAAGTCTGTTAAATTTCCTCACCAAAACGAATTCTAAAGCGTCTGTTTTCCTTACCCTTTTTTTCTATTCTACCGATATGTATTGGGCCAATTTCATTGGTTTCTGTTACGTGCGTACCGCCACATGGCTGGCTATCAATGCATTCGTTCTCGCCTATACAAACAAGTCGAATTTTACCTAAGCCACGTGGTGGTTTTACGTTCTTGGAGCGAATTATGGATGGATTGGCATCAAGTTCTTCTTCGTTGATCCATTTTGTATAAACTGGGTGGTTTGCATTTATTAATTGCATCAGTTTTTGCGTTGTTTCTTCCTTGCTGATGCTTATTTCGGAAAGATCAAAATCAACACGGCTGTTATCAACATTTACCGAAGCACCAGTAATCGGGTAGGGGCAGACTACACTGAGCAAGTGGCATGCCGTGTGCATGCGCATGAGTTTGTACCGACGTTCCCAGTTGATATGCCCCACAATAGTTTCGCCAACTAGTGGTTTGGGAGAGGCTTGTTCTGGCTGCAGGATTATTTCCTGTTTTGTGTCGCCATTGATGGTTGTTTCGATGTTTATAATGGAGCCATCTTCACGTTCCAATTTGCCACTATCACCCGGTTGGCCGCCACTGGTTGCGTAGAAGTTTGTTTGATCCAGAATAATTCCGCCTTGTTCATTGATCGCTATAACCCTGCTTTCACAAGCTGTTAAATAAGTATCATCAAGAAAAGAAGGCTTCGTTATATTAGGCATCTTTACTCTGTGTATTCAACAATTGGCAAGTCAAATCTGGTTTGATCTTCTAGCCAGGCTGGCACCTCAAGATCTTTTGAACGGAGGAATGCAGGGTTAAACATTTTAGATTGATATCTACTGCCAAAATCACACAATATGGTTACAATCGTGTGGCCAGGGCCTAATTCTTTAGCCATTCGTATGGCTCCGGCAACATTGATGCCTGTTGAGCCACCCATGCACAAGCCTTCATGTTCCAATAAGTCAAAAGCAATTGGTATGGCTTCACTATCTGGAATTTGGAATGGAATATCGGGAGCAAAACCTTCGAGATTTGCGGTAATGCGACCTTGCCCAATTCCTTCAGAAATTGAGCTTCCTTCGGATTTTAATTCACCGTTTTTGTAATACTCAAACAACGCAGCGCCCATAGGGTCAGCCATGCCGGTTTTTATATCCTTGTTATGTTCCTTAAGGCCTGCACTAACGCCAGCAAGTGTGCCGCCTGTACCGACTGCTGAAACGAAAGCATCAATTTTTCCATCTGTTTGGTTCCATATCTCTTGTGCGGTTGTACGAATGTGACCATCACGGTTTGCAACATTGTCAAACTGGTTTGCCCAAATTGCCCCGTGTTTTTCTGTTTTTGCAAGTTGATCTGCAAGGCGACCGGATAGTTTTACATATGTGTTTGGATTTCGATATGGCAGTGCAGGAACTTCAACAAGCTTCGCCCCCATCAAACGCAATGTGTCTTTCTTTTCCTGTGCTTGTGTTTCCGGAATTACAATGACGGTTTTATAGCCAAGTGCATTCGCAACAACTGTAAGACCGATACCGGTATTGCCGGCCGTTCCTTCAACAATTGTTCCCCCCGGTTCCAATTGTCCTTTTTTGATTGCGTCTTCAATAATGAATAGCCCGGCGCGGTCTTTTACAGATTGTCCCGGATTCATGAACTCCGCTTTGCCAAGAATTTCACAACCTGTTTCTTCCGAAGCTTTTTTAAGGCGAATAAGTGGAGTATTGCCAATTGCGTCAATTGTGCCGGTCTTAATGCTCATTATAGATGTTCCAATAAATTAATAGCTGCAATCACACTAGAGAATGAGGCTTTTTCCTGCAAGGTATTGAAGTTTCTGAAAAGAAATAAATATGTGTAAGGAATTGCTGATAGAAATGTTCAGTTGAAAAATAATTCTAGTAACGGATGGATTTATATAATGAGTTTTACAGCGAAACCTGAAGATGGGGCAGTTTGGATTACTGGAGCGAGTGAAGGCATAGGTAAATCTGTTGCGATCCAGATGGCAGATGAAGGCTACACGGTTTATATTTCTGCACGCTCCAAGGATAAGCTTGATGCAATTGCCAATGAATATTCCGGCGCCGGGAAAATAATAACAGCTGCGCTCGATGTTACAGATCGCGCTGCAAATCTTAAATGTGTAAAACGTATTGTAAAAGAAGTTGGTGCCTTGGCAATTTGCGTTTTAAACGCAGGAACATTCAAACCGGTTCGAGGCAATAATTTAAAATTTGATGATTTTGATTTTATACATTCAGTCAATATTGATGGCGTTAT
>CALFBM010000117.1 GCA_937951645.1 uncultured Rhizobiaceae group bacterium
CCATGCTGAACTGCTGTATAAATACGTGCTATCAATTCTTCGATACGATCTGAACTCAATGCATTAGTTTGAATGGGTTGGCGACCTGGTGGTTTTTCATCCAGACGTGATACATCCATGTCGCCATAAGCTGTTAATACAAGTGTGCGTGGAATAGGGGTAGCTGTCATTACCAGCACATCGGTTGCATCGCCCTTATCGCCCAATGTGAGGCGTTGATGCACGCCAAAGCGATGTTGTTCGTCTATGATTGCAAGACCAAGGCTTTTAAATTCCACCTTGGACTGAAAAAGCGCATGGGTACCGATTACAAGGTCAATCTCACCATTCTTGAGACGTTCAAGTGTTTCCCGCTTTTGTGCTGCTTTATCCTTGCCTGTTAACAGTTGCACAGTAACACCAATCTGATCGCAAAGTGGTTTGAGACTTGCGAGATGCTGACGCGCCAGAATTTCAGTAGGCGCCATAATACCTGCCTGGTCACCTACTTCTATCACGGTTAAAGCTGCCATCAGTGCCACAATGGTTTTACCTGATCCCACATCACCTTGAAGCAACCGCAACATTCGCTCAGGCTTTGAAAGGTCATCGGCAATTTCTGAGACAGACCTTGTTTGCGCCCCGGTTAATGCAAATGGTAACAGAGGCAGAAGTTTTGATGTTAACTCTCCAGTACCCGTTCTCTGTTTGCCCGACGATTTGCGCAAGCGTAAACGTAACAAAGCCAAAGCCAATTGGCCTGCGAACAATTCATCATGTGCCAGGCGTCTGCGGGCAGGTGCATTGGGATCCAGATCCAGACTGTCTCGTGGGTTATGGATGCGTTCTACAGCCTCGTTAAAATGTGGCCAATGCTCGCGCGTAATCAAATTATGATTTGCCCATTCAGGCATTGTGGGTAGGGTTTTAACTGCTGTTTTAACAGACCTCGACATAACCTTTGAAGAAAGCCCTGCAGTGACCGGGTAAACAGGCTCAAGCAAAGGGAGTTGGGCAAAGCCTTCTTCGCTGACCATGTGGTCGGGATGAACCATGTTAGGCTTGCCGTTAAACCATTCAACCTTGCCGCTTATATATCTGGTTTCGCCCACAGGCATGGATTTGCCAAGCCAGTCTGATTGTCCTCTAAAGAACACAAGTGTCATTTCTCCGGTCTCATCATGCACATTGATGCGATATGGAACACGGCGATTACCCCTTGGTGGTGCGTTATGACTATCCACCATGACCTTGAATGTAGAAACAACACCCTCGACTGCATTTGCGATGCCTGGCTGGTTTCTTCTATCAATCACAGAATGAGGAATATGGAATAGCAAATCAGCTATACGGGCAGGCTCTGCGTTTTCATTTCCATGAAAAAGCCTTGTTAAAGTCTTTGTCAGTTTGGGGCCAATTCCTTCCAGGTTGGAAACAGGCACAAACAAGGGATTTAAAAGTTCCGGTCGCATTAAAATTTCCGAAGTTTTGGCTGACTTTTTATGATTGTCACCCTATAACACAATCCAACACTGATTAAATTATTGAAGCAATAGTTCTCATATGAATGACACAGAAAAAGACACTAATAACGATACTGCAAAACTGCACCGCATCAAACGTTTGAAATACCGTGCAAACCACCGTGGCATAAAAGAGATGGATATTGTGATCGGGCGCTTTGCCAATGAAAAACTGGAGGAGCTTTCAGATATAAACCTTGATCTCTTTGAAAAACTTATGTCTGAGCATGATCGCGATTTGATTATCTGGTTTACAGGCGAACAAAAATTTCCTGATGATGACACAAGACCAATGTTTGAAATGATATGCGAACATATGAACTCTTATGATTTTAATTTATAAGCAACTCTACAGATGCTAACTCCATTACAACTCCAATCCATTTTTGATGAAGGTATTAATGCTACCGTTGCAAATATTGCTTCGGGTCAGGAAGGACTTGTCCTTTCACAGCTTTGTGCCAATGAAAAAGCTGGCAAGGGTATTGTGCATGTTTGTTCCAATGCCCAAGAGCTTGCCAGCATTCAAGAAAGCCTGGGTTTCTTTGCACCATGGCTGGAGGTGGTTGAGCTTCCTGCCTGGGACTGTTTGCCTTATGACCGTGTATCGCCCAGCACACAGACGATTGCCAGTCGTATTGAGGCCTTAAATAAAATAGCCAATACAAAAAATGGCCAAGGCATTTTGGTTCTCACAACGGCCAATGCGCTTTTGCAAAGACTCGTTCCTGCATCCGTCTTGGTTGGGCAACAATTTTCCATGTCACCCGGAAACCGTATTGATATGGATAAGCTGGTTGAACGACTGGTAGGTGAAGGGTTTGATCGTACATCTACGGTTCGTGAACGCGGTGAATTTGCTATCCGCGGCGGTATTCTCGATTTGTTTGTCCCGGGTGAAGCCGAACCGGTTCGGCTGGATTTCTTTGGTGACACATTGGAATCCATCAGAAGCTTTGATGCTGTAACACAAATGACAACAGGCCAATTAAAATCATTCGCGCTTCAGCCAATGAGTGAGATCAGTCTGGATCAAGTAGCCATTACCAGATTTCGTAAAAACTATATTGAACAGTTTGGCGCAGCGACGAGAGATGATGCACTTTATCAGGCGATTAGCGAAGGACGACGCTTTGCCGGCATGGAACATTGGTTACCGCTGTTTTATGACAAGCTTGACACGCTATTTGATTATACGGACTGCTTTCAATTCACCTATGCCCATGATGTACTTGAAGCTATCAAGGCGCGAGAAGAACAAGTCAAGGATCACTACGAGTCCCGTCAGCAGGCAATTGAAACCAAGATTGATGGTGGAACACCTTATAAACCTGTTTCACCTGAAACAATTTACTTACCCGCGCTAGAAATTGAACAACGTTTAATT
>CALFBM010000118.1 GCA_937951645.1 uncultured Rhizobiaceae group bacterium
GAATCTGCATACAGATTTTTACATCCGGATCGGCCTTGTGAACCGCGTCCGTCACCAACCGGTGCTTTTCCGCTTCCTCGTCGCTGGACATCATTGCGCCGCCGCTGGATGATTCTTCATTGGGAGCAATCCCGCCAGTGATGATCATGCCGATATTATTCGCCGCACGTTCAGCGAAATAGGCGGCCATGCGTTCAAAACCGCCATCCATTTCTTCAAGACCAGTGTGCATGGAGCCCATGATTGAGCGGTTTCTGATGGTGGTGAAGCCCAGATCGAGGGGCTCGAGCAGTCGAGGATATTTCATAATCACACCTTTTAACGCCAGTTCGCGATCGCGCTATTATTCTATCTGTTAGCCTTTCAAATCGTAATGCCGATACCTCTTTTCAGCCGTATGCCCATATGTTTGCCAGACATGGTCTTCAACTTGCCGATTTCTTCCGGCCTCCTGACAACCAGAATCTGATCGCCAAACCTGTTTCATTCGGCAATAGAGAATGAATGTGTATCGTCGCTTTTGCCTGGCAAGCCCATCCGCGCTGGAAACTTATCGCCATAGGCAATCGGGATGAAATGCATGCCCGGCCCGCGGAACCGCTGACCCGGTGGGACGGTGCCCGTCATTTACTGGCTGGCAGGGACACAAAGGCCGGCGGCACCTGGCTTGGCGTGTCCGAGCAAGGCCGATTTGCGGTTGTCACCAACCTTAGCGGACATGGAACACCGGATGCCGATCGGGCATCGCGCGGTGATCTTTTAAAGGACTATTTGTCTGGCGATGGACGCGCTATCTCAATGTCACTCTTAACGATCATGTAAGTCTCTCCGATAAAGATTGTGTCTTCTGCAACTCAAATCAGCAAACCAGTACTGATGGATAACAGCAAACAGCTCGTGTAAAAAAATTTATGTGGAAAGCGTCTGCCTGCGACTTACTTCGTGCACAGGCGATAGCAATTCATGCCATCTGCATTTCTGAGCTGGGAACCCTGTCCAGCGAATAAATGTTTATCACAGCAATTAGCAGGCACAAGTCCCTTTTCGCCCAAACATGTCGTAAATCCAAAGTAAGTTTGCTGTCAGTTTATTGTTTGAAAATTTCAAATATCTCAATTGGCTGGGCAACACCCTGTAATTTATGTTCACCCAGTGATTTCCAGTTTTTTGGCTTGATTGCTGCAAACGATTTTCCAGCCAGAATAGTTGGTTTGAATTTTTTGGTCAGACTTTCAATACGTGCAGCCTCATTAACCGCTGGACCAATTACAGAAAAAGCAAGCCTTGATGGAATACCAATATTTCCAAACATCACTTCACCAACGTTTACACCAATACCGTACTTGAAAACCTCCAACCCCTCATTCTTTCGCTCTTTATTTATTTCATCCGCCAACTTACAGGAATCAAGCAAAGCGCTTTGAGCGGCATTGGCAGCTTCACACAATTCATCCTTTGTTTTATATGGAAAAATACCAAGTACGGCATCACCAATGAAATCCAGTATTTCACCACCATGGTCAATAATTGGTTGGGCAGTTGCATTAAAATATGAGTTCAGCAACTTGAAATAGTCATCTGGCGGCATGGTTTCTGCAAGTTGGGTTGAATTTCGCAAATCCGAATACCAAATCACCGCATTGGTAGTTTGCCCGTCCCCACGCCTGATTTGACCATCCAGAACACTACCTCCAGCACGTTCACCAAGATAAGTATGAGCAATATTGTTGGAAATCCGCGCTTGTATCATGACCTTGCACGCAACAGCAAAACGACGCTGAATTTTTTGTAATGCAATAAGGTCCTCATCAGAAAACCCGCCGGAACTATTGGTTGACCAGGTCACCATAATGCCACTTTCATTACCCCCTTCCCTGGTTCGAAAAGACGTCCCCTCCAAGTCGGTACTCATGGCAATGAAATCAGTAAATCCGTTTTGTTCAAGACCTTTTAGCAATTCAAAGTCTATAAGTTTATTGGCTCCCGTTAATTCGCGGCGCAGAATATCCAGCTTGTTATCAATCAAATATTTTAATGGGCTTTTTTTCCAGTCATCAGAAGCTTCATCCTGATGAATAAATTGTTCCAAAAACGCACCAGTCCCCTGATCCCAAGAAACCGTCTCGGCCTGAAACAAGGGATGCAAGGTAGGCCAAAACAACCTTGCCCTGGTAATGGGAATACCTACACTGGAAATTCGCATGCATAAAGTATGAAACAGGCCTGTGATATCAGGATTTCCTAGAGCCTGGTCTATCAGCCATTCGCGGATAGGTGAAATTAATGCCTCATGACTCATCTAATTGCCTTGTTTTTTTGTGTGCTATTTTACACATACGTATTTCAAACAAATAGTTATATACACAAAGAATTCAATCAAAATTGTTTTCAGCAACAATTATCATGCTATCATTGTTCACGGGATCAATACACCAAGGGTTTAATCTCTTGGAACAATCAAGAAGAAGTTCATGGAGAGAAATCTCTTAAAATATATTTGGAGTCATTCAAGACGAGATCAGCTATGGATGCTGGTTATAATTCTTGCGTCCATGCCCACATATTTCCTAAGCCTTGAACTGCCCAAACGTATCGTGAACAGCCCTATACAGGGCGTTGGCTTTGAGACACCAGGTGCTACCAGTAATTTTCTGGAAACTTACTTGCCCTTTGGCGAAACAGTTTTCGGAAAACCTGTTTTGTTATTTCCCGGTTTCGAAATGGAGCGCATTGGCTTCTTGTTTGCTTTATCAGTAACATTCCTGTTCCTTGTAGTAGCAAACGGCCTCTTTAAGCTTTACATAAATACCTACAAGGGGCGCATGGGTGAACGAATCTTGCGCCGTATGCGTTATGAACTCTTTGACCGTGTCATGCGCTATCCTTTATCACGCTTTCGCCGAACAAAAGCCTCTGAAGTAGCCAGCATGATCAAGGATGAAGTAGAACCAATGGGTGAGTACATTGGCGATGCATTCACCCAGCCATTGTTTCTGGGAGGGCAAGCCTTAGTAGCGTTGTTATTCATTTTCTTGCAAAATTTTTGGTTGGGCGTTGCAACCTTCGTTGTGGTTGCATTTCAGGCCTGGCTTGTTCCACTTCTTCGTAAAAGACTGATTGAATTGCAAAGACAACGCCAGATTGCAGCTCGAAAGTTTGCTGGCAGACTTGGAGAGATTGTTGAGGGCATTCAGGAAACCCACACCAATGACACAACGAATTATCACCGGGCAGAAGTTACAAATATTCTAAGCAACCTGTTCTTTATTCGCTTTGAGCTTTTTCAAAGAAAGTTCATGGTAAAATTCATCAAC
The DNA here is from genome assembly GCA_937951645.1 of uncultured Rhizobiaceae group bacterium. Classification (GTDB taxonomy): domain Bacteria; phylum Pseudomonadota; class Alphaproteobacteria; order Rhizobiales; family Rhizobiaceae; genus JAALLB01. The sequence continues at coordinate 3,315 of CALFBM010000118.1, forward strand.
AACTTCTTGATCCAGTTCCTGGCATTTTTCTTTTATGCAGTTGGTGGATATTTAGCCATTAAAGGCACACTGGATATCGGACAACTGATAGGAGTTATAGTTGCATATAAAGACTTGCCCGCGCCTGTGCGTGGTTTGATTGACCAGGATCAAAAACGCCTGACCGTAGAAGTCCGTTATGCGCAAATCATTGAACAGTTTTCTGCTGAAGATTTACGGGATACAAAATTACAACAACTTCCTGAAGAAGAAATTCCTCATATCCTCAAAGGCTATGAAATTAGCCGCCTCTCCGTAATAGATGACACCGGTTCCAAACTCATTGAACAGGCTTCAACAGATATCAAGACGAATGAGAGAGTTGCAGTTGTCGGAGATTTTAACAGTGGTGCATCAAATTTTGCCGAAGTGCTGGCAGGTGTATTAAAGCCAACTGGTGGCCGTGTTTTAATGGATGACAAGTCAATCGATGAGCAGCCAGAATATTTCATGGGAAGACGAATTGGCTATATCGACGGCAGCACATACTTTCCACAAGGCAGTATTCTGGATGTTCTCACTTATGTTTTGAGAAACCAGCCCGTGGAAGACCCAAAATCAGACACAAGGAAAAGTAGAACAAGTGCACTTGAAAGGTTTGAGACCAAACGCTCAGGTAATTTTCAACATGACTTTGAAGAAGAATGGCTGGATTATAAGCGCATCGGATTTGCAAATGAAAACGAGCTAATTACGCATGTTCGTGAAATCCTGACCAATATAGATATGGAAAATGACATTCGTGCACTTGGTCTGCGTGGAACAATAAACCCGGAAAAACACAGTGAATTGACCAACGCCTTACTGGAAGCGCGCAAAAAATTCAGAGGGCGATTGGATGAACTCGGATTTTCTGATTTTGTAGAGCCATTCGACCCAAAGCTATATAACGAGCAGTCATCAATCGGTGAAAACCTATTGTTTGGAACAGCTATTGATGATGAATATAAGCTGGAAAACTTGCCAGAAAACAAACTTGTACTTGCTGTACTAAAAGAGGAAAATCTCGAGAAAACCCTTTTTGAAATGGGTAAAAATGTTGCCGAAACAACAATCGAGCTCTTTGGCGATCTGGATATCGAAGACGCATTTTTTGATCAACTAACATATATGTCAGCAGATGAGCTTCCAGAGTACAAGAAAGTGCTGTCCCGCGTGGGTACAAAGCCGCTGGCTGAAATCCATCGGAATGACCGTCTAATGATTATGCGATTGCCGTTGGCTTATACGGAGGGACAAAACAGACTTGGACTGCTCTCTGCCGAATTGAAGCATAAAATACTAAATGCCAGAAAAAACCTGCGCAAGAAACTTGAAGCACTTCCACAGATGCCAATCGGATTGTACGAAACAAATACATACAATTCAGCAGCATCAATTCAAGATAACGTTTTGCTTGGACGTGTTTCTTCAACAGTTCCTGAAGGCAGTGAACGTGTAACAGATGCAATCCGCAATTTGCTTGAAGAAATGGAATTAACCGATGATATCTTTAACATAGGCCTTGCCTTCAATATCGGTTCGGGAGGCAAGCGGTTGACGGAAATACAGCGTCAAAAATTACATCTTGCTCGCTCACTGCTTAAAAAGCCTGATATATTAATTGTAAACCAAGGCATGAATACCTTGGCGACACGTCAACAGGAATACATCATCCAGACCGTTTTGAAATGGGCGGAACAAAATAACTCAGGTGTAATTTGGGTACCAATGAGTCCGCCACTCGCAAAATATTTTGATCGGGTACTTGTATTTGAAAGCGGCGTATTGGTTGCAGATGGCAGACCAAATGACATCAAACAAACAAATGAAACTTACAAAATGTTAATTTCGTAGACTTACACGGGCATAACAAATGAATTTCAATTATTTTGAAACTTGGAGCGCACATGACCACACTAACTGAAGAAGTCGATATGCTTCGCAAGATTCCTCTCTTTGCGGCAATTGATCCAGGCAAATTAAAACTACTGGCATTCGCATCAGATCGGAAGATTTACAACACTGGACAAGACCTTTTCAAGCAAGGTGACGCAGGAGACGCTGCTTTCGTAATTGTCAATGGCAGCGCAGATGTCATCGTCTCTACTAAGAAAAAAGAGGTCGTCGTTGCCAGTGTAGGCAATAATGAAATTATCGGTGAAATCTCAATCCTTTGTGAAATTCCAAGAACAGCGACAGTGCGCGCAACACAGACCCTTGAAGTATTGAAAATCAAAAAGGAACACTTTCTTGGTTTGATTTCACAAGTGCCGGATCTTGGTATCGAAGTTATGCGGGAGCTTGCATCGCGCTTGCAAAAAACTACAAGTGAACTGGGTGAAGCACGCCAAAAGCTGAGCGCGGCTAAGTCGTGTTAGAATAAGATATAAAAGAATTTAGAGTATGGCTGACAAGAGTAAAGAGAACTTTGAAGTAACCTTCTGGGGAACACGTGGGACATTACCCGTTTCCGGAGCTCCCTTTGCGCGCACAGGCGGAAATACAAACTGTATAGAAGTAACGTGCGGTGACCACACAATTATTATTGATGCAGGCACCGGCATTCGTGAGCTGGGAAGTAAACTGGTTTCAACTTCACCCAATCAAAAAATTCATCTTCTTCTCACTCACGCCCATTATGATCACGTAGAAGGCATTCCATTTTTCGCACCCTTTTTTATTGAAAATGCAGATGTAGATATTAGCTGCGGCAAGCTGGAAGGTGCAAAAGATACGTCACAACTTATAACTGACTTAATGGACCGTCCGTTTTTTCCTGTAGGTCCAGAGGTGTTTTCAGCTAACATAGATTACAATACTCTTGAAGAAAACTGCACATTTAATATTTCTGATGCCATAAAAATTACAACTGCCCCACTTAATCATCCAGGCGGGTCCACGGGCTATAGAATAGATTTTGCCAATAAATCATTCGCTTGCATTACAGATACTGAACATATTTCCGGCCAGCATGACGAGAACATACTAAAATTAATCAATAATATTGATGTTTTTTCATATGACTGCAGCCTAAGAGATGAAGAAATGTGTGATTTTAGGGGATATGGCCATTCAACCTATGAAGAAGGCATAAGGCTTGCAAAGATTGCAAATGCAGGCTCATTGCTCGCTTCACACCACATGCCATTCAGAAATGACAATGATTTGGACAAGATTGAAAAAGAGATGAAATCTGCAAATCCAGATTATGCAGTAGCCAGAGAAGGTGATTGCATTAAGCTAAGATAGCTTTTTTTGAAACAAAAAGCATTCTATTTACGTAACATCTTATGATAATTAACAAATTTTGCTAGCTTTCTGACTTGCAAGCAAAAAAAATAACTCTAGGTTACATTATGTCTAGGGTGCATATTTATGGGGTGTTCAAAAATAAATGAAAATAGCGGTAATCGGCTCCGGAATTTCGGGCAATTCAGCAGCTTGGGCACTTTCAAAAGCGCATGATGTTACAGTATATGAAAAACGAAGCCGCCTTGGCGGTCATTCAGCAACCGTAGATGTTAATTCTGGTGACAAAACCATTCCTGTTGATACAGGTTTTATTGTATATAACGAAAACAACTACCCAAACCTCATCAAGCTTTTCAATCATTTGGGTGTTGAAACTTCTGCTTCTGATATGGAATTTTCTGTTTCACTGGATAATGGAAAACTTGAATGGAAAGGCGGCAAGAAATTATCGGGTGTATTTGCCCAGCCAACCAATATTTTGTCCCCTGGCTTCCTGAAAATGTTAAGAGATATTTTCCGTTTCAACAAACGTGCCAGACAAGACCTTCAAAACGGTGCACTATGCGGCCTTTCCTTTGATGATTATCTAAATAAAACCGGTTTTTCAAATCGCTTGAAGAATGACTACCTTGTACCAATGACATCCGCGATTTGGTCAACACCCTCAGCAAAAATGCTTGAGTTCCCTGCAGAAAGCTTAATCCAGTTTATGAAAAACCACTCACTTATACAAAGTGAACGACCAAAATGGCGAACGGTATCTGGCGGCAGCAGGCAATATGTTTCAAAACTAACCGAAGATACAGATGCAATTTTTCGTACAAATACTGAAGTTCAAATTATTGAGCGCGTCAAGAATGGCGTAGCAGTCACAGACATTAACGGTCACACCGAGATATTTGATGAAGTTGTTTTGGCATCGCATTCGGATCAATCACTTGAAATTTTAAAAGACGCATCACCTGAAGAACATAATGTACTGTCTAGTGTTCAATATGTTCAAAACGATGTTTGGCTTCATCGTGATCCATCTCTTATGCCCAAGCGCAAAAAAGCATGGGCGGCATGGAATTATATTGGAAAGAAGAATGTAATGGATGACAGAGATGTATCTGTCACATACTGGATGAACAAACTCCAAAATATTGATAAGAATTATCCTTTATTTATAACTTTAAATCCAATTAAAGCTCCCAAGGATGATTTAACGATAGAGCGTTATCAATACGCGCATCCATTATTTAACAGTGCTGCAATCAATGCCCAAGGCAAGCTTGAAAATATTCAAGGGAAAAATCGCGTATGGTTTTGTGGTGCATGGACTGGTTTTGGCTTTCATGAGGATGGTCTGAAATCAGGTCTGAAAGTCGCCAGGTCACTGGGAGGTATTGTACCGTGGGAAGAACCGGTTTATCCTTCAGATACAACAGAAAATAATAATACCATTATAATGGAAGCAGCGGAGTAGTCATATGACAACCGCGAAACCCAATTTGAAAGCTCCCAACCAGCCAGCAGCAAGCCTGTACTTTGGCAAGGTTATGCATGCACGGTTAAAACCAAAAATGCACCGCTTTAATTATAATATTTTTTCTTTGGTAATGGATCTGGATCGTTACGACGAAGCAAACAAGAAATCCAAATTATTTTCTGTAAACGAAGTCGGACTGGTCTCTTTCCACGAGAAAGACCACGGACCACGGGATGGATCATCTCTTCGTGGTTACATAAATCAACTGCTTTTTGACGGTGGAATCCCAAAACCACACAGGATTTCACTCTGGTGTAATCCAAGGGTTTTTGGCTACACTTTCAATCCATTGTCAGTTTATTTTTGCTACAATAAAAATGATGAAGTTATCGCACTTGTTTACCAGGTAAACAATACATTTGGTCAGACACATTCATATGTTGCAAGCGTTAAAAGTCATGATGAAACCGATGCCTCAATTAAAAATTCAGCCCAAAAATGCTTTTATGTCTCCCCTTTTCTAGACATGAATATGCACTATCACTTTAGAATTCAGCCACCAGATGAATTGCTAAGGATACGAATACTTGAACATGACGAAAGCGGTCCCATTCTTTCTGCGGCATTTTCCGGGTCTCGAAAAATTCTGAACTCCAAAAACCTGATATTTGGAATATTTAAAACACTTGGGCTAACATGGAAGATTACAGCTGGTATTCATTTTGAGGCACTTATTTTATGGTTTAAAGGCATTAAGTTACGCGCCAGGCCCGTGCCTCCGGAAAAACCAAGTTATATCGAACAAAAAAATAAAATTGTTGCAGGTGAGTAAAAATGGAATCGACACTTAATAACGTCGGTGTACAAGCCGATTTTGATGATGCAATTCTCATCAATGAAAATAATTTTCAAACACAAAAAACCAACTTGCCCTGGTTTGCCAGAAAATTTTTAAAATTGCTTCTAAGCATTGAACACGGTGAGTTATTTATAAAGTTTCCAAATGGAAGATCTGTCCGTTTTGACTCTTGCAACTCAGGTCCTGTTGCAAAAATTCATCTTCATAACTGGAAGCTACCACGCAAAGTTGCTCTAGGAGGTACTATTGGTGTGGCAGAAAGTTATATGGACGAAGATTGGGATAGTCCCGATGTAACTTCAATGCTTGAATTCTTCCTGGTAAACCGCTCGATATATGGCGATGTTGCTGCTCAAAGCGTAATTACAAATATTATTGAAAATATTCGCCATTGGTTTAATCGAAATACTCGAAGCGGCTCTCAAAAAAACATTGCTGCGCATTATGATCTTGGAAATAATTTTTATAGTCTTTGGCTTGATCCAAGCATGACATACTCCTCTGCAATTTATGAGGATGGCGCCAATTCACTGGAAGCAGCTCAAGACGCCAAATATCGTTCTCTCGCAACAAGAATGGGCGTTAAAAAAGACAGCCATATCCTTGAAATAGGTTGTGGTTGGGGCGGTTTTGCAGAATTTGTTGTACGAGAATTTGGCGCCAGGGTAACAGGTCTTACAATCTCGAAAGAACAATTGGAATACGCTCGAAACAGAATTGAAAAAGCCGGATTTTCTGATCGTGTAGAATTCAAGTTCCAAGATTACCGCGACGAAACAGGAAAATATGACCACGTAGCTTCCATCGAAATGTTTGAAGCGGTTGGCGAAGAATATTGGTCAACATATTTTGGCAAAATCAATCATTGTCTCAAACAAGGTGGCACTGCAGGTTTGCAAATTATAACAATCCGTAACGACGCCTTTGAACAATATAGAAGTCGCCCTGATTTTATCCAGCGATATATTTTTCCAGGCGGCATGCTCCCCTCACCTGATGCGCTTTCTAACGTTACCAAACAAGAAGGTTTAATGCTGGAAAGCGAACGTGTTTTTGCCCAAGATTATGCCAGAACCTTAATGGAATGGCGCATTTTGTTCTGGGACAAGTGGGATGAAGTACGTAAATTGGGTTTTGACCCGCGGTTTAAACGCATGTGGGAGTTTTATCTTCATTATTGTGAAGCAGGTTTTGCTACCAACTCAATTGATGTCAGGCAAATGTTCTACAAACACGTTTGAGTTTATTATCCGCCAGTGATTTTGCGTACCATCCAAAAATAAACCGGATAGCACCATAAGTTCATAAACTTGAGCATATATGTAAACCTGCGTGGAAATGTAATTTCAAAACTTTGTTTACCCAAACCTTGAACAATACGTGAAGCAGCCTTTTCAACCGGCATTAAAAATGGCATCGGAAATTTATTTTTCTCAGTCAGGGGCGTATCAATAAAGCCAGGTGTTATAAGCTGAATCTTGATGTTCATCTTGTCAAAATCAAATTTCAAACTTTCAGCCAGGTTTATTAACCCGGCCTTTGACAATCCATAAGGACCATTCTTTGGCAAACCACCATAGCCCGCCACTGAAGAGACAATTGCGACTTGCCCCTGTCCCGCTTCCTTAATGGCATCAACGGCAGGGATAAGTCCGTTAATAACGCCATCAATATTGACTGAATGTATAAAATCAAAATCATCAAATTTTAAATTATTGCCTCGAACCGGTTTGAATGTTCCTGCGTTTAAAACGCAAATTGCCAAGGCACCAACTTCTTTTACAATACGTTTTACACAT
>CALFBM010000119.1 GCA_937951645.1 uncultured Rhizobiaceae group bacterium
TGACTTTGATCCTCAAGTCGATCCATCAGTGCGTGTCATGGCAGGGCGACTACGCCAGGCACTTGAAAATTATAATCGTGACACCTGCGGTTTTACGCATCAGGGACAAAACGTCCAGATTGAATTGATCAAGGGCAGTTATATTCCAAAATTTGTATTTCATAAAGCTCAGTCAGAACCTCAAGAAAGTTTAATGGATAAACTTTCAGCATTGGAAGAAAACGACATCAATATGGGGTTGGATAAAGATCAAGAGCAAAGTAGATTAGTGCCCTCAAGACCAAGAAAATTATCGTGGGTCATGGCCAGTATGGCTTCTCTTGCATTCATGATAATCGGTATTATCGGGCATCATTATTATACAGAACATATAAAAATCATTCCAACAGTTCTGCCAGAAAAACAAATCATATCAATTGAAGATGCAACATTACCTGCCCTTACATTATATATAAATGCGGCACCCGAGCAAATACCGGACTGGATTACAGCTAAAAAAATACACTCAACTGCTGTTATTTCATTCTCAAGATTTAATGAATACCGCATCTTTGACTACAATGGAGAAGACGCAGCGTTTCAGGACCAGATGACATCAGATTATTACTTGTCCATGTTTTTCTCCAAGGCTTCCGACAGCGAAGCGCTGGAGGCTTATCTAACACTTACACGCCCCCCAGGGGGCGAAGTTGTATGGTCAGACAAATTAGTATTTCCTCGCTCACAAGGCGCACAAACCAAACTCAACTTAGCCAAAATTGCAACCATAACTTCACAGATCATGTCACCTTACGGCATCATCCATGGCGATATAACATCCAATGAATTCCCACCTCCAAGACTGGACTGTATAAGGGCTATTTATTCATACTTTGCCAAAGAGGATTTACAGGCTTACGCAAATGGAATGGATTGCGCACGTCGTGCAACTTCCAAAGCCAATGCATCTTCCTTAATGTATGCCATGCTGGCCATCATGTATGTCGAGGCATATCGCAAACAGATTATTGAAGTAAGTGATGATCCGTTAAAAGATGCAGGCATTTATGTTAAAAAGGCGATTACCCTTGACCCTGGAAATGCACGTGCATTCCAGGCACTCTTTGCATTGGAAAAAAGCAGTGGCAATAAAAAGGCAGCGATAAAAGCAGCATCAAAGGCCATAGAACTAAATCCATATGATAGAGATATCATAGGAGATTACGCAGCTTATCTGGTCTCAATCAACGCACAGGAAGATGCAAAACCAATGCTCGCAGAAGCACTGAGATTAACACCAGTACATCCTGCATGGTTATCTTTTTATACTTATCTTCATGCAGATGCCACAGGTGACTTTGAAACTGCCGACAAATTGGCCCAAAAATTTCAAGCAGAAGATTCTTCCTTGTTGGCAGTTGCAATAATTCTTGCTGCAGAAAGACAGAATGATAATAAGCGCGCCCATGCGGCGGCCAATACACTTAATATTATAGAACCCGGATTTGCAAAAAATCCCAAGGCAGCTCTTGTTCGCCGTGGCTTTGAAAAATCATTTGCAGATGAAATTGCCCAACGCCTTGAGAAGGCCGGCCTTAATCGAAAACTCTCCTCCAATAACAAATAACCGCTTGTTTTCATTTACTTAAACTCATGTAACCGTTACTAACTTATATTTATCAATAATAAGAAGCATAAGAAGTATAAGAAGTATATGTTTAAGGCTCATGATCACATACACCATTTAGGCAGTGTATGGAGCTGGGTAAATTCAAACATTTATAAGAGGTCTGAAGAGACCTCATGATTAATACGGTCTTTTTGATTATCAAATTGGGGCAAGACCTATACCTGCCATCCTGAAGGGGCATTCGGGATGGCAGGCTTCGACGTATGCGATAATTATCCATCAGATGGAATATTATCGTAAGTTAATGTGTAGTCTGATCGGGGCGAAAGGGCTATGCAGCGACAGAGAGTGCCGCTAACCACTCTCTGTCGCATAGTATAAAACAAGCAAGAAAAACTGTATTACTGTTTGAGGTTTCTTTCTCCTCCCTTGGAACACCGACAGGAAATATTCAGTTACATTCATGGATGCCATTAATAAAGCAACCACACTGGCAGGAATGATGGGACATCATTCCTGCCAATTTCTTTTATTCTCAAAATTCAAAATTAGGACACAAGTTTATCGGCATATTGCTGTCATATATAGCTGCGCTATATGATATTTTAGTCACCCCTGAATTATAAACTTTGGAGATACTCCCATGCCCCTGATTTCAAAAATCACACGCCGTCAATTCGTTGCAGGAAGCACAGCACTTGCAACTGCAAGCCTTGCATCTTCATCATCATTGGCCAAAGCACCATTATTAGATGCAGGCGGAGGAATATTTTCACGGGCAAAACTGGGTGAATATGATGTAACAACCCTGCTGGATAGCCAGCGTACGGTAGACAATATCCAGTCCATTTTTGGCATGAATGTCAGCAAGGAAGAGTTTGGCAAGGTCTCAGCTGAAAACCTTATTCCGGCAGACAAGTCACAATTCTTCTTTACCCCTACCATTATCAATACAGGAGCCGAGCTGATTTTATTTGATACCGGTCTTGGTGAAAACGGGAATATTATAGGCGCTCTTTCTGCAGCAGGTTACACACCAGACCAGGTAGATGTAGTTGTTATAACCCACATGCACCCGGATCATATCGGCGGCTTGATCTTGAATGGCAACCCTACATTTCCAAATGCCAGATATATAACGGGTTCAACTGAATATGATTTCTGGAAAAAACAAGACCCTGAAAGCCGCATCCCTGCCCTGATGGCCAAAAAACTGGAACCCCTTGTGGAAAAATTTGAATTTATCAAAGGCGGAGACACAATTGCGTCAGGCATTACTGCAATGGAAACCTTCGGCCATACGCCAGGACACATGGCCTTCATGGTAGAAAGCAACGGCGAACAAATTGCTCTACTGGCAGACATGACAAACCACTATGTCTGGTCACTTGCCTATCCTGATTGGGAAGTAAAATTTGACATGGATAAATCAGCTGCGGCTGCAACACGCCGTAAAGTACTGGACATGCTGGCAACCGATAAAATTCCGTTTATAGGTTATCACATGCCATTCCCTGCCACGGGCTATGTTGAAACCCGGGGCAACGGCTTTAAATATGTTCCAACCAGCTATCAGTTGAAACTTTAAACTTGCTGCTTATGCAACCTGTGTGCTTGATGCAGGTTGCGCGGCAAGCATGTCTGCGGGATCAACAGGCACTTCGTGCGCCAGTACATATTCAATCAATTCCCTGGCATCCCAATCCGCCAAAGGATTAATAGTAAGCAAATTGTGAACCTTGTCCTTTGCAATATACCTGTCAACATTGTCACTAACCAAAACCGCTTCAACACCATTGGATAGGCGTTTCTTCAAATCAAGCGCATAAGTCTCACGTGTAATGTAGCACAAGCTTTCAAGAACATTTGCCTTCTTGCTTGCATCAAGATCAATCACAAAATCCACATTTGCCCTGGTGCTAACAAGTGCATGGGTTAAAACCTGATCTGCCAAAGAAAAACCGGTTCTAAATCCCATTTTGCCAAATTCATTCCCGATCAATTCAATCCGGTCATGAAGATCAAAACGAGCCATACGCTGAATCAAGCTTTTAGTCCTGGAATTCGGAGTGGTAAAATTAGGTGTAATAATACGCGACATCATCATTCTCCTTTTGTGAATGACTAATGTGGGCCTTGGCAATCCATTTTGGGAGAAATGGTTTTCTGCTAAATGTCTGAATGTGTAGAAAATCTTACCAATTCTATTAGGTAATTTTATTATCAATTTATTATTTAATTAGATGTAATTTATTAACAGATCTATAGATTCGATATATTTAGATGGATTAATCTATAATGAATTTTGACAAGAATATGTTCATCGCTTGCATTGCAGCCGTAATATACAGCGCGGCGGATATTAACAGTGCCGAAATTTATATTGGTCGGGAGAATAGATCAAGTGGAAAACTATGTATCTATCTGGATACAAGACTAAATGTTGACAAAGTATATTTTCGCCCTTCAGAACTCGGCAGTTTTGGAAACGGATGCCCGATAATATATTTTAACAATAAATGATTTAATTTGATTTGGTTAAAAACTTTCCAAATCTTATAAATTCCAATGCACGTTTGTGAACATCCCCGTTTTGCGGAAAAAACGTATGCGAAGCATAAACCAGAACATGATCCTTCATACCATCAACCCTGGTACTTTCAACAGACACCTTACCATCATCATCACCAGGAATGAGAGATGAGGAAACCGGATCAATACTGAAATTCCCTGCGACAACTCCCAATTCATAATCAACCTTACCCAGTAGATCATCAATTCCGGCACCTTCAGTAGTCAACTGCTTGCCAGCAGGCCCGTATACTTTTTCAAATAGCCAGTTGTTTTTCAAAAAGTCGGCGACCTCACTCCCCTTGTTGGGTGAAGCCAGCTGAACGACCCTGCCCAAATTATCAGGTCTGTATTTATTAAGAACCGCCCGCGCAATAATCCCTCCCATTGAATATCCAATAAAATGAACAGGCTTGTCCGCCCGTATCTTCTTGCCAATATCGGCTGCAACAATTGCAGCAAGCTTATCAAGCGTATGCTTTGTTGAAGGATAATCCAGATTAAAAACCTTATACCCCTTGCCTGCCAGGAATTTTTCCAGACTTTTCATATGTGAAGCAGTACGCGCAATGCCATGCAGCAAAACAACCTGCTCACCATTTGCAAAACCATCCGCCTGAGAACCGGAAATAAAGCCCAATGTTGCAAATAAGGAAAGACATATTTTTTTCAAAAACTTTATCATAGCACCAATAATGGCTGCACATCTGGATGATTTCAAGGAGAATTCCAGATAACCAGAATGCAGTACTCCATTATCAACACGCATCTGATTTGGGGAGCAAGCAAAATCAAGGCAAAAAAATTTTACACATAAACTTGGCACGAAACTTGAAACATCTTCTGCAAGTTCAACACTGTGTATAATTCTGACACAGTTTGTAATTCGAGGATGAGGTAGCAAGTATGGACTCTGATGGTATTAGGATTGTGGTTGTAGATTCGCACCCAATTGTTCGCGAAGGGCTTCGAACCTTTTTGGAAATGCAAGGTGATTGCGTTGTAATTGCTGAAGCCGGAGATACTGAAGCTGCACTTTATGCCAGTGAAGTACACGAGCACGAAGTGCTTTTATTAAGTGCCTCTTTACCTGGCAGCGATATCTTTGAATTTATCCGTACATTCAAGAAAAACTATCCTGATCGCAAAACAGTTGTTTGTTACATCGGGCAAGATGCAAGTCTGTTACAGGAATTCAAAGAATGCGGGACAGATGGTTTTATTGGCCAGAATGCCACATCAGGCGAGTATGCAGTGGCAGTAAAGGCTGTTGTTGAAGGAGGAAACTTCTTTTCTGAAAACTTAACCAACATCCTGTTTCAAGTGAAGTATACAGCAGCTAATCAAAAAAATGCATATGATCTGACATCCAGGGAACTTGAAATTCTATCGCTCCTTGCCAGCGGTTACTGCAACAAGGAAATAGCAAACAAACACGATCTTTCAGTACGAACGGTCGAGACCCATCGCTTGAACATACGACGTAAAACAAAATCAAATACCTTGAGCCATCTTGTTCGCATCGCGCGTTCACTTGGGTTATCAAACATGGCCGGCAACACAGACCCAGACATTGATGGAAAATTGTACCCTGAGGATAAATCATGAGTGTTTATCTGATTAGTCAGATTAGGTTATTGCCCGTTTGTATCACTGCAATAGCAGGCCTTTGCATGTCTTCAGTAACAAATGCAAATGAACCAAATTCGATACAATCCCAACGTATAACAAACCAGGAAACAGACAGGTTTTCTTATGAGCAAACCAACAGCATAGCGTCTGCTAGATCAAAAAAACCAAAGATATTTGTTGTTGAGCAATCCTTGCCTGACTTTCTACGTCATGCAGCACGTCGCAATGGGTATGAAATCACAATAACACCGCGTGTTCGTGGTACTTTAAAAAAGATGTCATTACCGCTCAACATGGAAGAAATGTTGAAAAAAATTGCACCACAATTTGATTTGAAATGGCACTTTCAGCAAAAACAACTTTATGTTTCTGTTGGATCCGAAAATACAACACGCATGATTTTTTTGGGTAATACAGACATGGAAGATCTGAAAAAGGCAATCCAGGGTGCAGGATTTAAATCACAAGCTTATAATCTCACATTTGTAGAAGACAGCAATTCCGTAATTGTAAACGGCCCGATAAGTTACATTGCAAGCGTTGAGTTAATCGCTGAGGCATTGATCAAAAACAAGGCCAACAAAAGAGAAAAACTGAAAATAATAAGGTTCGGAAACATAAATAAGAACTGAGCTCATTACTTACGTATTATTCCCTATGCCAATAGGTAATATTGTTGAAAAGTCAACGTAGTAGATGTGGTAAAACACATACACAGAAATAATTTTACACACGGGAGTATGTAATGAACGCGCCTAGTATAGATTCCGTTTCAGCAGCTGGTAACAAGCAAGGTTCTGCTGCTAATTCTCAGGGTAATTCAAAACTCACTGAAGCATTTGAATATGCGATCAAGGGAGCTACCCAGACTCTCACGATTACCACAAAAAAAGGTGCGGACCTTTACGCATTGAAACAGCGTCCTCAATAAGATTTGCCGAAAGGCAAATACCTTTATTCAGGAACTATCAGTCAGTAATTAGAGTCCAATCGAGTTTTAGATGAGCGTGAATAATTTCATCAACACAGGAATTTCAAAGATAAATTCAGCAGATGCAACGCATGCAAAGGCTTATCTTTCAAATGCCAATGACACCTTTAAACATGCCGGACATTACATGCTGGAAGTTCTTGATGGTGTCCATGCAGGTTCTACTTACATTCAAAAAACGGGAACCATGACAGTTGGTAATTCCAGGGAAAATGAAGTCATACTATTTGGCGCCAACATTGCCCCAAGACATTTTGAAATCACACTTCATTCCGGATTATTTTCACAATTACAAATCAGGCCACTTGATGCGCCGGTTACATTGGAAGACGGTTCAATCGTAGAAGTTGGACAGCATGCAAACATTTCAACAGACGAAACGGTTACTTTTGGCGACACTGAAATTATAATTTCTCGCATTGCCGATCCAAAATCTTTCATAAAACCAGGCATAAGAGCCATGGCATTTATCTGCCTGTTGGCAATGATACCAATTATTTATGGCATGGCAGCAGGTTTCCTGGGAACAGTTGCAGAAGCAGGTTCACGCATGGCAAGTACAATGCAATATGGCATTGAACGCACTTCCAGCAAATTGCTCGGTACGGTTTCATCAGCATCAAGTCAATCCATCGACGAAGCATTTGCCTGGACTGTGAGAGTCAAGCTTGAAGATTTGAAACTAAATCACAAACTGCGCGCAAGCCCCACTGCAGATGGGTCAATTAGAGTGTACGGCAATGTTTCAGATGCTGAACTGCCAAGATGGACAAGCTTTCTGCAGTGGTATGATTCAACATCAAACTTCCCACCCTTAATTCGTGATGTAAGCCGGGCAAAGATCGGCTCAAACATTCCTCAGATCAAATCTGTCTGGCTGGATGATAATCCTTCTGTTTTCTTTAAGGATGGCATTGTTGGAAGTATTGGCAGCAATATCAAGGATGGCTGGAAAATCGTTGATATTAATGATGCAAGCGTAATGATTGAACGTGACGGTGCTGTTATATCTTTGACTTACTAGTTTTATTAAACTCAATAAAGAACTGCATCCCTTTGTTATAAAACGGCATTCTCAAGTATTACATATTAATTGGCATAAAAATTGCTCTCCTGATCAATAACAGCTTAATCGCATTGCAAAGAGTAATAGATGTCTCGTATTGAAACAAAAAATAACGCTGCAATTACGCAGAATCCAAACCTGGGCGCCGCAACAGGCAATTCAAAATTAACAAATACAGCCACGCCCCAAGCGGTTAAACACTTTGCAAATATTCGTTCCAAATATTCACGCAATAAAAAACTTGGCTCAAAGAAATCAAAAAAACTGGTTGCCGCAAGTGACATCGCAGAAACAGATTTGCAGCCCCTTGCAGGCAAAAATCGCGATCAAATGATAGGCGACCTTTCCAGAATCCTCATGGCAATCCAGTCATATGACAATGCAAAAGGCGAAGATGAAACATCCCAACTTTGCAAGATGATGCTAAATGAACATGTACGCCGCCTGTCCATGATCAAAGGCACGCAGGTTATGTCTGATGGCTTGAAGGGCAGTGCATAACATGGCCCTTAATCATTTCGCCTCACAGATCAAGGAAACCCAGGCTGAACAAATAACACAGAAAGCCGTTATAAATTCAAAGCCTGATACCCAATCCAAAAAGCACTCGAACCTTGCACAATTACAAACATTAAAGAAAAACAACGACAGTGGTGACAATACGGCAACAACACAAACAGTCGTTGAGACAGCAACAAACAGCACGCAGAATATAAATCCGGCATTAAAGGAGATTCCTCTCACTTGGAGTGATCAACAAATGCTGTGCGCACTCTCTGCAATGCAAGTTCGCTATGGTCGTTCTGCAGAAGCAATTCCCTACCTGATGATGATCAGGAAGATAAACCCGGGCAACCTTGAATGTATCAGATTACTCGCACTGGCATTCATGCGGTTAAATCGCTGGCAAGAAGCAGAAGCAATGGTTGAGGAGCTTGATTATCTTCAAAAGGCAAATTCAGGAAATGTGATCGGTGGACTTGTACTTTTATACCGCAGTCTGGTTTCCTTCAAAACCAACAAGATAGCAGAAGCAAAATCCTGGTTTGGAAAATTTCGCTCGTACAACAAGGTAAGCTAAAATGAAACTACTCAGTCTTTTCAAAGGCCGTCAGGATTTGGCACTTGTTGCCATGTTGATGATGATTGTACTGGTAATGATCATTCCATTGCCCACAATCCTGATTGATTCACTGATCGTTTTAAACATTACCTTGACGATAATGATTTTAATGGTTGCGGTTTACTTGCAAAGACCTGATGACTTTTCTGTTTTCCCGGCCGTTATCCTTATCGCAACGACTTTCAGGCTGGCGGTATCAGTATCAACAACCAGAATGATTTTATCAGAGGCGGATGCAGGTGATATCGTTGAGACATTCGGTACATTTGTTACCGCCGGCAGTGTTGCAGTTGGCCTTGTTATCTTTTTGATTATTACAACCGTGCAGTTCGTTGTAATTACCAAGGGTTCAGAGCGGGTAGCAGAGGTTGCTGCCAGATTTACCCTGGATGCGCTACCTGGTCGTCAAATGAGTATTGATGCAGAACTTCGTGCAGGTGACATCACCTCGGAAGAAGCAGCCGCACGCCGCCGTAAACTGGAAAAGGAAAACCAGTTTTTTGGCGCCATGGATGGTTCCATGAAATTTGTGAAGGGTGACGCAATCGCGGGCCTTATCATCATAGCAATCAACCTTGTAGGCGGAATTTCAATTGGTATTCTGAACGAAGGCATGTCTGCAGCAGAAGCAGGTTCTGTCTACTCAAGGCTTACTGTTGGTGACGGATTGGTTAGTCAATTACCAGCGCTTATCATGGCGATTTGTGCGGGCACAATCATCACACGCGTTACCACAGAAGAAGAAAAGGATCTGGGTACAGATATTTCCCAGCAACTGATTGGAAAATCAAAGTCACTTTATATCGGTGCAATTCTGGTTGCATTGATTGGCCTTATTCCCGGTTTCCCGACAATGCTGTTTTGGGGCATGGCAGCAGTTTTGGCTGGTACCGGATTCTTTATAAGCAGGCGCGAAAACCAGGAAACACAGGACAAGCAAATCGTGAAGGAAAATACTGCAAAGGGTCTTCCTTCCACAAAAGAGGAAAGCGACAAATCCATCGCTGTTTCTCCAAATGACGTATTTAAAATCTCTGCTGGTTCAGAAGTCTTTAACGAATTCAAACATGCAGAATTCCTCTTGGAGCGCGACGCATCATTGGAGCGCGGTTATAAACGAACCGGTATTGAGTTGCCGGTATTTGGTATTGAGGAAGACAAAAACCTTGAGCCAAGCAAAATTGTTTTGACGCTTGATAATGTATCTGTTTTCAGCGCCGAAATTCCAACCGGTGTAAAAATTGCAATTTGTGACCCGGACATTCTTGAGTTAAACGGACTGCCCGTTATTGCTGTTGATGAACATTGGCCCTTGCGTTCAGCCTATTGGATAGATGAAATCAACGAGCATACCTTTACAGATGCCAATATTGAAATCATTGACATGGGAGAATTATTGGCTCGGCTTGGCTCTCATTATCTGATCACAAAAGTATCACGCATTTTGGGCTACAAGGCAGTTCAGGAAATCATCAAGGATTTGGCCAAAGAGCATGATCAGCTTGCAACACAGGTATCCCAAACACTTTCGCCTGTTCAGCTGTTAAACGTACTTCGCAACCTGCTTGATGATGGCGTACCCTTATTGCCGCGCCGTATCTTGTTTGAAGCACTACTTGAGGGAACGCTTTCTGGCGGCAGTGCAGCAAATCTTGCAGAACAGGCACGCTTTGCCCTTGCCCGCCAGGTTTGTTCAAACTACTCAGATGAAAATGGATTGATAGCCGGTTATATCATCGAACCGGAAATGGAAGCTGCCATTGCAGACAGTGTAAACCACCAGCAGGAAGATAATAACCTGCACCCTGACGCTACCCTTTCGGAAGTATTGCTGAAAGACATTTCCGAGCGCCATCACATTGAAGAACTCAATGCAAAGCCACCTGTTATTTTGACAAAAGCAGAACTGCGCCGCCCGCTATCCCAGTATTTAAAAACTCACAACCTGGCTTTCCATGTTCTTGCATTCCGGGAATTGTCAGGAGAATTCAACTTTAATCCAATCGGTACTATTGGCTCGGACTACGACCCGCAAAACACATATCTGGATGCGGCAGAATAAAAAGGTGAAATACTGTGTGTTAACCATAACATATTGATTTAAATAAGAAATATAAAAATACCAATAAATCTAGGTAGTAAATACGGTATTACGCAAGAATAAAATCAGGTATGATAAGTACAAGATTATCAAGAAGTGGAGAATTAAAATGGAAATAACCAGTGCCGGAGCCCAGCCCCCCCAACTTCCTGATAATCCGCAAACACAAGTTACTGGCAGTGGAGGTAATACACTTGCAAACGATACAGAAAAATTAAACACAGCTGCAGAAACTGCATTTGCTTCTGTTTTCTTCTCGTTATTACGAAATATTTTAAGCGAAGCACAAAACAACTCCGGTTCTTAGGGAATTAATCATGACAATTGCACCAGTCGGCGCTATCGGTACTGATCCGTCACAAGCTTTAAAACAAGCAGTTACACAGGTAGAAAATCAGGTTGGAAACAATTCGACCTCACCAGCAGGCAATGTGGATAATATTTCACTTGGAAATTCAATTCCCGCATCTGTCGAAGTCGCACCACAGGTTTCAAACGCACCAACACAACCAGGCTTTGCAAACTCTGTCCTGGACGGCGTTTACACACAGATTGACAAACTTTCTTCCAAGGTGCCAAACGCCACTGAAAAAGCGTCTCCAATCGACACATACAAAAACGACATGGTTTCAAAGGTTGAAACACTTAACCCATCAGAAACAAGCGGCCTTCAACCTCAAAAGGATGACAAGGTGGAAGCACTGTCAAAGACCTTTGATCATGCAATCTTCATGGCAATGGTAAATCAGGTTGTAAGCGGTGTGTCTGACACATCAAGAACCCTTATTAAACAAGCCTGAGGCACTAACTTTAACATCAAGCTTTTATGTATTGAGTGGAAAGCAAATGAAACAAATGCGAGCAAACAAACCATCAAAGAAACATGCAAGCCTGGGTATTGTCCTGGCAACAACGCTTTTTCTTGCAGGTTGTCAGTCTGAACTTTATTCAAACCTGCAAGAGCGCGAAGTCAACGAAATGATTTCTGTGCTTGCAGTTAATGGCATTGAAGCCAGCCGCTCAACTGATGGAAAAGGCAATTACTCTGTAAGCGTTGATCGAGGTAATTTCAGTTTGGCTATCGCCAAGCTTTCAGAAAAAGGCCTGCCGCGCGAAAAATTTGGATCACTTGGCAAAATTTTCAACTCGGAGAAACTGGTCTCGACACCATTTGAAGAACGTGCACGTTTCATGCATGCGCTTAATGAGGAATTATCAAACTCGATTTCCAGAATTAATGGCGTCGTTTCTGCTCGCGTGCATTTAATGGTGCCGGAAGGCAGTCCTTTTGAAGACAACAAGACACCCCCGCGTGCATCAGTTTTTATCTATCAGGAAGCAGGGCAGGATTTACGTCCACAAATTCCAACGATTAAAAACCTGATTGTAAACAGCCTGGATAACCTTGAATATTCTTTTGTTGAAGTAGCCCTGTTTGAAGACAACACATCAGCGACGGCTACAACATCCAGACGCTCTATGGCTTCATTTGGCGGCGGCATTTGGAATGTTGTTCTATTGGGCCTTCTGGGCTTCATTGCCTGGTATGGATTTAAGCTCACAAGCAATAGCTCGCCAAAACAAAGAAACAGTCAAAATAAAATTATCACCAAAGGCAAGCTCTGATGAATAATTATTTACCTGATCGCGATGAAATAAACCCACGTTGGTTTGAACGATGGGGTGAAACATTTGCCTCACCTGAACTTGCTTTGCAGATGATGGCAAATAATAGAATCTTTGAAGCAATTCGCAATAGAATGTTCATGGCATTTGGTGTTGATATCAAGGCTGATATGAAGCCGGAAGACATAACTTCAGCCCGCATTTATGGCGCAGAAAGAGATCGCCTGGCACGCATTTGTGGCATGGTAATTCATGGAGATTTCTTACGTACGCGCATTTCAAAGTCTGATTTTGAAATGATCGCCAATGCTTTCTCGGTTGAGGATTTGAAGATTGCCGTTTCCTTGGTCAATCTACATCCAAGGCAATCAGAATTTACTGCTGACATGAATAAAATTGAAACGCTGATTGAGCGCTGCGGCAAGGCTTGTATTCACAGCTGGAAGACAAGTCTGGACGAACAGATTGGCATGCGTGTCTACTTGATGGAGACGAACGAGGAACAAGAAGAAGAAGTTACACATACAATCGAGGTTAACCTGGCACGTGCAATCGTAATTGCGGTCAGTACAGCACTCCTTAATGAAACGTCTTCAATAGCGGCATAAAAAGGCACCAAAATGTTTGATATAACAGAAGCATATACGGGAACAATGGTTGCCAATGAAAGCATCAATAATGCTGATGGGCAAACAGGAGAAACACCAAAAAACCTTCCAAAGTCCCCAGAGGAAATTTTGCAATATGCGCGTGAGGAAGCAGCAGAAATTCTGGAAAATGCCCAGCTTCAAGCCGATGAATTACTGTTGGAAAGACAAGCTCAGGCTGATGAAGAAGCCAATGGCATTATTGCAGAAAAAATCAACAGAACCTTTAACGCATTGGGTCAGGATTTATGGTCAGCACAATCAGGAATTACCCGGATTGTTGAACAGTCTTTAAACCTGATGATTGGCGCCATTGGCAGCGACAAGGCTTTTGCCCTATGCGTAAACAAGGCAACGCAAGATTATCTGCAGTCAAACACGCTTAAGGTTCATGCACATCCTGACAGCGCAAACCGCCTGAGGCTTTATAACATTGGCAAGCCTGATACAGGGTTTTCTACAAGCTATGAAATCATCGACGATACAAGCCTTGAACCTGACAGATGCATTTTGGATACAGGTGAAAAACGCGTTGAAGTAAGTCTTGAAGTTCAAATTCAGGCACTCAAACGTACGCTGGAAACCACCCTTTCCGAGGGCGCCTAATAATGAGCGCATTGCAAGCCCCCCAAAATGACAAGACATTTGATCTTACATCAACGTTAAATGCAGTCTCCGCAAACCTGAAACATTGCAAGCGCCATCGTGAAATTGGCGAGATTACAGACGTGGCAGCAAGCAGAATTGTTACAACGCTAAAAGATGTT
>CALFBM010000120.1 GCA_937951645.1 uncultured Rhizobiaceae group bacterium
CTTTAGACCTCTTAAAAGAATTTCCAGATCTGTACCATAAAATGAAGAATACCTGCGCTTTGGAATGAGATAATCATCTGGCCTAAACCCCATTTCCTTGACTGCAATCTCCGTTGCCGGATTATCATCCAGACAATGCACATCCTCATCGCCATCAAGCTCACGACCAAAATCACTTAAATCCTTGCGGTGAATTTCCTGAATAAAGACAACAGGAATATTACATTCACGCGCCTTATCAATTGCAACACGCGCCTTGAGCATACGTTCTTTAAAACCTTCCATATTGGGAATGGAACGTATTTCGCTATCATCAATGAAAGTGCTTGCCTGAATATCAATGACAATCAGGGCAGCTTTTCCTTCGATTATTTTTCTTTGCTTTTTCATGATGTTATGACGCACGCTTTGGAATTTTGTTTTCAAAATATCGGAATATTAAAATCATGATAGCAGCTAAACACAAGTACAAAAATGCTACGAACAGAAGTGGTTCATAAATTCGGTAAGTTTCTTGTCTAACAATTGAACTAATACCAAATGCTTCGTAGATCGTAATGGTTGCCGCCAGCGGTGTTGCCTTTAGTGTCAGGATGAATTCACCAGTTAAAGTCGGGAAAACGTTTTGTAATGCTCGTGGAAGCCAAACACGTCTTAGAATTTGGAAAGGCGTCATACCGATGGCTCGAGCAGCCTCTAGCTCACCTTTTGGTACGCCGCGAAAGGCACCACGCATAATTTCACCTTCATAGCCAGCAACGCTGATTGAAAAAGCTAAAATTGCGTAAGGAAATGCATCTCTTAAAATAGGCCATAGAAAACTTTCCCTGATACCGGGAATGGAAGGAAAGAGAGAACCAACGCCATAATAGATCAACCATAGCTGAATAAGTAACGGTGTACCTCGAACAATCGTACAAAAACCTTTGGCAAGCCATGCAAGGGGTCGCGGGCCTGTTACCTGAACAAGGCCAATTGGAATAGCCAAGGACATCCCAATTATTATGGAAATAACAAGCAATTGGATAGTTAGCCAAAGACCTTCAGCAAATCTAGGCAGATATTCGGGGAGCCAGTACCATTCCATAAAGCTTACCCCTGAGCCGGTTGGCCGCGTCTGTAATGACGCTCAATGAAACCGAATATAACATTCGATACAAGCGTCACGCCAAGATAAAGTGCTGCAGCTGCCAGATAAAGTGTTAGATATGATTTCGTTGTTCCTGTTGCTTGCTTTGTTACAAGCGCCAATTCACTAAAGCCAACGACAGCTAAAAGTGCTGTTTCTTTTGTTGCAATCAACCAAAGATTTGCCAGCCCTGGGAGTGCAAAGGGTAGCATTGCTGGAATTACAATACGGGTATGTCGCTTCCAGGATGACATTCCAATTGCCTTGGCTGCTTCAATTTGACCTGCTGGCACTGCTTGAAAAGCGCCACGAAATACTTCTGTCGAATACGCTCCTTGCACAAAGCCAATCACATAAATGCCTGCAACGAGCGGATTAATATCAACACGCTCAAAGCCCACACTCTCAAGCACAAAATTGAGCAAATCAGCACCCGCATAATAAAGTAACAAAATCAGAACCAGTTCTGGAACAGCACGAATGAGAGTTGTATAAATTTCAAGTGACCAACGCAGAACTGGGCCACCATAAAGTTTACCAAAAGCTCCAAACAAGCCAATCAATAAACCAAGCAAATAAGCGCCTAATGCAATTTGCAATGTGCTCATTAAACCACGCAATAACGCACCACCCCAACCAGGTGGCGAATAGCTGAGAATTTCCAGTGCATTTTCCATGGAGATTTCCAAATCACATGATGATCATCATGCTAGGGCTTGAAGCAAATCAGGGGGCCAAAGCCCCCTGAAAATTATTTAGGCTTATTCACCACCGTAGATGTCGAAGTTAAAATATTTCTTTGAAATTGCATCATAAGTGCCATCTGCACGGATTTTCTTAATCGCCGCATTCACTTTGGCTTTTAGTTCTGTATCTTCTTTACGAAGACCAACACCAACACCTGGACCAAAGACTTCCACATCGTTTAGCTCGCCCTTGATTTCATAATCCTTACCAGCATCGCTTGTCAGGAATGGCTGCATTGCGAGTGAATCACCAACTGCTGCGTCAACACGGCCAGAAACCAGATCCTGATTATGCTCATCAAACGTATTGTACAATTTTGCTTCTGCATCTGTGAAATGCTTTTCAACATAGTTTGCGTGGATTGTGGAAACCTGTACGCCAACAATTTTACCCTTTACACTTGCAGGATCACCAGAAATGCTTGAGCTTTTTGCAGCAACAATGACAGCTGGTGTGCTATAGTATTTGTCAGAAAAATCGATTGTTTTCTTGCGCTCGTCTGTAATTGACATGGACGCAATAATCACATCCATTTTCTTTGACATAAGTGCTGGAATGATACCATCCCATGCAATTTCAACAACTGTGCATTCTTCTTCCATGGCAGCGCAAAGTGCGTCTTTAATTTCAACTTCCCAACCTTTCCAATTACCATCAGCGCCTTTTTCTGTGAATGGTGCATAGTTTTCAGCAGCGAAACCTACTTTAAGCTCTGCAGATGCCAATTGGACACTTAACGCAAGTGCTGCGACTGTGCCGCCTAAAATTGATAGATATTTTTTCATTTTGTTTTCTCCCTTTAATATAAGATTTAATGAACTGACTGTACGAATTGCTTACAGCGATCACTTTTTGGATTGTTAAAGACCTGTGAAGGTGGTCCCTGCTCCTCAATTATACCCTCATGTAAATATATGACTTCAGTCGATACATCACGGGCAAATTTCATTTCATGCGTCACCATGATCATTGTGCGCCCCTCTTCTGCGAGGGATTGAATTACTTTTAACACTTCACCAACAAGCTCGGGGTCAAGCGCTGATGTTGGTTCGTCAAACAGCATCACGCTTGGCTCCATGGCGAGTGCACGAGCAATGGCTGCACGCTGTTGCTGGCCGCCCGACATAAATGCAGGATACTCATTACGTTTGTCCCAAAGACCAACGCGATTTAGAATTTTTTCTGCAAGTTCCAATGCTTCTGCTTTGGGCTTTTTTAAAACCTGAATGGGGCCTTCAATAACATTCTGCATAACTGTCATATGTTGCCAAAGATTGAAACCTTGAAACACCATGCCGAGATGGGAACGAAATCGCTCAACCTGTCGTTTATTAGATGGTACCAGATGTTCTTTGCCGTTCTTGAACTCAACAGCTTCACCCTTGAGTTTAATTTCACCCGCTGTTGGGAGTTCCAATAGATTAACGCATCTTAGAAAAGTTGATTTACCAGAACCACTTGCCCCAATCATGGTAACTACATCACCTTCTTGTGCAGACAATGATACGCCTTTTAAAACTTCTAATTCGCCATATGACTTATGCAACTCATTAACTTCAAGAGTTTTGCCATAGTTTTTGGACGGTTTTTTCCGTTCCATTTATACCCCATTCATCTTCTTAATGTCCTTTGGACATTGGTTTGGCATAGTTTTGCAAAACATGACACAAAAAGCAAAGTTTTACTTATGTAAGATTATCTTTTTTATTCCATTGATTAATTACTATTTTTACATGCTGGCCCATATCGGCTTGGCAAGCCCATGGCATTAAACGTTTCTTTCCCCAATCCCAATGTCTGATTTACATTTTCTCTAATTCTGACAAGCTTTTTTACCAGACTGCCATCTTTTTGCTGAACAACTTCAGTTACAAAGTTATTTGCGATTGCCTGCCTGTTTTCATCCAGTTTAATGGTACCATTGGGAGCCTCTAATTCAATATTACTAAGGCATTGTCTAAACTTTACCTGTCTTTGCGACAAATCACCATCGACTTCATTCAAACAGGAAAGTGCCGCTGTTGCTGCATTATAATAACCTGTTGCCAAAATGGACGGAGCAAAAAATCTCTCATCTGGCGGGAAAGAATTCTTGTAATCTTTTAAATATGCTTGCCAGTTCTTGTCACCCCATGTATCAGCCTGCGGACCTGAAGATGGTATTCCAATAACCATTTTTTTGACTTCATCTGTAGCATTTAAAAGAGCACCATCGACAGTAATTGAACTTCCAATAAACTTGGCTGCACCTCCAGCTTTCTTATATTGGTGCAAAAATTGAATGGCGCTGCTTCCACTAAAACCCAAATAAATAGCATCAACATCATTTTCTATATTTGCTATTATTTCATCGTATTTTTTTTCGCCCAATGGCAACCAGTGACGGCCAGAAATTTGACCGCCTGCTGCGCAATACTCATTTATGAAGCCAAAAACTTGCCCATGATTAAATGCATAATCATCCGCAACAATCGCAACCTTTTCGTATTCTTTTTGTGTATAAACATAATCCCCCAGGCCTACAGACCATTGAGAATTATCAGTATTAAACCGGAAAAAATTTTTAGAAGGGTTTACATATGTTGCTTGCATGGCCCCTGATATACCATTGATAAAAGTGGCCTGGGTTTGAGTTTTTGAAAAATCCCTTATTGCAATTCCTTGTGCAGAGGATAAAGGGCCAATGATTATATCGGCTTTAGCTTCAACTAGCGTTTGTGCTGCTGTCACTGCACTTTCTGGGGTCGTATTTGTTGATTGAACTATCAACTCGATTTTTTTGCCCCCAGCCATGCCGTCGACTTTTTTCAAAGCAGTTTTTATACCCCGAAGCGCATCTTCCCCTAAAACCGTATAAGACCCCTCTAGTGTGGCAAGAACACCAATCTTTATTGTATCAGATGCACTTGCTGCTCCAACGTTTGTCATAGCCGCCAATACGACTGAAGTCAGCAGGGTCTTATACATTCATTTTCCAGTTCTTTAATTGTAATCCAAGTGAGTCGGATTCTGACTGAAATACAAAATCAGAACAAGTACTAATAGATAAAGCTGTTGATGGTTACAGAATCAAAGGCCAATATTGGAGGTTAGCCGAGAGGATTAAAACAGGCAGTTTGATGATCTTTTTTGCCTTGCAGAATCGGACTTTGTTTTATGCACTTATCTGTAACATGCTGACAGCGGGGATTAAAAGCGCATCCACCGGGTGGATTAAGAGGTGATGGTAATTCACCTGTCAGCATAATGCGTTGTTTCTTTTTATCCGGATTTGCAGATGGTGTAGCCGACATCAATGCTGCTGTATAAGGGTGCTTTGGTTTGTTGAACAAATTTTTTGCTGAACCACGTTCAACCACCTTTCCCAAATACATCACCATCAAGTCATCTGCTATATGGCGTACAACAGAAAGATCATGACTAATGAATAGATACGCCAAGCCCAACTCATCCTGCAAGTCTGTGAGTAAATTTAAGACTTGCGCTTGAATTGACAAATCAAGAGCTGAAACGGGCTCATCCAAAACGAGAATTTTTGGGTTAAGCATTAGCGCACGTGCAATCGCTATTCGTTGCCTTTGACCTCCAGAAAACATGTGAGGATATCGTTCATAATGCTCAGGTCGAAGACCTACCAATTCCATTTTATTCTTCGCGAGTTTACGTCTCTCACTTTCAGACATAGTAGTATTTAGTTGAAGTGGCTCTTCTAAAATTTTACCAATTTTATGACGAGGATTAAGAGAGCCAAACGGGTTCTGAAATACAATCTGAATGGCTTTTCGCATTTCCACCAAGCCAGGCTCGGCTTTTTTGCCTAAAATTTCCAAATTACCGCTTGTTGCCTTTTCCATCATGGTAACCACACGCGCTAATGTTGATTTTCCGCAACCTGATTCTCCAACGACAGCAAGCGTTTTCCCTACTTCAAGTGTAAAACTTGCTCCATCCAGTGCCTTTACCGTTCCGGGTTTTTTAAATAACCCACCTCCTACCTCATAATGGCGGGTAAGATTATCTGCCTTGATGATAAAATTGCTCATTTAGCAGCGCTCTTTTTCTTTTGAGCAGCTTTAGTAGAGCCAACAGGAAAATTACAAAGCGCAGAACCCATATCAGGAGTTTGTCTCATGACGCCTTGATTACAAACCTCTTTTGCCAATTCGCAACGAGGGGCAAAAAGACAAGCGGGTGGACGGTCAAATTGCCCCGGTACAACACCAGGAATTGATGGCAGTTTTCTGCCTGTAGCACGTTCCGGTAAAGCAGATAAAAGCGCTGCTGTGTATGGATGATGCGGATTGGAAAATAACTCTGTTACGTTTTGTTCTTCAACTCGCTGACCAGCATATTGCACCTGCACACGCTCTGCAGTTTCAGCTACCACACCCATATCATGCGTTATCAGAACCAATGCCATGCCATTGGTTTTTTGCAAACTAATCAGTAATTCAAGAATTTGGGCCTGAATGGTCACATCAAGCGCAGTTGTAGGTTCATCTGCAATCAATAGTTTTGGATTACAAGAGAGCGCCATGGCAATCATGATACGTTGGCTCATGCCTCCGGAAAGCTGATGCGGGAAAGCTGATAAACGTTTTTCCGGTGCGGGAATACCAACTTGATCCAAAAGTTCAATCGTGCGTTGCCGACGCTCACTGCGGTTAAGCCCCAAATGTTTTTTCAAGGCTTCACCAATTTGAAACCCAACCGTAAAACATGGATTAAGGCTGGACATGGGTTCCTGAAAAATCATGGCAATTTCCTTGCCTATAATCTTGCGTAGTTCATTCTTGCCCATACCAAGCAAATCCATGCCATCAAACAGCATATAATCTGCAGTAACGGTTGCTGTCCATGGAAGTAGTCCCATCAGGGCGAGCATGGAGACAGATTTGCCAGAACCCGATTCACCAACAATAGATAATATCTCACCAGCAGAGCAAGAAATATCAACACCGTCTACAGCTCGGAAATAGCCTCCAGCAGTTTGGAAATCAACACTCAGGTTTTTGATATCAAGAAGCGCCATTATGATCTCTTCAACTTGGGATCAAGTGCATCTCTAAGACCATCACCCATGAGATTGATTGCCAAAACAGTAATTAGAATTGCAAGTCCGGGGAAGGTAACCACCCACCAGGCACGCAGAATAAATTCACGTGCTTCTGCAAGCATTGTACCCCATTCAGGGGTTGGCGGTTGAGCACCCATACCCAAGAAACCAAGTGCTGCAGCATCCAAAATGGCATTAGAGAACGATAATGTTGCCTGTACCGTTACTGGTCCAAGACAATTTGGCAAAATAGTTCGGGTCATCAAATAAAAGGGAGATGCACCTGCCACTTTTGCTGAAATAACATACTCACGATTAATTTCATTCATGACAGATGCGCGGGTAAGCCTTACAAAATGTGGCTGAAGCACAATGGCTATTGCAATCATTGCATTGAGCAAACCTGGTCCTAGTATTGCCACTAAAACCAAAGCAAGAAGCAAAGACGGAAAAGCCAAGATAACATCCATGATACGCATAATAATCGTGTCAACAGCTCCGCGATAATAACCGGCAATCAAACCAATTGAGACACCGCCTGAAACTGCGAGCGTTACAACGACTACACCTATAAAGAGTGAGAACTGAGCTCCATAGATAAGTCGTGAAAGCATGTCCCTACCCACAGGATCTGTACCAAGTAAAAATCGCCAATCTCCACCCTCTTCCCAAACAGGAGGAACGAGAAGTGCATCTCGATATTGTTCATTGGGGGCATGTGGTGCAATCAAGGGCGCGAGAATTGCAATTAGAACAAGCGCCAAAAAAATCCAAAGTCCTATCACGGCGCCGCGATTTTCACTGAAATAGAACCAGAACTCAGAAAGCATGCGTTTTCTTGTTTCGCGCTTTGTCTTTTTAAGCTTCGTCTCTGTTTCAGTAATATATGTCATGATTTCATCTCTAATTATGCCGAATTCTTGGATTGATCAAACCGTAGGTTAAATCAACCAACAAGTTCACAATCATAACGATGGCAGCAATAAGAAGCAGTCCACTTTGAACCACGGGATAATCACGACGGAAAATTGAATCGACCATCCATTTGCCAATGCCTGGCCATGAAAAAATTGTCTCCGTCAAGATAGCACCTGCCAGTAACGTACCAACCATCAATCCAATAACGGTAATGACAGGTATCATTGCGTTTCGCAGTGCATGAATGCCAACAACCCTTCGACCTGAAAGGCCTTTGGCTTTTGCAGTGCGGACATAATCTTCACCCAAAACTTCCAACATTGCAGAACGTGTCTGCCGCGCAATAACAGCTAGCGGTATGGTTGCCAGGACAATAGATGGCAATATGAGGTGCCTAATAGCAGAGCTAAACGCCCCTTTTTGTCCTGAGATGAAACTATCAATCAGCATAAACCCTGTAACATCTGGGAAATAATAGAGTAGTGAAATACGCCCTGATACAGGTGTCCAACCTAATGTTCCTGAAAACACGATAATCAATAACAAACCCCACCAAAAAATTGGCATCGAATAACCTACAAGTGCTGTACCCATTATTGTTTGATCAAGGAATGAGCCCCTTTTACTGGCAGCAATGATACCTGCAGGAATTCCAATGCTTAAAGCTAAAATCATCGCACAAAGAGATAATTCAACGGTTGCGGGGAAACGTGCAAAAAACTCTTCAAGAACTGGTTGTTTTGTTACAAGTGAATTACCAAAATTCCCGGATAAAAGGTTTCTCAAGTATTCGAAATATTGTTCCCATATTGGGCGGTCGTATCCAAATTGTTTTAATAGCGCATCATAGCGTTCCTGGCTCAGGCCTCTTTCACCTGCCATAAGCAAAACAGGGTCACCTGGTAATATCCGTACAAACCCAAACGCAATGATGGTTATTCCGAGAAAAGTTGGAACCAAAAGGCTTAAACGCTTAAGTAAAAATGAGAACATTATAAAATGTGATCCGAAGAATGAAAAAGCTCGGGCTGTAAATTATTCGCCCGAGCCAATTTACTTATTCTGCGAGATCAACACCTGTGAACCAGTGGCCGCCTAGTGGGTCAATTTTATAGCCGGTTACTTTCTTGGACATCGGCATAAACACAACTGAGTGTGCTACTGTTGCCCAAGGAGCCTGCTCTTTGAAGATGATCTGAGCCTCTTCATACATTTGTGTACGTTTAGCTTGGTCTGGCTCCTGTTTTGCCTTGATGATCAGATCATCAAACGGCTGATGGCACCATTGTGCGCGGTTTGAACCGCCAACGCCTGAGCAACCAAGAAGTACGGCAAGGAAATTATCCGGATCACCATTATCACCTGTCCAGCCCAGAAGAACTGCACCATCACGATCTTCAGCTTTTGAAAGCTTTAGGTATTCACCCCACTCGTAAGAGACAATTTCAACTTCGACACCAATTTTGGCAAAGTCAGCCTGCATGACCTCAGCCATACGACGTGCATTTGGATTGTATGGGCGTGCTACTGGCATGGCCCAGATTTTCATCTTCAAACCAGATACACCTTCCGCTGCCAGCATGGCTTTTGCAGCTTCTGGATCATATGGATCATCCTGGACTGAATCATTATATGACCACATTGTAGGTGGAATCGGATTCTTTGCTGCCTTGCCGGCACCATCAAATACCGCATCCAAAATAGCTTGTTTGTTAATCGCCATATTAAGTGCTTTACGCACTTTTGGATTATCATAAGGTGCTACTTTCGTGTTGTAAGCCAGGTAACCAACATTCAGGCCTTCTTGCTCCAGCATGTTAAGATTGCCGTCTGCTTTCAAATCAGAGATATCAGCAGGGTTTGGATATGGGGCAACATGACATTCACCAGCTTTAAGTTTTTGTGCGCGTACCGAATTATCAGTCGTAATGGCAAATACAAGATCATCAATTGGCTGTTTTCCTGCCCAATGATCTGGGTGTGCCTTATAGCGAATGACTGCATCTTTTTGATAAGCAACAAACTGGAATGGACCTGTGCCAATTGGCTTTTGATTTAATAACGCCTGCGTTCCGGATTCAGTCAGTTTGTCTGCATATTCTTTTGAAACAATAGAAGCAAAATCCATTGCCATATTAGCAATGATTGGTGTTTCCGGACGATTGAGCATGAATTTAACAGTCATGTCATCAACTTTAACAATGTCCTTGATTAGCGCAGGCATATCCATGCCATTGAAATATTCCCAGGCTGCACCCTCTACATAAGAGAACCAGGGATTAGCTTCATCGCGCTGGCGGTCAAATGAGAATACGACATCGTCTGCATTAAAGTCGCGTGTCGGTGTGAAAAAATCAGTTGTATGAAACTTAACACCAGACCGAAGTTTAAAAGTAATCTCCAAACCATCGCTTGAAACTTCCCAACTTTCAGCAAGTCCAGGCATCACATTTGTTGTACCGATTTCAAATTCTACAAGGCGGTTGTAAACTGTCTTTGAAGATGCATCAAAAGTTGTACCAGCAGTATAAAGTGCGGTATCAAACCCTTCTGGCGAACCTTCCGAACAGTATACAAGCGTTTTTGCTTGTGCCGCGTTAATTGGCATCATAGCTGTTGACATTGTCAGTGCAGCTGCAAAGCCAGCCACTGTAAGTGCTGTTTTCTTAAGCATTATTTCTTCTCCCTATCGAATTATAATAAATCATAATTTTTATTTCCCCCTGTTCACTAGGTGACCATAATTTTTTTGGTTTGTCACGGGCATGGGTGGATATATTTTGGGTTGACCAAAAATAACTCAGCAACCTAACCATGGATTAATATTTTCAAGGCATCTTCAAAAAAACTTTCGTCGCCAAAGTTTCCGGATTTTAATGCAAGCACTAGATCATTGTCTTTATCCTTGAGTGCAGGAACTCCTGGCGCTATCTCTGGACCTATCTCCATTGCCTCTACTTTCAGGGATGTCACAATCGCACCTGAGGTTTCACCCCCTGCAGAAATGATACAACTTGCACCACGCCTTACCATTTCGCTGGCAATAGCTCCCATAAAATTTTCGATTTTCTCAGCAATGAACTCTTGACCAAATTCCCCTTGCGCAGCTCTGACAACAGCAGGATCAGCAGATGTGTAGACAAGTGGCGTATGTTGCTGCTGCATTGCCCACTCGCAAACGCTTTGCGGTGTTTGTGCATCCAAAAAGATATCTTTTGCAGTCAGTTCCAGGGACGGATAATTTTCTTTGTACTTTGCTACCTGATTTCTAGTTGCAATAGAGCAAGACCCGGAAAGGATAATTGCCTTACCCTTGGTTTTTTGCCATTGCAAATTTGTATTTTTTATTTTGCCACTATCACGAAAATTCTGGGGCAAGCCTAATGCCAAACCAGAACTGCCTGTTAGCAATTTACGATTCTTTGCTGCTTTTCCCAATGTAACAAGATCATCATCTTTAATTGCATCGGCAACATAAAAGGCAGGCGCATTCAGTTCCATTTGATTGATAACTTCACCAGAACCATCTTGCACAGATGTATGAGTAATGTGCTTTATATCCCATTTGGTTTGATGAGCCAGCCATCTTCTCAAATCTGAATCAGTCATGGGAGTTAGCGGATGATCTTTCATCCCGCTCTCGCCTAAAAGCATGTCATTAACAAAAAGATGACCTTGATAAATTGATCGTCCTGTTGCTGGAAATGCAGGACAAAACAAAATCTGGGTTTCTTTGAGGTATTCAGCCAAGGCCTCTGCCACAGGACCAATGTTGCCTTCTGGTGTTGAATCAAATGTCGAACAATATTTAAAAAAAATCTGCTCACAGCCTTGATCCAGCAACCATTTTGCAGCATTCAAACTCTGGTTGACGGCATCTTCAACAGCAATAGTCCTTGATTTAAGAGATACAACACCTGCTTCCACACTCTTGTTTGCCGGCATGCTTGGTATGCCAGTATACTGGGTAACTTTCATTCCTCCTTTTGCTAATGTGTTTGCAATATCACTCGAGCCGGTGAAGTCATCACCAATACAACCTAATAGCATTATAAACCCTTAATTGATTTTTGAGGCCCGCTGTCCAAGCGCCACGTAAAATCAGTTACTCCAACCAAGGGAAAAACTTTTGTAACGAGTGGATCATGTCCCGGGATAACCAACGATTTCTGCGATGCCAACTTTTGAATTTTTGCATAACCTGAAATCATGTTTTCCATATCAACAACGATTGGAAATGGTTTTTGTTTTATATAATTCTCGTAATAATGAGATGCATCCGATGCAAGGCAAATATATCCAGAAGCAGTTTTGACACGTACCACTTGTAATCCGCGCGAATGACCGCCAATACAATGAACGGTAACTCCATCATCAACGGCACCGTCGCCATCATGAAATATAACACGCCCAGAATATACCTTACGAACCATCTCACATACATGATCGACTGTGAAAGGCATTTGCAGAACTTCACCACACATGCACGGCCCGGTTGCAAACTCCATTTCTGATTTTTGTAGATGGAACTTTGCTTTTGGATAGCGGTTCAGTCCACCTGCATGATCATAATGCAAATGGGTAATTATTACTGTATCAACATCATCTGCATTAATGCCCAAAACTTCCAGTGATTGCGCAGGGTCTCTTAAAATCGGCCTATCACGCCGTTCTGCTTCCACAGCATCGTAACCTGTATCAACTACAATAGTCTGGTCATCTGACTTAAGAACCCAGATAAAATAATCCATATCGTGTGGACTTGAGTGATCATCATCGAATAAAAAACTATCAGCACGTGTTCTTGAATTACGCTCTGCATATTTTAGAGCATAAACTTCCCAGAGCTTTTCCATTCAAACCACCGTGCCATATGTTTTCACTTGTTTTTCAGAAACCATATGAGCAATTTTTGCATTAAACAGCAAGAAGTGTTCACTTTTCAAATGTAATTCAAACGCATGTTGGGATGAATATACTTCATATAAGAACACTTCGTTTGGTGTATCCAAATTCGTGCAAACGTCAAACACCAGGCAACCTGCTTCTTGTTCAAGCGAAGTTTTTGCATTGGCGTAAATAATGGGTAAAAACTCATGCCAAAAGTCAGACTTTGTTTTGAAAATAACGCAAACTGCATACTTCACTTCATACTCCTCTCTTAAAAATCTTTTTAAAATTATTTTTTATGAAAGATATCTGACTTATCAGCAATAACGTATTTAGCGTAACAAGAATTGCAGCTCCCGGCCTTGTAACAAATACACTCAAATCACCGTCAGAAATTAAAAGAGAGCGCCTAAAGGTTTCATCGAATAATCCCCCCAATATCACGCCGATAACAAGAGGTGCGATTGGGTAATGCATTAAATTCATTGCGTAAGCTACGAGACCTACTCCAAACATTAAAAACAGGTCATTAATTCCACCACCAACACTGAATGAACCTATTGTTGTTAGCACCATCACTACGGGCAGGAAAATTGTTTGCGGAATACGCAATATTGCTATGAAAATACGGGCTGTAAACAAACCCATCACGAACATTGTAATCGACGCCATTACCAAAACTGCCACCACATGAATAATCAAGGCTGGGTCAATTGTTGGACCAGGAATAACATTGTTAATTTTCAAGGCACCTAATAATGCCGCTGCTGGAGGGGACCCTGGAATACCCAAAACCAGTAACGGAATAAGTGCGCCGCCAATTGCCGCATTATTAGCAGCTTCGGCGGAAATTAAACCATCCATAGAACCTTTGCCAAAAGATGCGCTTTCTTTCGAAGTGGTCTTCCCAACTCCATAAGATACCCAACCTGCAACATCTTCGCCTACACCCGGTAAAGCACCAACACCTGTTCCAATTGCTCCACTTCTCAAGATAACAGGGAGGCGTTTCGTTACCTCTATTAGCTCTGGTCTAATGCGTTGGACATTTGGTGCCTTGATAATATCTAATGCGGCACGCATACCATCCATGATTTGAGGGATTGCAAAGGCTCCCATTAATACAGGCACAACCTGAAAACCTGATAACAAGTATGACCATTCGAAAACATACCGCTCTTGCGAAAGAATAGGATCTAATCCAACCATCGCCATGGCAAGGCCAATTAATCCGGAAATCCATCCCTTTATCACCAGATCCTTGGACATCAGCGTGCCAGACAACAAGATACCAAAGAGCGCAAGAAGAGCTTTTTCAGGTGAGGCGATATTTTGTGAAACAAGAAGAAGCACCCATACGAATATCAATAGACAAAAAGTTCCAAACAACGTTCCTATAAACGATGCAGTTGTTGTGATGCCTAGCGCTTCTCCTCCACGCCCCTGCCTTGTAAGTGGATATCCATCCATTGCAGTTGCTGCTGAAGCTGCAGTTCCCGGTATATTGAGTAGAATGGATGGATAGGAGCCACCATAAATTGCACCAACATAAGCACCAATTAATGCTATTAAAGCCTGATCCAGCGGAAACTTGTTACCAAAAAATCCAGTTAATATTGTTACTGCCAAGGTGGCGGTAAGTCCTGGTAGTGCACCAAAGACGATACCTAAAAATACAGAAGGAATTAAATAAAGATAAGTAACAGGATCAAAAGCAAGTCCAACAAGTGAATTTCCAAAGCCTACTAATTGCGAAAGAACAAAATCCATTATTTCTTTCCCTGCCAAAGTGGCCTTAGGGATACGTAATAATGATATTCAATTTTTGAAAAAACCAAGCCCGTTCTGTTCGGGACGTTCTGCCTGAAACCAAACGCCATGGCTAAAACAAGGATTAAAGGGACAAGAATAGAAATGATTGGAGTTATTTTTGCAATTCTATCAAGCTCACCATTTTTCCGACCACGAACAAACATAAAAAACGTAAGGCCGATGAATGCAACAAGCGTTAACCAATCATCATCATGCGGCTTGGCCCATTGCGATCTTGGGAAATGTGCCAGCATTGCATATAGTGAGACAACGGCGACAGTGCATGCCGAAACGACCATGCAAAACCGTTGGCCTCGATGAAACCCCCATATTAGGGCTGTGATCATTAGTGCTGATGAAAGGATAAAATCAACGCGCGGCACCAAACCAAATATGTAAAAGAACAATATGATTGATATGCAGCCAAGCCTTAAAGCCTCTTGATTTGAATATCCAAGGCCAACAAGGCTAAGCGCATGTTTTGCACCACCATCTTGTATGGAAACAACCAAAAGGCACAAAGCCAAGACGAATATCGCAATAAATATCCCATAAGGAACCAATGCTGCTGAATTATACCAACCGCCAGCGTCAACACCGGCTGATTGCGCAGCCCAAAACGGAATTTCTGCAGTTTTTAAAAGAAAGAACAAACTGATGACCATCAACACAATTGAAGTCCAAAAGTCTCGCGCTCTTAGTAAGGTTTTTTCATTCATTTTTTTAACTTGATAAGAGAGAAACTGGTCGACAGCATTTGTCGACCAGTTTCAAGACTGTACTCATGGTTGAGTACATGGGGGCTACGGCTTTTCAATACCAAGTGTTGCCGGATCGATTTTTGCGGCACCAAGGTCCCACAACGTCCAAGCAAAAGTGCTTTCAAGTTTTGAAAAAATAGTGGAAGCCTCTGCACCAGATTTTCCTGATACATCATAGTTATTTGCTTTTGCCCATTCAGCTACGACATCTGAAGCTATAGCCTTGTCGAATGCATCTGTTAAAGCTTTCTTTGCATCATCTGGTGCAGATGCATGAACAGCAAATCCAATGGCTTGCTTTAATGGAAGATATTTATCCAAACCATCGTAACTTGAGAATGCGGACGGAATTGATTTTCCCTCAAACTCAACTGCATCAGGTGTTAACATTGCCAAAGGCTTTAGTTTCCCACCCTTGATAAGGGGGGCTTGTTCTGCAAGAGATGTTACAACCAAAGCAACCTCACCAGCAATTGCCGCTTCTTGACCAGGAGCCGAACCCTTATAAGGCACAAACTTGAACTTGCTGCCAGAGCCATTTTCAATCGCCAGAAGGTTAAGATGATGAATTGAGCCTGAACCAGATGCCGCAGCAGGAATTGTGCCTGGAGCAGATTTTGCAGCAGCGACCAATTCTTCAATTGTATTATAAGGAGAATTGGCTGGCACTGAGACAAGATCTGGAGAACCACCTACAATAAATGGATGCCAGAATGAAAATTTCTTGTCCCAACCACCTTGAACAGCAGCTGTCACATTTGATTCTGAAAGCCCTACCAGCGTGTAACCATCATCTGGCTGGTTCATTACATAAACCATGCCGTTGGAACCGGCGACACCACCTGTTTGGTTCGTTACCGAA
This sequence comes from uncultured Rhizobiaceae group bacterium, assembly GCA_937951645.1. GTDB lineage: Bacteria > Pseudomonadota > Alphaproteobacteria > Rhizobiales > Rhizobiaceae > JAALLB01. The sequence goes on from CALFBM010000120.1 coordinate 16,176, forward strand.
ATACCTACGGGTAAATGCTTTTCCATTTCAGCCATGATCATGCGATTGATTGAGTCGGTACCACCACCTGCCCCCCAAACAACTGCAGTAGTTATATCACGAAAAGGATATTCCTGGGCAATCGATGCAGAGCTTGCAGCAAAAGTAACAGCGGCAGCTGCAATTAATTTAAGAATTATACGTCTCATATTTTCCTCCTTATGTATCGTGTATCATTAATTTATAAAATTACGTATACATTAAAAAATTAGTTGTCAAACTGTTCTTTGATGTTTATTCGTAAAAAGAAATATTTTTTAGATCAGTACACAGGAATAGAGTGTAAAATGAGGTCAGAATATCAAATTGCAGTTTTTGAAGGTGATGGTATAGGGCCAGAGATAATGGTTCCAACACTAGAAATTCTGAACCACTTGCAAAGTAAAACCAGTGCTTACATTCTCAACTATAATAAATGCGATGCTGGTGCCTTATATTATAGTAAAACTGGTGAGTCACTTCCTGAAAGTTCTTTGAAAACTGCACGTGCGTCAGATGCTATTCTATTATCTGCAATGGGCTTGCCAAATGTTCGATATGACGACGGCACAGAAATCTCTCCACAAATTGAACTCAGAAAAGAACTGTCACTCTTTGCGGGTGTACGCCCTGTTACACTTTACCCTGGTCAGAAAAGCCCGCTAAATATACCGGAAGGTAAAATAATAGATTTTATTTTAATTCGTGAAAGCACCGAAGGTTTGTTTTGGTCGCAAGGCAAGGGAGAAGTTACAAAAGATGAAGCTCGTGAAACATTGGTAATTACACGCGATGTTAGCGAAAAACTTTTTAAATTTGCATTTTCCCTTGCCCAACAGCGCAAAGACATGAATCAAGGAAAAGGGCTTGTCACATGTGTAGACAAAGCCAATGTTTTTAGGGCATTTGCTTTTTTCCGCGAAATTTTTGATGAACAGGCAAAGAACTTTCCACAGTTGAAAGCAGACCATGCCTATGTTGACGCAACAGCACTTTGGATGGTTCAAAAACCTTGGGATTTTGATGTCCTTGTAACCGAGAATATGTTTGGTGACATACTTTCTGACCTGGGCGCTGGTCTGATGGGCGGACTTGGACTTGCTCCTTCTGCGGATATTGGCGAGGAACATGCCCTCTTCCAACCTTGCCATGGTTCTGCGCCCGATATTGCAGGAAAGGGAATAGCAAATCCGTTTGCAATGGTACTTTCTGCTTCCATGATGCTTGAATGGCTGGGGCATCAACATGGCAACCAAGCCCTGGTTGAAGATGGTCTTGAACTTAAAAATGCTATAGGTAACATTATTAGTGATGGAACTTCTTTAACCAGGGATATTGGTGGGCAAGCAGATACTGCAATGGCAGCCAAAGCTATTATTGCCCAACTTGCGTGATGAGCAAAAGTAGTACGAAAATTAGCGTCGCATGTGTTGGAGCAGGTTATTTCAGTCGCTTTCACTATGAAGCGTGGGCGCGTATGGAAAATGTTTCGCTGGTTGCCTCGGTAAATCGCGATATTGAAGGTGCCAAAGCAACTGGATTGCCTGCGTTTAATAGTCTCGAAGTTATGCTTGAAACCATTAAACCCGATTTACTTGATATTATCACGCCGCCTATAACTCATTTTGAGTATATCAAAAAAGCCATCACCTTTGGTGTAAAGGCTATTATCTGCCAAAAACCATTTTGCAATAATATTGAAGAGGCCAAAAAAGCAGCCAGACTTGGTGAAGAAGCCGGTATTCCTATCATCGTGCATGAGAACTTCCGATTTCAGCCATGGTATCGAATAATGAAGGAAGAGATAAATAAAGGTACCTTGGGTGATATTCACCAACTAACCTTTAGGCTTCGAACCGGAGATGGGCAAGGCCCTAAAGCTTATCTTGAACGTCAACCTTATTTCCAGGAAATGAAAAAATTTCTAATCCATGAAACCGGCGTACATTGGGTCGATACCTTTCGCTATTTATTTGGCAAACCTATTTCTGTTTACGCGGATCTTCGTCAAATGAACCCGTATATTGCAGGCGAGGATTGTGGTTATTTTATTATGGAATTTGAGGGTGGCAAGCGTGCTTTGTTTGATGCAAACAGACATCTCGACCATAAAGCGGAAAATTGCAGAACCACACTTGGGGAATGTCTTTTGGAAGGTACAAAAGGAACCATTACACTTTATGGAAACGGCAAACTAAAGTTACGGGAATTTGGCTCGCAAGATTATATAACGTTACTTAAAGTAAAAAATTGGCCTGGTTTTGCTGGAGATTGTGTTTATAACTTGCAAAGTCATGTGATATCTGGCCTTCTGACAGATGGTAAATTTGAAAATTCAGCATCAGATTACTTGTATGTCTTGGAACTTGAAGATGCAATTTACAAATCAGCCAGTAAGGGATCTAAAGTGGGTGTTTAAATGACTGTTTCTGAAAAGTCTTTTGACACAGCTAGCAAGACTTCCAAAAGTAAATCCAACACTCACCAAGCTTTGGAAATCTTGAGAAACATGATTTTGAGTAATGAGCTTGCATCAGGCTCCAATCATCTCGAAAAGGAATTAGCCAGTCTGCTTGGCATGTCACGAACGCCCGTTCGCGAAGCAACCTTGATTCTTGAAGCTCAAGGACTTGTTGAGGTCAAGCCAAGACATGGTGTGCGTATACTTTCCTTATCCTCCAAAGACATGGCCGAGATTTATGAAATCCTGACAGAACTTGAAAGCCTCTCTGCAGAACTTGCTGCAAATAAAGACCTGCCTGATGATGAATTTTTAATCGCAGAAAAAGCTATTCGCGACATGGACCAGGCACTTAAAAATGAAGACCGTGAAGCATGGGCAGAGGCTGATGAAATATTTCATAGCGAATTGGTTCGCCTTGGTGGTAATAAACGAATTGCTGATGTTATTGACAAGTATAATGACCAAGTACGAAGAGTGCGTTATTTAACGCTAAACTTACGCCCTACCCCTACCCAGTCGAACGAAGACCACAGGAATGTTTTAACGGCAATCCGTGAAGGCAAGGCAACAACTGCCAGAAAATTACATACAGCGCATCGCATTCAAGCAAAAACAATGTTGTTGGCTCTTCTGGATAAATATGGTTTTCATAATATCTAAAGATCAAATACTATTGTAAAAATTACTATTTCATACATTAAACCACTGGATAAAAAATGGCTCAAAATATTACTAAAAGCGTCAAGGAAATGGTTGCCTCAGCAAATGAGGAAATCAAAACAATAGCAACAAAAGATGCCATTAAGCTTATTGATAGTGATGACCACGTGATTGTGGATTTACGTGATATTCGAGAATTAAAAAGAACAGGTAAAATCCCAGGTGCATTTTCATGCCCACGTGGAATGCTTGAATTTTGGATCGACCCTGCAAGTCCCTATCATAAGGAAATATTCAATCAGGATAAAACCTACGTGTTTTACTGTGCAAGTGCATGGCGTTCTGCATTAAGCGCAAAAACGGCCCAAGACATGGGTTTGAACCCGGTAGCCCATATTGAAGGTGGATTTAGCGCTTGGGAAAAAGCAAATGCCCCCATTGAGCAGGTTGAATAGCAAACTCAAAAAAGCTTATGCATATCCTTGATTTTTGTTGAACCAACAGCCTCAATAATATTTGAACGAAGCTTTCTCATACCTCCGATCCAACGATCATAGTCAGCCGCTTTATGCTGCAAAAATTGCTCAACTTCCGGATGGGGCAAAATTAGGAATTGCTCTTGCTGCATGCCTTGGAAAATAGCCTCCGCAACAGTTTCTGGTGTTAGAACTGACGAATTCTTACTTTTTTCATCTTCATAACCAATCATTTGTGTAGCAACATATTGAGGGCAGACCGCAGAAACTCTTATGCCCTGTTTGCCATGGGTAATGGAAAGAGATTCAGCAAAACCAACAGCTGCATGTTTTGTTGCGGAATATGCAGCATCTCCGATCTGACTTAAAAGTCCGGCTGCTGATGCCATTTGAATGAGATATCCTTCACCCCGATCAATCATGGCAGGTAGAACAGCACGTGCTGCATAGACATGCGACATAACATGAATTTCCCAGCAAGTCTGCCAATCTTCATTGCTTGCAGAAGCAGAATGATCTCCTTCTCCAAAACAGACACCTGCATTGGAAACAAACATATCTACAGGCCCAAATTTTTCATTTGCAAAAGAAACCAGACTTTGGATATCTGCTTCTTTTGCCACATCACATTTTATTCCAAATCCTCTTACAGATTCTGCAACCGCCTTTACGGATATTGAATTGAGGTCACCCAAAATCAGATTTGCACCCTCAGTTGCAAAGCGTTTGGCAAGGGCAGCACCGATTCCTTGGGCTGCACCTGTTATTACGATGGTTTTATTTTTTAATTCCATAAAACTTATTTCTTTGTTTTGATCTCTATTGGAATACTGGAGCGGATGTTTAAATCGCGTTGGGGGAATGGGATTTCAATATTTTCTGCCTGAAATAATTTCCATACCTCAAGATAAACCTTACTGGAAATGTTGGCGACACCTCCTTCTGGATCATTTATCCAAAAGCGCAATTCAAGATCAACGGAAGAGTCTCCAAACCCTTTTATCAAACATACAGGCTTGGGAACTTTTAAAACACGCGGTATATCTTCGATAGATTTAAGGCAAAGCTCAATAGCCTTTTCAACATCTGTATCATAAGAAACGCCAATCGGCAGTTTTCTACGGACAGACTTATTTGTATGCGTCCAATTTGTTACAGGTGAATCAATGAAAACTTCATTGGGAATGAGCGTTTCTGTTCCATCGCGCGTTCTAACAGCCGTATATCGAGCGCCCAAGTGCTGTACCCAGCCATATGTAGAACCAGACACCGTATCAATCTCGATCACATCACCTGGCTTAATGGACTTGTCCAGAAGAAGGATAATACCTGAGAGAAAATTTGAAACAATTTTTTGTAGCCCAAGACCAATACCAATACCAACTGCACCAGAAAATACAGCTAGCGCTGTAAAATCAATACCAACAGCACTTAAGGAAAAAATTACAGCAAGACACAATAAGAAAAACCGCAAGACCTTCGACAATAATACTTTTACTGAGGGGGAAATATCTTCATTTTTTGCCAAGGCGCTTGAAATAAATGATGAAGCCAGCATTGCGAGCCATATCAGAGTAATTAACAGCACTCCACTTTCAAGGATTAATAATGCGGAGACCCTTGTCTCACCTATTGTGAAGCCAGCTGTATCCAGTGCACTTTGCGCCCTTGGCAAAAGACCGAGAATATAAAGTGCGGCCACTCCCCATGCAATTATTGCAATTAACCTGGAGATAAAGCGGTTCTTAATTAATCGAGAGAAGAACGATATTATGAACCATGTGGTGGCCAAGCCTGTCATTACACGGATAATATAACTATTGCTTGGCCAGGTAATTGTTTTTAAAACCAGGTACCCTGTCCAAAGTTGCGCTGATAAAAAAAGCCAAAAGATTCGTTTTTGGAGAATAAGGAGAAAGCGTAAAAGACTGCGTTGGCCTTCTATTTTTCTTAACTGGTTGGTAATTGGTTCTTCAACTTTAGCTTCCAAAATTTTTGCGATGCAAATTGCAGCAATCAATATGGCAAATTGAATAACAGCCCACCGACTAAAGATCGTAGACTGGGAAAACCCTATACTGGTTAAAAACTCTATGATGTCAGAGATAATGGGTAATGCTAAAAACTCTTCCAGTGTCATTTATTCAATACTCCGATTCATAGATAGAATGCCAGTAGAACAAGCATAAAGAAAGCTCGCAGAGTTCAATCTCTAGAATCGCAGTTTTGCTTTTACTTGTGTGAGAACATTTTTTGCAAAAACAAATGTGCTTGATTTAGAGCTTGCATCCGGGCGAATAAGCATTTTTGAATTTGTCACTGAACTGTTTCTCTGTATTCGTAATTGATTTAAAAATTCAGTTGCCGTGGTTATTTCTTTCTGCTTTCCTTCGCCAAATAAATTATTCAAACTATCAAATGAAATACTCATTATATTTGCCGCAGAAGCTGCAAGCCCATAGTTTTTAAGTCTCGTTGCATGTAGCCTTAAATAAGAAGTTTCATCAAACATGTCCATGCAATACTGATTTATGGCTCTCTCCCCTATGTTACTTAACAAAACAGACAAACGTTCCAGATCATCAATGTCATTCTTATGTTCTTCCAATTTCCAAAGTAGAAAAGTATTAACACCAGCATTTATAAAACCTGCCAGAAGGATTTCTCTTTGTCGTGAATCAACCTCTTTATGATCAAAGAACTGCTCCAGTTTTTCGTATAAGGCGAATAATGATTCAAAACGCTCAGAACTTCTGATACGCGATGATGATTTTGGAGACTGGAAATAGTCTCCAGTAATTTGATCACTCATACAAATATTTTTGGCACAAACCAACGCGCGCGATGTGAATAGGATATCTTGCATGTAAAGGTTAGGTACAAAAGCCAGATCATTCTTCTTAAGAAATGTTCTAGAGAACAAAACACCACACGATGTAAAATCCATCGCAAGTTCTGGTGATTTCTCAAAGGTGGTTTGAGGAATGTTTTTTAAAAGCCGTCTACCTCGTTTTGTAATCCATCTTTTATCAACATTAGTTCTAGCAAGTACGCCTCGTACTATTTCTGACGAATTCTTGATAGCCAGATCAACAAAAACTTTAATCGTATTAGAATCAAGACAATCGCCCGCATCCCAAAATAAAACATATTTGCCTTTTGAATGCTTTAGACCTGTATTACGCGAACTGGATAGCCCTCGATTTTTTTTGTGTTGTACTATTTTTATACGTTCGTCATGTTTTAAATACTGGCATGCGTTTTCCATGCATTCATGTGTGCTACCATCATCTACAAATAATATTTCTATATTCGAATACGATTGTGAAGTCAGAGAATTGATCGACGTTTCAATATTCTCTGAAACATTATAATATGGAACGATGATACTAACCAAGGGTATCATTATTCACTCTTTAAGAAGTTGTTGAAATGCTTCCGTCATTTTATCTGCCCAGATTTTTTTATCAAAATGATTAATTGCATATTGCCTGGCGGCTACAGATAATCTTGTTAATTTTTCACGGTCAGACACAAGTTCGTTCAAAGCCTCAACAAATGTTTCCGCATCTCCACTGCAATGAATCATGCCAGGCAAACATTCAGAATGAACATGTGCCTGCAATAAAACAGGCAACCCACAAGACATTGCTTCCACCATTGATTGTGAAAGCCCCTCCGTATAAGAAGGCAAGATCAAAACATCCAGTTCTTTCATTAGCATTGGCATTTTTTCGTGCTCTAGAAATCCATGCCAAATTAGATTCTTATTCTTAAACCTGGCTTTATCTTTTATAGTTTCAGGGCTTATAATATGAAAAATAACATTGGGATTATTAGCAAATCTATCTATCATTTCCAGAAAAATATCAGTGCCTTTTTCCAGTGTTAACCTACCAATAAAACCGACATTTATAGGATCTTTTTTATACATATTTTTATTGGCTTTTGGTCTGAATACATCTGTATCCACTCCTCTTATTTGCAAGAAAACACCTTCATCAGATTGACGCTTACCAATAATTCTTAGGGCTTCGTTTTTACTCATGACCATTACTTTATCAGCGTTGGAAATTGCAAAATCCACTTTGCGTGAATAAAAATTATTTTGGGATATTTCCTTGTCAGAGGGGTTACTAATCATTTTTTTATGAGCTCTGACTTCATTGCCAGGGACACGTAAAACAGATTTTATTCCATTTCGTTTTGCACAAATAACAGTATCAAATCCGGACATGATTACTCCGAATGTATTCATAATTACAGAAGGTTTAATCAGCTCCACTATTGAGTCCAGAACAACGTTTTTCTCGCTCATGCTCATAAGGTTGAAACTTGGTGGCAGCAAATGATGATAGATATTATTTTCTTCAACCAACTTATTCAATGATGGTGCAATGTCAGAATTCGGAATTGGTGTTAAAAGATGCACCTCTGCAATATCGTTCAAAGGTGCAATTAAATCAGGTATGGTAGCGCTTGCCCTAATTGACCACATTGGTTTTTTGAAATGATAAGGTCCAGTCAACAAGATTTTCGGCTTGGAGGTATCGACATCGACTTTTTGGCCAGTTTGTTTATTTAACAGAGTTCCAAAATCCTCTTTATCAGCAAAACGCTCTGACGTTGTACTTTTAAAAAAAAATAGTCTCCGAAATACTGCAATAAATAACCGCCACATTAGCGCGAGGCGGTATTGTAACCACCTTTTTAGAGAGCTACTTTTGGGGTCGATTATAAAAATGGATTTAAATAGGCTGGCTTTCAAAGTATCATCTCACTTCCCAGCCAACTCTTGATACGTAGGAAGTACCGTCGTTTCAACGATATGTTTCCAATCAAACTTATTTATTAAAGCTAAATTACCTTTAGTAATTTCTTCATTCCAACCTTTCTTGCAAATGTTTAAAATACCATTGGCAAAGCCATCTTCAGAATTATCATAAGTATCAAGCCTGAATCCCTCTGCGATCAAATCCTTGATCGGCTGGGTATTGCTGGCAAATACACTCAATCCAGCACAGATATATTCTAACGTTTTCAAAGCTGGAGCCTGTTTGTAAATTCCAAAAGGCACATAGCTAATACCAATTGCATTTTTGTGCAGGTTCTGTGAAAGATCTGATTGTTTAATTAACCCATGAAAAACGACGTGATCCTGGATCCCCAGAGTTTCCACTAGTCTCTTCATCTCTCGCATATGATTACCCGCCCCATATAAATGTAAGGTAAAACTATACTGCTGAGCTTCAATTCTTTCCAATAATATTTTGAAACTTAAAAGTAATTGACCAATTTTCCGTTTCTTTGCAATAGCACCTACATATACAAGATCTATGTCTTTTTTCTGCCAAGGTGAATTTCTGACTTTAATAGCAGCTACATCAACTCCGTAACTTACTTCACGTATGGGCAGCCAAGAGATTGGAAAAACAGTTTTAACACTATATGAGCTATGCGTCGCCACCATATCAAACACACCCTGAAACCAGATGTTTCTTATTTGAACCCGTAATCTGTTTAACCATTTATCTTCAAGCAAAGGCGTGCGGATATCGAGTAGCAGTTTTATTTTGTTTCCGTATTTTTTCCTGATTTCCTGGCCTAATTGCAAAGCTTGATGATGATAGAATAGATGAATAATATCAGGTTGAAACTGATCAACGAATTTTAAAATGCTCGCATGCTTTTTCTTAAATTCAGTTTCATTAATCATTTTTATGTTTAGATCCCGGTTTTCGACAACAATTAAACCAGCTTCAGCTTCGTATGCAGGGCCTTCTAATATCATAACCTCATGATTCTTGGCGACTTCCCGTGGGATAAAATAACTTGCATTTGTACCCATAAGACCGAAACTTGTTCGAAGTATGTAAATAATTTTCAAATTAAAAATGCCCGAAGCTGTAATTTATTTGTTCCCATATAACATGGCAAATGGAAGAATATCCCGAAAAGACTTTGTTTTTTTGGAAAGCATAAATCTCTTGATTGCCTCATTGGCTGTTTGTGAGGCATTGTGAAGTTCTGGATAAGTTTCATAGCGAGTATTACGGATGCTTGTAATGTCTGGCGTGCGCAATGCGATGCCAACTAAAAAATCACTCCATCGCTCAAGCACGGAGGAGCGCTCATAATTCAAAACAGAATTGGGTGCATTTGCAGCATATTTCTCTCTGAGTTCGGAAGACATCATAAGCATTCTCATCGCCGCAGCTAACTGGTTACTGCGTATTTGGTCATCCATGTTATTATCAAGATCATTTCCAAAAAGTGCAGGCTGTGGTTCATTATCAGACAATAATGTACTTTGATAATTCACTTCGGAAAATCCGTTTTTTGATATCTTATTCCCTGCCAGCAATCCATTTTTCTCGTGAATAATCATCTTATTGACGCCTGTACAATCTGCAAAGCCAATAGCTGGCAAACCATGAGCGAGCGCCTCACCCAGAGCCATGGGGCAGCCTTCAGTATCTGATGGAATAACGAAAAGATGGCTTGAGGTAAAATGCTTGGACAATATGTCTTTTTTTACACTCCCATGGAAAAAGACTTGGGCACCATTTACGTGCTTTCTGCTGATTTGTTGTAATTCTTCTTTCTGGCTCCCCTCACCTAAAAAATGACATTCCCAATCCGGGAATTCTTCTGCCAGCTTTAGAAAAGAGGTAAGTAATATATTTGAGTTTTTCTCAAATTTCTCTATACGACCTGCCGAAACAATCTTCATTTTCCCGCTTGTTGTTGGCTTTGAAGGAGAAGCTTTTGGTACATTTAACTCAATAGGTGACGGAATTGAGCACATTGTGTCATGTATTGCCTTACCAAGGTCTGGGTTCTTGGCAAATTCCGGAAATAATAAATGCGTATAATCTGCAAGCTGAAATGTGCAAGCTCTGGCTAATTTATCACCTTTCCAGATGCTCTTTAAAAGTTGTGCCGGATTTCCATGCTCTGAGCGTACTATTGAAAATGGCAAATCTTCAGTAGCTTTCATAACATTGAGAGCAAGTTTTCCACTTAATGCAACAATGAGAACATCTGTTTCCAGCCGTTTTAATCGTTTTGCAAAAGACTTTATCTGAGAAGATGAATAAGGGTAACTTATTGGTTCTAGAATTACGTTTTCATGCAGCTCATAAAATGGAAGCGAATTTTGAGATAGTTTTGCCAGATAGCGCACCTTATGACCCTGCTGAGCCAAATGGTTTGCTATCTCTGTGATTGTACGAACAATGCCGCCAATCGTTGATATTTCTCCGCCACCAACAAATGTGAAGCTGTGCCGGACTCCGCTATCCGATACCATATTTTTTCGCCTGCTATGGACTCTTAATTTATTGGGTATCGATAGATTTCACAAGCTTGAAAATTTCACTCTGGATAGTTTCTTGAAGAGGTTCTAAAATAATACATTCTATGAAAGGAAAGCTAGTGAAAAAAAACAAACCGACTGTTTTAATTATATCGGCGTCAGACTTTGACAATGACAGTCGTTTGAAGAGATTTCATAGACATATTTCAATGTATGATTTTCAAGTTTTAACAGTTACGTATGGCACTTCAATGAATAACGCTGAAATGCACCTATCTCCTATACCAAAAAGATCATTACCATCAAGACTAATTGATGTTGCAAAAATACTCAGTACCAGAGTCCTGTCTGATAGGCAGTTTTTGAAGATATTATCAACACGTCTAATCACTCAAGATCTAACAAAGAATAGCATGAAACTGGTTGAAAAAAAATCAGTTGACTTGGTAGTTGTGAAGCATTGGACAAGTCTTCCAACCGCAGTTCTCCTTAAGGGAAATCCCCAAATTTGGCTTGATATTAATGAAGTCTTTGAAGCTGAACATGATAATAGCATCTTATGGATATTAATTTATAAACCAGCAATTTTACGTCTTTTAAAAATCGTTGAAAACAGAATAGTTTTACGATCAGCAACCAGTTTGGATCAAATAAAAGACATGGGTGATGAAAGCGTTCTGCATCTTCCAAACACGAAAGAACCAATTTCTAAAATTAAAAATAATGGTTCAGAAACACAAATCATTCGCTTACTCTATCATGGCTTGATTACAACCAACCGATCACTTGAAACCATTATTCATGCGCTTAAGCAATCAAGTCGTGCTGATATGCATTTGACAATCAGAGGTCATGGCAAACCTGAATATATTAACTCTTTAAAATCTCTGGTTGAAGCAGTTGACCTTAGCTCTCAGGTAACTTTCGAGCCTAGTATCCCCAATTCCAAATTAATTAAAGTTACTAGTGAATTTGATTTGGGCTTCTGTTTGTTTGCAAATAAATCAAAACAACTCATGCTTGCAGAACCCAATAAAATTTATGAATATATGGCGGCTGGTTTAGGTATCATTGCCAGCAAAACTCCTGCGATGGAACGCATGGTGCAAGATAAGAAAATTGGTGCACTTTCAGCAATTGGAGAAAAGCAAACGCAATTGGTTTCTGAAATATTATCCGGGCTTACGATTGAGCAGATAAACCAATGGAAAAAGGCAGCACATAAAGAAGCAGTTGCTACCTGGAAAAGTGACTATGATTGGCCAAAATTGGACTCATTTCTCCAACGAGTCCAATCAGGTCGAAGAAACATCTAAAATGATTTTATATTACTCGGGTATCGCCAATCGTCGTTTGGATTATCATCGGCAGATATAGATTTGGCAATATATCCTTTAGCAGATTCTTCAATTGTAAATGACTGATGGCGACTAGGAACAAATGAACTGCCATCGGCAAAGAAACTGCAATTACCTGAACCTATACGACTTACTGTTACCCGATATGTTCGCAAGAATCCCATCGTTGCCGTGTAATTCAAGAATGACTGATTCCTTGAAGTATCCAGAACTATATTTAAGTTTCGTAAATATACATTGCTCAAACAATTCATTTGAAAGCAGCCGGGGAGATTGGAAGAATTAGTTGCATCTTTAATAACTAAGTTTCGATTTTCAAATGCTGTATTCCCGGCATTACGACCATAAATCTCAAGCATTGCAAGTGGATATGTAAAACGAATTGCCCGATCCCAAACCAGATCACTTAGCAAACGAATTTGTACGCGCCTGCCAATAGGGAAAATTTCCTCTAAGCGATTAAGTGTTTTTATAGCTCGAGAGGCAGCTGTTCCATCTTTGGTATCATCACCGGAAACCGCATCAATAAAAATAATATCCATTCCGTTTAGATCATCCGGGACGCCAGATAATTCTGCATTTTGCAGACCTGATGGGAAGCCGACTTTTCCATTATCAGCAGAAACAACAATACTATCTGACCAGTTTTCTCCATCGCTGGTCACTTTTACAGAAAAATCATTATTACCTGATAGTCCTATTTCTGCATGCCCTGTCCAGTTTGTTTTAAAAATAAGAGAACTCGTGTCAACTAAAGAAGCTTTATTGATACTTAGCCTGTGGCTACTTCCTTCATGAGTGAAAAAACTATCATTAGACCCCACACCAAATCGAGACTGCTCGGAAGCTAGTGTATTTATCCCAAGCATTTCGACTTGTTGCAAATCACTAGAATCAGTTTTTGGAAATTGCCATGAATTTTCGCGAAAAACCAAAATACGAGCTTCCTCTTGGACCCATGCTATCCAGCCTTCTTGAGGCTTGTAATATGCCCAGGCCCCATCTTGATATGCCGCAATCTGGTTTGTTTTTCCTGCCCAGCTGCCAGTCGCATCTTCACCAATAATATATCGACTCCCGACTTGTTCATCTGAAGGCACCTCTCCAATATTGCGGCGAATAACACTAATTTGGACTAAAGCATCAAGCTGCCGTATCGCTTCGTTGTGCGTTACGTGTTTTTGCGCTTGATTTGGCATGATGTAGGGAAGTTCAAGATTTTCTGACTTGTCCATAATTCGTTCCTTCTAAAACTTTAAATATGAGACAAGTTTTAAAGAGGGGGATAACTATAAACAGAATATTTTATTTTTCTTCTATGACCCGGCCACGTTCAAGCACCAATTCGCGGTTGCAAATCATGTCTTTTAACCGCTCATTATGAGTTGCCAGTA
>CALFBM010000121.1 GCA_937951645.1 uncultured Rhizobiaceae group bacterium
ATCCAAGCCCGAAGGGGATTTGGTTGCCGATGCAGTATTGTTAAAGCTTGGCAAGCGCCTTGCTGTATGTGAGATATCAATTCGCTCAAAAGAAAACAAAACACTTGTTGCTCATGCTACCGCAACCTATTCAATTCCTCCCGGGACTTAAGGAGAGACGTCATGGACCTGGCATTCAGTGATATAGAAAACAGCTTCAGGCAGGAAGTGAGAGGCTTCTTGCAGGAAAAATTATCTTCCCGTATTTCTGAAAAGGTAAAACTTGGCAAGCGCTTAACCAAGGAAGATATGGCAGAATGGCATGCAACGCTAAATGAAAAAGGCTGGCTTGCTGTAAACTGGCCGGTGGAGCATGGTGGAACGGGTTGGACAGCAGTCCAAAAACATATTTTTGATGAAGAATGTTGGGCAGCAGGCGCTCCGCGTACAGTTCCATTTGGCCTAAATATGTTAGCACCTGTTTTAATGAAGTTTGGTTCGCAAGAACAACAGTCACATTATTTGCCGCGTATTCTGGATGGTACTGATTGGTGGTGCCAAGGGTACTCAGAACCGGGTGCCGGCTCTGATTTAGCCTCGCTGCGAACATCAGCGACAAGGGAAGGAGATCATTATATTGTCAACGGCCAGAAGACCTGGACAACCCTTGGGCAATATGCCGACTGGATTTTCTGTCTGGTGCGCACCTCGACAGAAGGTAAACGGCAAGAAGGCATTTCTTTTTTACTGATAGATATGAAAACACCTGGTGTCACAGTGCGTCCAATTATATTGATAGATGGCGAACACGAAGTAAACGAGATTTTCTTTGACGATGTTAAAGTACCAGTCAGTAATCTGGTAGGTGAGGAAAACAAGGGCTGGACATACGCCAAATACTTGCTGACCCATGAGCGTACAGGAACGGCTAATATAGGTAATTCCAATGCGGCTCTGGAGAGGCTGAAGCTGATTGCAAATGAACAAACAAAAGGCGGGAAACCACTTTCGCACGACCCATATTTTGCCGCGCGTATTGCCCGTGTCGAAATTGATTTAAAAGCCCTGAAAACAACCAACCTGCGTATTTTGGTTGATGCAGATAGTGGTGCGGCTGCAGGACCAGAAAGTTCCATGCTAAAAGTCAAAGGTACAATTATTCGTCAGGAATTAAACGATCTCACACGCCGTGCACTTGGGCCATATGCCTTGCCATTTTCATCTGAAGCGATGGAAGAGGGGTATAACGAACAATCGATTGGCCCCGATTACGCAAATGCTATTGCAGCCAAATATTTTAACAATCGCAAGATGTCAATTTATGCGGGTTCAAATGAAATTCAGCGCGAAATTATAACCAAAACAAAGTTGAGACTATAAGCATGGATTTCGTATTAAATGATGATCGCCGCATGGTAAAAGAAACGCTTGAGCGGTTTTTGGCAGATCATTATGACATCGAAAAACGTCACGGCTTCGTAATGTCCGAAGATGGTTTTTCACGTGATATGTGGGCACAATTTGCAGAACTCGGCATTATTGGTGCAATGTTTGGAGAAGAAGTCGGAGGCTTTGGCGGTGAGGGCGTTGACCTCATGGTTGTCTTTGAGATACTTGGCAAACATCTTGTAGTGGAACCTTTCTTGCCAACACTGTTGGGTGGTATAATTCTATCGCAAACCGGTCAGCATAATAGCCTGATCGAAAGCGCGATAAAAGGTAATGCATTATTAGCCTTGGCGCATGGTGAGCCAACATCACGCTATGAAGTTAATAATGTTGCTGCCACCGCGCAGCAAAAAGATGGAAATTGGATTGTTAATGGTGACAAGTCCGTTGTATTAGGTGGTGGAACTGCTACCCACTTGCTTGTATCAGCACGTACTTCTGGCACAATTGGTGATGAAGCTGGTATCTCTCTCTTTCTGGTTGAAAAATCAGATGCAGTTTCAGTTCGTGGTTACGCAACACTTGATGGCTATGGTGCAGCAGAAATCAACCTGGATAATGCAGCAGGCATTTTACTTGTTGAAGAAGGAAAAGGACTTGCGTTGATTGAAAAAACACATGCCGCTGGCATTGTGGCAATCTCTGCCGAAGCATTGGGAGCAATGACCACTGCAACAGACCTGACTGTTGAATATAGCAAACAACGTAAACAATTTGGTGTGCCGATTGGAAAGTTTCAGGCACTTCAGCACCGCATGGCAGACATTTTAATAGAGCTTGAACAAATGCGTTCCAGCGTTATGAATGCAGCTGGAAATTTGAATGCAGATAGAATTATCCGTGAGCAAGAAGCTTCTGCCTGTAAGCTGCTTGTTGGCCAGATAGGTCGTCAGATTGCAGAAGAAGCAATTCAAATTCATGGTGGCATGGGAATGACGTGGGAATATTCTGTAGGTCATTTTGCCAAACATATTATCATGATAGATCATGTGTTGGGAGATACTGACTACCATCTGGAACGTTACATCGCATTTGGGCAAAAAACATAGAAAGAGTTTATAATGAGTACAATTGAAAAACGTCTATCCGATATGGGTATCGCAATTCCAGACCCTGCAGCACCGCTGGCTGCTTATGTTGGTCATGTTGTTCATAACGGTATTGTAACGGTATCCGGGCAATTGCCCTTGGTTGGTGGAGTTCTTTCGCAGACAGGTTTATTGGGTGCAGGCGTTTCAGTTGAAGAAGGTGCTGCCGCTGCACAAATTTGTGCAATTAATATTCTTGCTCAAGTCAAAATTGCTTGTGGCGGTGATTTGGAACGGATTGAACGTTGCATTCGTCTGGGCGGGTTTGTTGCCTCTACACCAGATTTTACAGATCATCCAAAAGTCATTAACGGCGCATCAGAGTTTATGGATGCAGTCCTTGGAGACAAGGGAGCGCACGCCCGTGCTGCTGTTGGTGTTGCAGCATTGCCATTAAATGCATCTGTTGAAGTTGAAGCCACTTTCGCAATACGTTAAATTGAAAACCGCATTGACGACATAAAAAAGGCGGATTGAAAAGTCCGCCTTTCTGAATTTCTAGTGCATGTTTTAGCCTGCAGCTTCAACGGCTCTTTTTGCCATTACTTTGACAAGGTTTGCACGGTAACTGTTGTCACCATGAAGATCAGAAAGCAGATCGTCTGCATCGATGTTACACTCAGCAATCGCACTTGAATCCCAGTTGGATGCAAGGGCTGCTTCCATTTCACCATGGCGGAACACGCCGTCACTGCCTGCACCAGTCACAGCAACACGAACACCGCTATCGCCTTGCGAAACAAACACACCTGCCATGGCGTAGCGTGATGCCGGGTTTGGGAACTTTGAGTAAGCACCTTTTGCAGGAGCGGTAAAAGTAACGCTCGTGATGATCTCATCTTCTTCAAGTGCTGTATCAAACATGCCTGTAAAGAAGTCATCGGCGTCAATTGTACGTTTATCAGTTACAATTTGTGCACCCAGAGCCATCATCGCTGCGGGGTAATCTGCAGCCGGATCATTATTGGCAATTGAACCGCCAATTGTACCCATATTACGAACATGCGGATCGCCAATATGACCAGCAAGATCGCAAATTGATGGACAGGCCTTACGTAATTCTTTGGAAGCATTTACTTCTGCATGGGTCGTGCCTGCACCAATGGTGACTTGATTGCCTTTAACAGCAATACCTTTCATGCTGTCTACATGACGAAGATCAATCAGGTCAGATGGAGCAGCAAGTCGCTGTTTCATGGTTGGAATGAGGGTTTGTCCGCCAGAGACGAATTTGCCATCATCGCTTTTGCCCATTGTTGCAACAGCATCCTTGACGCTTGAGGCTCTGTGATAATTTGTATTATACATTTTTGCTTCTCCTTACTCAGCAGCCTGTTTGGATTGTGTTGCCTGGATTGCCGCCCACACTTTGGATGGTGTTGCAGGCATGGATATATCATTATTGCCAATTGCATTGGTAATAGCATTGATCACCGCAGGAGGTGAACCAATGGCTCCTGCTTCACCACACCCTTTGATACCAAGCGGGTTGCCTGGGCAAATTGTTGTTTCATGGCTCACGGTATAGCTTGGCAAATTATCTGCACGCGGCATGGTATAATCCATATATGAACCTGTGAGTAGCTGACCATTATCGTCATAAACGGCTTCCTCAAGCAATGCCTGGCCTACTCCTTGTGCGATGCCGCCATGAACCTGACCTTCAACAATCATTGGATTGATAATTGTGCCAAAGTCATCTGATGCCACAAACTGAACAATCTCAACTGTGCCTGTGTCGGGATCAATCTCAACTTCACAAATGTAACAACCAGCCGGGAAGGTGAAGTTGGAAGGGTCATAAAACGCCCCCTCTTTCAGGCCTGGTTCCATGCCTTCCGGAAGATTATGAGCCGTATAGGCACCAAGACAAACCTCATGCCAGCCTAGGGTCTTGTCGGTACCTGCAACTTTTACTTCGCCGTTTTCAATGACAATATCACCTTCATCAGCTTCCAGCATGTGTGCTGCAATCTTTTTGGCTTTTGCTTCCACTTTATCAAGCGCCTTAACGATAGCAGACATGCCAACTGCACCAGAACGCGAGCCGTAAGTGCCCATGCCAAACTGCACCTTGTCCGTGTCACCATGGACAATCTGAACATTGTCAGATGGCAGGCCAAAGCGGTCTGAGATCAATTGCGCAAAGGTTGTTTCGTGTCCTTGGCCATGACTATGCGAACCGGTTAGCACTTCTAATGTTCCAACCGGGTTCACACGAACTTCTGCTGATTCCCAAAGCCCAACACCAGCACCCAGCGAACCAACAGCAGCTGATGGTGCAATACCGCAGGCTTCAATGTAGGATGACATTCCAATGCCGCGAAGCTTGCCGCGTGAGGCTGCTTCTGCCCGACGTGTTTCAAAACCCTTATAGTCAGATGCTTTCATGGAAGCTTCAAGGTTTGCTTCAAAATCACCACTGTCATATGCCATGATGACGGGTGTTTGATGCGGGAACTCACATACAAAGTTGGCCCGGCGCAGTTCGGCAGGGTCTACACCCAATTCTCTCGCTGCTGTTTCCATCATGCGTTCAATCAGGAAGCAAGCTTCCGGACGTCCAGCCCCGCGATAAGCGTCCACTGGTGTTGTATTGGTATATACGGTTCGTACATTACAATGAATATTTTCAATGTTGTACTGGCCAGAAAGCAGCGTTGCATAAAGATACGTTGGTACAGATGACGAGAATAACGACATATAAGCACCTAGGTTGGCAATTGTATCAACTGCAAAACCAACAATCTTGTTGTTGGCATCAAAGCCCATGCGCGCTGTTGAAACATGATCACGACCATGTGCGTCAGTCAGGAAGGCTTCCGTGCGATCAGCTGTCCATTTAACAGAGCGTTTGGTTTTCATGCTCGCCCAAAGACAAACAATCTCTTCTGGGTAGATGTAAATCTTGGCACCAAAACCGCCGCCCACATCGGGAGCAATCACACGAAGTTTGTGCTCAGGCGCTACTTGATAAAATGCTGATAAAACCAGACGCGCAACATGCGGATTTTGGCTGGTTGTATAAAGCGTGTAATGATCTTCGGATGCATCAAATGTTGCAACCGCAGAGCGTGGCTCCATCGGGTTTGGTGAGACGCGATTATTGGTAATCGTCATTTCAGTGACATGCGCTGCACCTGCAATCGCTACTTCTGTCGGGTCTTTCTCACCAATTTCCCAATCAAAAATAAGATTATTAGGTGCTTCCGGGTGAATTTGTTCAACACCGTTTTCAAGCGCCTTGGCTGCATTGGTTACAGACGAAAGAACTTCATACTCAACACCAACAGCTTCTGCTGCAGATTTTGCATTTGAAGGGCTGTCCGCAATTACGACTGCGACCGCATCTCCTACATAACGAACCTTGTTGGTAGCAAGCGCCGACCAGGCACCCATGTTCATTGGTGAGCCATCTTTTGAGTTCACAGCCCAACCACAAATAATATTGCCAATACCGTCTGCTGTCAGCTGGTGGCCGTCAAAAACACCTTCAACACCCATCATTTTTTCTGCTGTGGATTTGTCGATTGATTTTACGTTCGCATGTGCGTGCGGTGAACGCACGAATGCTGCATAGCATTGTCCATGGTTCGTTACATCATCAGTATATTTGCCATTGCCTGTGATAAATCTTTTATCTTCCTTGCGCAAAACGCGTGCGCCAATACCTTCACTCATATCTTTTCCTCCTCAGGTGTTAGTTGTGCTTATTGGTGCCCTGAAAATCTCCACCTCTCAGGCAATAAGCAGCTGGCAGCTCACATCTTTGATGCGCCGTCCTGAATTGATTTAACGATGTTATGATACCCCGTGCAGCGACAGATGTTGCCTTCAAGTTCGGCACGAATGGTTTTCTCGTCAAGGTTCTTGCCCAGACGATTGACCATATCAGTTGCAGCCATAATCATGCCTGGTGTGCAGAACCCGCACTGAAGCCCGTGATTGTCTTTAAAAGCTTGTTGCATGGGGTGCAGATCATCACTGGCCAAACCTTCAATGGTTGTAATTTCACAACCATTGGCTTGGGCGGCAAGCGTTGTACAAGATTTTACTGCTTTGCCATCAACATGAACGACACAAGCACCGCACTGTGAGGTATCACACCCTACATGCGTACCTGTTAAACGAAGATTTTCCCGAATGAATTCAACCAGCAAAGTACGGTCTTCAACCTCTCCGCCAACTGTCTTGCCATTCACTGTCATTGAAATTGATGCCATTTAAATTCTCCTCACACTCAAAACGTATCTTGTGAAATAAATCACCAAGAGAAAAGAACAGGGAGATAAAAAGCCTTAATAAAACACAACCATTGCATGCTAAATAGCTAAAACAGAGACGACAATATCTCCTCCCAGAAATTCTTGTCTCATATTAATAACTTGAAGTATTGCGCGGAATTCCATCCGCGCCAAGTAGTTTTTTATTTTTTATTGATAGATATCAAGCGCCAAGCACTCTGAAACGCGCTTCTTCATACTCGTCAGTAAGTCTTTCAACGAGTTCACGGGTAGGGACAACAGATTTAACAGCGCCAATACCTTGTCCACAACCCCAGATATCTTTCCAGGCTTTTGCATCTGTATTGCTACCTGATGCAAAATTCATGGCTGATGGATCACTTTCAGGAAGATTGTCCGGATCCATACCGGCTTTTTCAATGGATGGCTTGAGATAATTGCCATGAATGCCCGTAAACAGGTTTGTATAAACAATATCCTTGGCCGAATAATCTGCAATCGCCTGTTTATATTCATCAGACGCACGTGCTTCGTCGGTCGCGATAAAGGGCGAACCAATGTAAGCCATGTCTGCGCCCATGGCTTGCGCTGCAAGAATGGCCCCCCCGGTGGCAATTGAACCTGAAAGCAGGAGTGGTCCATCAAACCATTCGCGAATTTCTTGTATAAGTGCAAAAGGTGAAAGTGTTCCTGCGTGGCCACCAGCACCTGCCGCAACGGCGATTAGCCCGTCGGCACCTTTGCGGATAGCAGAATTGGCATGGCGATTGTTGATAATGTCATGAAGCACAATGCCACCATAAGAATGGACCGCGTCATTTACTTCAGGAACAGCCCCCAGTGATGTGATAACAATTGGAACCTTGTATTTTACACACATCTTCAGATCATGTTCGAGTCTGTTGTTGGAAGTGTGGACAATTTGATTAACTGCAAAAGGAGCAACTTTTTTATCTGGATTTTTGGATTTATAATCAGCCAAGCCTTCAGTAATTTCTGCAAGCCATTCATCAAGTTGCTCAGCAGGGCGTGCATTTAATGCTGGAAACGAGCCCACAACGCCTGCCTTGCATTGTGCCATTACAAGATTAGGGTTGGAGATAATAAACAAGGGCGCTGCTACTGCAGGAATGGAAAGCTGGTCTTTTAAAATTTCTGGAATAGGCACGCAATTCTCCTCAATTCTTACGTAATGGTAAGATATACATAGGGTGCTTTGGAAAACCTGGCAATATAAATTTCTTGATAGTCACTTGTACGAAGATTGCAAAATCATGATAAAGCGGTAAAAGGAACTTGATTTATATTCAGGGAATCAAAAATGTGCTGGGCATCTTATATTCCTAATAAGAAAAAAGTTTCTTGTGCTATTGGCTCTTGAAAATTAGGGGTTTGTTTTGGCGAATTTTGAACGTCTTATCAGAGGTGCATTAGCTTCACAGAATGCTTCTTCTACGGAGGTAAGGCAGGTTATTTATCAATCCTCACGTAATGCTTTACAAAAGATAATTGATAATAATCGCTCACTGACTTTAGAATCAGTGATGGAACAAAAGCGTAAGCTAGAAGCTTCAATTGAAAAAATTGAAGCTGAATACAACCCACAAGCTCCCGTGTCCAGCCATGTCAAAGAACTTCAATCTGAAGCATTAGCGCGTCCAATTGTTATAGATGAAAAGCCAGAAGAATTTATTACTCCATCTGTTGCAGCAGCACCAAAAGTTGCTGAAAATAATCCATTACATGAAATTCAGCAAATTTTGGAAATTACTACACCTCAAGCTACGCAAGAAAAACCCGTAAGTTCTGTTGAAACAGAACAAATGCTTCAACCAGAACAAGCTGAAAACTCAGCAGTGATTGATGGTGGGGCTGATTATGAGGGAAGTTTGCAACAGCAAGACTATTATGAAACCCAAGAAAGCATACCTTTAGGGTTTTCAAAACGAAGAAAAACCCAGAAACGATTTTTCTGGACTTTATTGACTCTGCTTGTTCTTGGGCTTTTGGCCTGGGCCACCTACATTGCTGTAATGAGTGTTTTGGATGGTTCCTTAATTGGCCAAAATAATGATAATGGCCTTAAGCAAAATCCAAATGCCATTTCGCGGCAGGCTGACTCAGAAAACTATATTACGGTTATTGAAGCCGGAGATTTATCATCTCTGGTTATGTCTGGTCGTGGCAAGGCTCAAATTGTTAAGCAATTAAACTCTGATATGATCCGGGTTAATTCTGTTCGCGATGCATTAAACAGGGCAGAGCCGGCCTTGCCGATTTTGATTAAATTAAAACCGGGTGTTTTAAAGCAAATTTCCGGCAAGCGTGTAACAGTTGAAATCTTTGCCAAAGCAGGTGGCGGTGAAACAGCCCACTTTGCTGTTGGTTGTGAGTTTGGTAACTTAACAGAATGTGGGCGCAAGCGGTTCTTGGCAGGGTCGCAACCCAATGCTTCAGTATTTGCGTTCCAGATGGATAATGTAAACAATATCAATCAGGATATGTTTCTTACACTTAGCACTGACACAACCAGTCAGGCAGCCGTTACTGGCAAAGGCGATATACTTGATATTGTCTATATTAGATTAAGCATCGATAATTAGAGTTCTGAATTTTTATGCACCAAATTCGTTTAGAAATTCTGGTCCAGAACCAATAATTAAAGGGTCAACCTCGCCAATTGCTTTTATATCTTTGCCCTTGTAATCAAGGCGGTTCAAAAAATATCTGATTGCATTTAATCGTGCGCGCCGTTTATCATTTGATCTGACAATGGTCCAAGGTGCATGTTTTGTGTGAGTTTTTTCAAGCATCTTATCGCGAGCCATTGTATAATCATCCCACTTTGAAAGTGACTTGATATCAATTGGCGACAGTTTCCATGACTTTAGTGGATTTTGTCGCCTATCATGAAAGCGCGTGAGTTGCATTTCCTGGCCTACATTCAGCCAGAACTTGAAGAAATGTATGCCGTCTTCAACAATCATATCTTCAAATTGGGGGGCTTCTTTTAAAAAATGTTTGTGTTGCTCCGGCTTGCAAAAACCCATAACCGGCTCTACTCCAGCACGATTATACCAAGAGCGATCAAACATCACCATTTCACCTGCCGTTGGTAAATGTATTGCATAACGCTGAAAATACCATTGCCCACGCTCCGTGTCAGAAGGTTTGGCAAGAGCAACCACTTTTGCATGTCGCGGGTTTAGATATTGCCTGAATGAATTGATTGTTCCACCTTTGCCGGCAGCGTCCCGACCTTCGAACACAACAATAACCCGCTCACCGCTGGCCTGTAGCCAGGCTTGCATTTTACCAAGCTCAAGTTGAAGTGTCTGAAGTTCATCTTCATATTTCTTTTTGCTGAATTTTTTGTCATATGAATATCCACCGCTTATAAATGCATTATCTTTGATAACATCGGGAAGTGTTGCATCATCCAGATCAAACGTAACAGCCTTGCCATCGATTTTGATTGTTACTTTTGGAACGTCTTGCGTCATATGAATGTTACCCGTTTTATGTGATAGGTTATCTGAAACATATTTAATACAAATTTCAAAGCAAGTAGAAACTAGGAACAGTGGCTGATCAAAATATTATGAATAATTCAAAACAACAAGTTCAAGTAAATCAGTGGTTCTTGGTTGCTGTTATTTCGGTGATGTTCATTGTAGCCTGTTTTATAGTGCCTCAACTTGCTTGGGTATTTTTCTCGGCCTTTCTTGTTAGCATGATCAGCCTGTACTTTTTTAAATCAGATACGGTAAAAAACCAGATTATATCTGAGCAGGAAAGCCAGCTTAATGCGGCCAAAACCGCTCTTTCAACATCTCAGCAACCGCTTGCAGAAGCCTTACAATTTCCTGCGTATATTCTCGATGTGCAAGGAAAAATTATCTATGCCAACAAGCCAAGCAAAAATGCTTTTGGTGATGTGAATACGGGCGACAAGATTTTCATTCGTTTTAGACAACCAGAATTGCGGCAATTAATTAAGGCTGCGTTAAACTCCAAAGAATCTGTTACGGGTGAATATAACGAACCAATGCCCGGTGATAGATGGTTTAGTTTTGAAATAGCTCCCATTCCAAATTATGGTGCTGAGAATGATAAGCCTGTTTTCTTGTTGGGATTTCATGATCTAACAGAAGTAAAACGCAATGACCAAATGCGCTCTGATTTCATTGCCAATGCCAGCCATGAGTTGAGGACGCCACTAGCCTCGCTGTTAGGGTATGTTGAAACGATCAAAGGTCCGGCGCGCAAGGATGACAAGGCAATTGATAGATTTACAGATGTGATGTTGGACCAGGCGCAACGCATGGCCAGACTGGTAAATGATTTGCTCTCTTTGAGTCGTATCGAGATGCAATCTCATGTCAGGCCATCTCACACTGTAAATTTGAGTGAGATTGTAACCAGTGTTGTAAAATCACTTGGAAGTGTTGCTGATCAACTTAATGTAAAAATAGAATATAAAGCCCCCGGTGTCGTAAACATTCTTGGTGACCGCGATGAATTATTACAGGTATTTGAAAACCTCATTGAAAATGCCTGCAAATACGGCGAAGAAGGTGAAAAGGTTATCGTATCAATTGATCAAGACAATGATCAAAAACAAGTTACCGTTTCCATACAGGATTTTGGACCGGGGATTGCGTTGGAACATCAACAAAGAATCACAGAGCGTTTTTATAGAGTGGATGTTGCTCGTAGCCGTGCAAAACAGGGTACGGGCCTTGGATTAGCCATCGTCAAGCATATCCTGAACCGTCATGCCACCAAGTTGAGTGTCGAATCAAAGCCAAATGAAGGAGCCCGTTTCTTTATAAAATTTCCTTTACATAAGGTTCCAAGTGATTAATTTGTTAATTAACTAATTTAGTTGTTGTTTTTCAAATAGTTAATCTGTCATAAAAGTTCATTATGAATTTTGTAAAAAGTTGGCAGAAGAGAGCAAATGCCATCTTCTTACATTTAGTGGGTAATTCATTCTGATATTCACTAATCCATTCTTTAATTAGCTTTATGCTGGAGATGCAAATGAACATTACCAAAATTTTGAGCCTCGTTGCAGGTGCCGCTCTTTTAACTACAACAGCAATTGGGTCAGCGCACGCTCGTGATCAAATTCAGATTGTTGGTTCATCTACTGTGTTTCCGTTCTCAACATCAGTTGCAGAGCAGTTTGGACAAAAAACGTCATTCAAGACACCTGTTGTTGAATCAACGGGTTCAGGTGGTGGCATGAAGCTGTTTTGTTCCGGTGTCGGTGAAGGTACGCCAGACATCACAAATGCTTCTCGCCGTATAAAAGAAAAGGAATTTAAACTTTGTGCAGATAATGGCGTAACACCTGTTGAGGTTAAAATTGGCTTTGATGGTATCGTTATGGCCAATTCGAAATCAGGCCCTGAGCTAAATATTACACGCGAGCAGATATTTCTGGCACTAGCCAAGAAAATCCCGGATGCAAGCGGTGAAATGGTAGCAAACCCAAACAAGACATGGGCTGATGTTGATCCATCTCTTCCGAACATTAAAATTGAAGTTCTTGGCCCACCACCAACATCTGGTACACGCGATGCCTTTGCTGAAATCGCATTGGAAGGTGGTGCAAAGGAGGTTGAAGTACTTGCAGCACTTCGCAAGGAAGACAAGAATGCATTCAAGAAAATTGCCCACGCCATACGTGAAGATGGTGCTTATATTGAAGCTGGCGAGAATGACAATCTGATTATCCAAAAGCTTGAAGCAAACGCAAATGCATTTGGTGTATTTGGATTTTCATTCCTTGACCAAAACGCTGACAAGGTAAAAGGCGCAATTGTCAACGGTGTTGCTCCTGAGTTTGAAAATATTGCCGCTGGAGATTATAAAATCTCTCGCTCTTTGTTCTTCTACATAAAAAAAGAACACGTAAATGTTATTCCCGGCATCGAAGAATTTGTTGCTGAATTTACAAATGAGGATACCTGGGGTGAAGACGGTTATCTGGCTGATAAAGGCCTTATCCCGCTCCCAGACAGTGACCGTGAATCAATTGCAGCGTCTGCACAAGCGATGGTTCCAATGGCATTTTAAGGTATGGATTAATCCACAGGTTTATGCCGCCCGAAGGTGTTTTACTTCGGGCGGCTTTAGTATTTTTTGATAAGCGTTTGTCACCCTCAAGACTAAAAGACAGACGACAAGAGGAAGCTTTGCAATGGTCTTATATATTTTAGGCATGCTGTTTGTTATTGCACTTGCTACTTTTTTTGTAGGCCGTTCCAGAGCCATAAGTATTGCTGGCAATGATATTTCCTTACTTCATTCCCGTCCGACTTACCATGGTGGCTTCCTGGCTATTTTTTCTGTTGTTCCGGCATTTGTCTTGACGCTATTTTGGTCTGCGCTTTCCGGACGTTACATTACAAATTCCATTCTGGATCGCTTTTCTCCTCAACTTGCAAATATGGACGTACCGCAACTTCAGGCTTTTCTCAGAGACGTTCGCACGCTTGCTGGTAATACTGATAATGCAGCATCAAAAGTTATCCTGAGTACAAGAGGAGATGTAAAAGAAATAGCTCAAAATGCTGCTGAATTATATGCATCACAGGTTTCTTCCAGTAATACATGGCTTATAGCATTAGCCGGCCTTTTGGTTTTGGTGGGGTTTATTTACGGGTTTTCGCAAATCAAAACAGTAAAGCGAAATCGCCATTTTGTAGAAAAATTCATAATGGTAATTTTGGTAATTTGTTCTGCAGTAGCTATTTTTACAACTATTGGAATTGTCTTTTCGCTAATCTTTGAGTCAATTCGCTTTTTTCAGAAAGTGCCTTTTTTCGATTTTCTTTTTGGTTACCATTGGTCTCCGCAAAGTGCATTTGAAGGTGCGGGCGGTACGTCACTTTCTGATGATAATTCTCGAATTTTTGGAGCCATCCCGCTCTTCACAGGCACATTCCTGATTACCTTTATCGCAATTTCAATTGCAGCTCCCCTGGGGCTTATGTCCGCAATTTACATGTCAGATTATGCAGGGTCAAAATTCCGAGCAATTGCAAAACCTGTGATGGAAATTCTGGCTGGCATTCCAACCGTTGTTTATGGTTTCTTTGCAGCTCTCACAGTTGCGCCGGCAATTCGCGGATGGGGCGAAAGCCTTGGGCTTTCTGTATCATCAGAGTCCGCTCTTGCCGCAGGTGTTGTGATGGGTATCATGATCATCCCGTTTGTCATGTCGCTGTCAGATGATGTTATCAATTCTGTCCCGCAATCCTTGCGTGATGGTTCATATGCTATGGGGGCAACCAAATCAGAAACAATTCGCCGCGTTATACTTCCAGCAGCACTTCCAGGTATTGTCTCTGCACTTTTATTGGCAATATCAAGAGCAGTGGGTGAAACAATGATTGTTGTGATGGCTGCAGGACTGGCTGCTAATTTGACCATTAATCCGCTTGAAGCTGTGACAACCGTAACCGTTCAAATTGTGACATTGCTGGTAGGCGACCAAGAATTTGATAGCGCAAAAACGCTTGCTGCTTTTGCACTTGGTTTGGTGCTTTTTGTAATAACACTTTGTCTGAATGTAATTGCGCTTCGCGTCGTTCAAAAATACAGGGAACAATATGACTGATGTAACAAACACCCCTGTGCAAAGCGCTGATCTGATGCATCGAAGAGTATTGCAGAAAAGTCGCTATGCCTCAGAAAGTCGATTTAAATTCCTGGGACTTGGCGCTATTTTTGTGTCGTTGGGTTTTCTTTTTTTATTGCTGACAACTGTTGTTGGCAGTGGCGTTCCAGCCTTTACCTACAATTATGTAAAGCTTCCTGTTGATCTAACAAAGGTAAGCCCAGAAGCACCCCAAGAAGGGAATTATTCAAAGCAGGTTAAAGCTGCAATTGCAGAAGCAATGCCTTACCTGTCTGATCGCAAAGGAAAGCGTCTCGCACGAGGACT
Organism: uncultured Rhizobiaceae group bacterium; assembly: GCA_937951645.1. GTDB lineage: Bacteria > Pseudomonadota > Alphaproteobacteria > Rhizobiales > Rhizobiaceae > JAALLB01. Next base: position 14,721 of record CALFBM010000121.1, read on the forward strand.
GGTTTCCGGCGGCGCGGCAATAGATTTGCGAAATGAAGTTATTGATAATACAGACCTGGCAGGTCAAAAATCCGATATCGGCGTACCTGTTTCAGATTTTGCCGATTTATACCTAAAGGGACTAACGGCAAAGTCACTCTTGAGTTCTCCTGAAGCCGGAATAACGGTTTCTGGCGTTGAGGGCATTATTGATATCACGCTTGAATCCAATGTATTTGATGGTTTTCTTAAGCGTGTGAAAGATAATATCAGTTCACAAGCCAGCCGTTTAAATACGCGTATGGCCAATCTTCAACTTAGTCTTGAAAACCAAAGGGAAATCGTTGCGGTTTCAGAAAACCCTCTTGCTGTTGAAAGCGCAAAGAAATTTGTTGAGGTTCTGGAAACTCAGCTGGCAGGCTTTAAATCAAAATACGACACGCTTATTGCACGCCGTGATAATTCAGCATCAAGAGAAATGCTTGATACGAGTATGCCTTCACTTTTACTCAAAACAGGGGGTGGGGTAGTTAAGGTCATCGAAGTAGAAGGTATGTCAGCGAAAGGGGAAGTTATTATCCCTCTTTTAGAAAAAGCCAGTGTTGCGGGGCAGTGGCAGATGCAAGAAATTCTGGAAGCAGAAGAAGATCGAAAATTTTCAGATAAAGAAGTTGCTGTAATTGACAGACTTGTCGAAGAAGGCCGTATCGAAAACCGGATTAATACAATTTTCTTTACCAAAGGCGCAAGTCGTGAACCTGAATTAGCTGGTGTCTGGGGAGCCGTTGTTGGTTCGTTTTTCACAATGTTAATCACGCTTGGCCTGTCATTTCCTCTTGGAGTGGCCGCAGCAATTTATCTTGAGGAGTTTGCGCCCAAGAATAAACTGACCTCTATCATTGAAGTAAACATCAACAATTTGGCTGCAGTGCCTTCAATCGTGTTTGGCCTTCTTGGTTTGGCTGTGTTTTTAAACTTCTTTGAATTACCACGATCTGCACCCTTGGTGGGAGGCATGGTCCTGGCGCTTATGACACTACCAACCATTATCATCGCTTCGCGTGCAGCATTAAAAGCTGTTCCTCCATCCATCCGCGAAGCAGCGCTTGGGGTTGGGGCTTCCAAAATTCAGGCTGTTTTTCATCATGTATTACCTCTTGCGATGCCAGGAATTTTAACGGGTACCATTATTGGGATGGCACAGGCCTTGGGTGAAACAGCACCGCTTTTAATGATTGGTATGGTTGCATTTGTAGTTGATATTCCTGCAGGTATTCTTGATCCGGCAACGGTGTTGCCGGTGCAAATTTATATGTGGGCAGATTTCCCTGAACCAGGTTTCCAACAGAAAACCGCAGCAGCTATTATGGTATTGTTAGGCTTCCTGATTTTGATGAACGCAATTGCTGTTTTATTGCGTAAACGTTTTGAACGTCGCTGGTAGGAGCCTTGTTATGAATATATTGAATATGAAACGACAGGAAGATGCACTAAATAAAATGGTACAAACTGAAATTAAAATGTCTGGCAAAGATGTCTCCGTTTTTTACGGAGAAAAGCAGGCACTCTTTGATGTGAACCTGGATATTCCGGCCAAACAGGTAACAGCTCTCATTGGGCCTTCTGGTTGTGGAAAGTCCACGTTTTTGAGATGCCTTAATCGCATGAATGATACAATCGACATATGTGAGGTATCTGGCGATATCAGGCTTGACGACCAGGATATTTACGACCGTGAAATTGATGTTGTAGAATTGCGGGCACGTGTTGGAATGGTGTTCCAAAAACCCAATCCGTTTCCAAAGTCTATCTTTGAAAATGTGGGTTACGGACCAAAAATACATGGTCTTGTGCGTAATAAAACTGATCTTGAAGAGGTTGTTGTAAGAAGTCTTCAGCGGGCAGGCTTGTACGAAGAAGTAAAGGATCGTTTACACGAAGCCGGTACGAGTCTTTCAGGTGGCCAACAACAAAGACTTTGTATTGCGCGTGCCATTGCAGTTAGCCCGGAGGTTATTTTGATGGATGAACCATGCTCGGCACTTGATCCAATCGCAACAGCCAAGGTTGAAGAGTTAATAGATGAATTGCGTGAAAATTATACTATTGTAATCGTCACACACTCCATGCAGCAGGCAGCGCGCGTCTCGCAGCAAACAGCAATGTTTCATTTGGGAAATCTGGTTGAGGTAGATGATACGGATACAATGTTTACGAACCCGACTGATCAGAAAACACAAGACTACATTACAGGTCGTTACGGCTAATTAGTTCAGTTTTCTGGACAAACAAAAGGACAGGTATAACAAAATGAGCGAACATACAGTTACCGCTTTTGACGAAGACTTAAATTTCGTAATCGCCAAAATATCTGAAATGGGTGGTAATGCAGAGAGCATGGTTGCTCGTTCTGTAACAGCACTCGTTACAGCTGATAAAGGGCTTGGGCAATCAGTCGTTGCGGATGATAAAATACTTGATGCACTTCAACAGGAAGTGGATGATCATATTGTATTGCTGATTGCCAAGCGTCAGCCCATGGCAATGGATTTGCGCGAAGTGGTTGGAGCATTGCGCATGGCAACAGATCTCGAGCGTATTGGTGATCTTGGCAAAAACATTGCAAGACGTGCTTTCCAAATTGAAGATAATCTGCCGCCAAAAAAATTGCTGCGAGGGCTTCAACATCTTACAAATGTATCCTTGGAACAGTTAAAAGATGCACTGGACGCTTACGGGGTCAAGGATATTGTAAAAGCTCGCGAAGTTTGGGACCGCGATGATGAGATTGACAGTCTTTATACTTCGTTGTTCCGCGAGCTTTTGACTTACATGATGGAAGATCCGCGTAACATTACCTATTGTACACATTTGCTTTTCTGCGCAAAAAACATGGAACGTATTGGTGATCATGTTACCAATTTGGCAGAGACAATCCACTATATGGTAACGGGTTCCTACGATATCGCATCTGAAAACCAGAGCTAGAGAAATATTTGATATTTAATTTTTTAAAAGGAAAAAGTTTTAATGCACCCGAAAGTCATGGTCGTTGAGGATGAAGAGGCTCTTTCAGAGTTGCTTCGCTATAATCTGGAAGCGGAAGGCTATGAGGTGGAGGTCATTGATCGTGGTGATGATGCTGACTTAAGGCTTCGGGAAATTGTTCCTGATCTGCTGTTGCTGGATTGGATGTTGCCAGGTCTCTCAGGTATTGAACTTTGTCGCCGTATTAGATTGAGGAGCGAAACAAAAACACTACCGATCATCATGCTAACAGCCCGCAGTGAGGAATCTGAACGTGTTAGAGGGCTTTCTACAGGTGCTGATGATTTTGTAGTAAAGCCATTTTCAGTGCCAGAATTGATGGCTCGAATAAAAGCAATGTTGCGTCGCTCCAATCCTGGTAAAGTTTCCAGTCATATTATTGTTGGCGATATTGAGTTGGACAGAAAAGCACACCGTGCTCATCGTAATGGACGTGAAGTTCGTTTAGGGCCTACGGAATACAAGCTATTGGAATTTTTGATGAGTGCTCCTGGACGGGTGTTCTCTCGTGAACAACTTTTAGACGGTGTATGGGGACATAATAATTATGTTGATGAGCGTACTGTCGATGTGCACATCGGGCGACTGCGTCGCTCTATTACAAGGGGAAAAGAACAAGACCCGATCCGCACAGTGCGCGGAGCGGGGTATTCATTAAATGACAAGTTTGTTAGCGCCTGAATTCTTAAATATTTGAACGCAGCGCTATTGGGCTTTAACCGGTTGCAGCGCGTTTGGCACGACGACGGTCTGTAACTGTCTGATAAGCCATCCGGCAGTGATACTCACAATATGGTGCATCTTCTTTTGGTGAATTACCGCAGAAATGAAAATCATTTGTAGCAGGATCGCCATGTGGCCATTTACATGTTTTTTCTGATAGATCTACCAAATCAAGCTTCTTGCACTCAGGTACAGGAATATCTTCAATAACAGGCCTGATTGGTGCGCTTGGTGCTGTTCGCCCACCTGTGGTTCTTATAGCCCTTGGCCGTGCATTATAACCTCCTCCGTTACGTGTTGGCGTTTTTAATTTACGCGCACTCGTATTTGCAGGTTTGGCACGGCCAGAAAGGCCAAGCCTGTGTACTTTTCCAATTACAGCATTTCTGGTAACACCACCTAATTCAGCTGCAATCTGGCTAGCGCTTAATCCATCCGCCCAAAGTTTTGTAAGCGTAGCCACACGATCATCTGTCCAAGACATATGTCATTAATCTCCAAATTTTTGCAGAATCCATCCCCGTACCCAAATTTTAAAATCCAGGCTAAAACGCTTCTACTTGTTATATTTCCTACGATGTACGCCGTAGGTTACGATACTACTGTTCACTGAAATGAATTAATCAGGCGTGGACTCTCAGCACAAGAGTCGAATGGTCAGAACGAATCATTTTTTCATAATATCCCCAGCTAAGAGAATCATGTTTCATTTACCTGTGGAAAGAAGAATCGAAATTGCAAGACTTGGCTTGTATTCCTGTGGAAAAAATTTTGCCGGTGCTGAAAATCCTGTGTTTATAAAGCTTGACCATTAAGTTCTTGCAAAGTAATTTATGCGCATAAGATAAATCCTGCCTTTGCAGGTTGAAAATATCCCGTCTTGATGGCGGGTTTTTTGTTTTGAGACAATTTTCAGAATAGTGATAACTGTAATCAAGTACCAAGAAAGCCATCCTAATGGGAAAAGAACAACATACTTTTGATATCTATGCACCGCCTCCAATTGAGTTTGCACGTGCACAAGGTTGCCGATTGTATGATACAAGTGGCAAGGAATATCTGGATTGCACTTCTGGTATTGCGGTAAACTCGCTAGGTCACGGACATCCGCATCTGGTTGAGACGCTTAAAAACCAGGCAGAAGAGATCTGGCATCTTTCCAACTTGTTTGAAATTCCAGGCCAGGCAAAGCTTGCAACCAGACTTTGCGAGAACAGTTTTGCAGACCGTGTTTTCTTTACTAATTCCGGTGCCGAGGCAATGGAATGCGCGATTAAAACTGCGCGTAGATATCATTATGCACAAGGCAATCCGGAACGCGTGAACATCATTACATTCGAAGGTGCATTCCACGGACGTACCATCACAACTATTGCAGCCGGTGGTCAGGAAAAATATCTTGAAGGATTTGGTCCGGTAGCACCAGGCTTCATTAATCTGCCATTTGGTGATCATGAAGCTTTAAAAGCTGCCATTGATAATGAGACAGCTGCTATTCTTCTTGAGCCTATTCAGGGCGAAGGCGGTATTAGAGAAGTACCTGGCCAATGTTTGCGCGGCTTGCGAGAACTTTGTGATGAAAAAGGCATTTTGCTAATCTATGATGAAGTACAAACAGGTATCGGCAGGTGCGGAAAACTTTTCGCTCACCAAATTCATAACGTCGAACCAGATATCATGGCGATTGCCAAAGGCATTGGCGGCGGTTTCCCTGTGGGCGCTTGTATGGCACGCGAAGAGGTTGCCGTTGCAATGGTATTGGGAACACATGGTTCGACCTTTGGTGGTAATCCACTTGCCATGGCAATTGGTAATGCAGTCCTTGATGTTATTCTTGAGGATAACTTCATGAATGAGGTCAACGACAAGGCTATTTTGTTCCGTCAGCATTTGGCAGAACTTTTAGATACCTATCCTGATTTATTGGAAGATGTGCGTGGTGTAGGTCTTTTAATAGGGCTTAAGGCCAAAGTACTTAATCTTGATTTGGTTGCTGCAATGCGTGAGCAGGGGCTTTTGACAGTGGGCGCCGGTAATAACGTCGTTCGTATCTTGCCACCTTTAATCATTGGTGAAGATGATATCCACGTTGTTCGTGAAAAGATGATTGCAGCTTTCGATGCTGTAAGAGCTGCACAGAAAGCTTAATCTCATGGCCACACAAGTCCGTCACTTTCTCGATATTTCGAGTGTTGATGAGGATTCCTTAAAAGGAATTATAGCCTCTGCGCATGATATTAAGTCAGCAAGCATAAATGAAAAACCGCTAGAAGGTAAAATGCTTGCAATGATTTTTGACAAGCCGTCAACGCGCACCAGAGTTTCCTTTGATGTCGGTATGCGCCAATTGGGTGGTGAGACAATTATACTTTCTGGTTCAGAAATGCAGCTTGGTCGTGGTGAAACAATTGCAGACACAGCTAAAGTGTTATCCCGGTATGTTGATGCCATCATGATAAGAACAAACGACCATACCCGCGTTCTGGAATTGGCAGAAAATGCTTCAGTCCCTGTTATTAATGGATTAACTGACGACACGCACCCATGTCAGATCATGGCTGATGTTTTGACGATGGAAGAAAAGCTTGGTGGTTGTGAAGGTAAAAAAATTGTTTGGACAGGTGATGGCAATAATGTTCTTAACTCATTGATTGAGGCTAGCAGTGTCTTTAAGTATCAATTGGAAATTGCAGTTCCAAAAGGCCACGAACCAGATCAAAAGTATATGGATTGGGCACGCGCAAGAGGTGCAGTAATCAAGCTTGGACATGATGCGCAAAAAGCAGTGTTTGGTGCAGATTGTATCGTGACAGACACATGGACTTCGATGGGTTTTGAAAATGACAGTTCAGGTCATAACACGTTCATGCCTTATCAGGTGAATGATAAATTGATGGCGCAAGCAAAGAATGGTGCAATTTTCATGCACTGCCTGCCGGCACATCGAGGTGAGGAAGTAACAGATAGTGTTATTGATAGTGCCCAGTCGGTTGTTTTTGATGAAGCTGAGAACCGGCTTCATGCACAAAAAGCTATCCTGGCCTGGTGTTTAAGTAATAACGCTTGAGTAATAGTGCTTAAATAATGGTGTTTAGAAAAAATGACTGATTCAGTTAATCCGGAAGCAGCGGAATACAAATTTGCAGGCGATGATGTTGTTGTACCCTTTGCCGTTGAGCCATTGGATATTCGAGGTCGAGCGGTTCATTTGGGGCCTATGCTTGATACTATTTTAAAACGCCATGAATATCCGCAAGATATTGCGTTCTTGATGGGGGAGATGATTTCCCTTGCCGTTTTATTGGGAACTTCTTTGAAATTTGAAGGCAACTTTATTTTACAGACCCAGTCTGATGGGCCTGTATCCTTGGCGGTTGTGGATTTCTCAACGCCAGATTCAATTCGCGCTTATGCACGCTATAACAAGGCTGATTTTGAAGAGGCATTAAAACAGGGCAAAACCAGTCCACGCGACTTGCTGGGCGAAGGTATCATGGCAATGACCATTGATCATGGCGTTGAAATGCAGCGCTATCAGGGCATTGTTAAGCTTGATGGAATTTCTCTTGAAGAGGCGGCCCATGAATATTTTAGACAATCAGAGCAAATTCCAACACGTATCAAGCTATCAGTAGCTCAAATCCTGCGCCCTTCCGAGGATGGTTCAATAACCGAAACCAGTTGGCGAGCAGGGGGTGTCTTGGCACAATTTTTACCTGAGTCAGAAGACCGTATTAGGCAACGTGACTTGCCAAGCGGTGCTGAAGACGAAGAAGATGATTTTCTGCCAGACGAAGCCTGGGCAGAAGCCTCTGCCCTTATGGATACTGTGGGGGATGATGAACTCACAGACCCTCAGATAAACATTGAGCGATTGCTTTACAGATTATTCCATGAGCATGGCGTTAGGGTTTTTGAAGGTACCAAAGTTCTCGATAAATGCACATGCAGTCGCGAGAAAGTTGTATCCCTTGTACGTAGCTTCAAGGATGATCCTGAAAAGCCCCTTGAGCCGGATGAAAATTTCACAACAGTTTGTGAGTTTTGCAGTACATCCTACACAGTTTCAGCCAACGAAGTTTAAATAGCTACAAAGAATTCACATTTGCTTTAATCAATCGTTTGCTGAAATTACAAACTTGTAACTTGCCCAAATTACACTTTGCTATAATTATAGATGAATAATTAGACAGATATGGCCATGTTGCAGAAAAACGATACACTAGAAGTTGGTTTCGAAAAGGAACCTGGGAAACAAAAAGGTACTCTTGCATGGGCAAGGATGTTTACGCGTGCTTTCTTCCAATTTCTATTAATGGCAATCATTCTGTTTGGTGGCTTTTACGGCATGAACATGTTGATTGCTGCAAAGCAGGAACCACCCAAACGTCCGCCTTTTAAAACAGTTTATACGGTTGATACGGTGATTGCTCGTCCAGGTAACTTTCAACCTTCCATGGTTGTTTATGGCGAGGTGCAAGCCTCTAAAACAGTTGATTTGAGATCGCTGGTCTCTGGCGAAATAGTTGAGGTAAATCCAAGGCTGCAGGTTGGGAGCAGGATTGAAAAAGGTGCGATGCTTTTTCAGATTGATAAGTTTAATTACGTAACAGCTCTTAGCAGTGCCAAGTCGACAGCAATTGAAGCCAAGGCACGTATTTCTGAAAACCAGGCAATGATTTCAATTGAAGAAGCTCGTATCAAGAGTTTGAAGCAGCAATTGTTATTGGCGCAAAGCGATTTGGAGCGCATTTCCCAATTGCAGAAGCGTGGCAGTGCCACGCCACGTTCTGTGGAGGAACGTGAGTTAATTGTCAGTCAAAGATCACAGGCACTTGAGCAGAGTGAGTTAAATCTTATTGTAGAAAGATCAAGGATTGACCAGCTCAAGGCTGTTTTGGAGCGAGCAGAACGTAGTGTTGTTGAAGCTGAGCGAAACTTGAAAGATACAGCACTTCTGGCACCAATGGCGGGCGTTATAAGAGAAAATAACGCATCCGAAGGACGTTTACTTGGTGCAAACGATATGGTCGTTTCCATGTATCGCGATGATAAGCTTGATGTCCGCTTCACCCTGACAGACCAGCGTTTTGGCCGTATCCAGTCTGATAAGGTTGGTATTGTAGGACGAGAGGTCGAAGTAATCTGGGTAGTAGGAGGCGAAGAATACCGCTACCCCGCTACGATTGCGAGGATAGGCGCTCAAATTACATCAGACCGTGGCGGTGTTGAGGTTATTGCAAGTATTACGGAAAATGTAAAAGACAGTCCGCTTCGTCCAGGTGCATTCGTTGAAGTGATTGTTCCCGATAAGGCATTTACAGATAACTTCCAGGTTCCTGAAACCGCACTTTATGACAACAATAAAATCTATGTTTCGGTTGATGGCAAACTTGTAGAAAAAACAGTAAAAGTTTTGGCGCGTGATGGTGATGCCATCATCATTGATGGTGAAATATCAAATGGCGATGAAGTTCTCATAACGCGCATTGCTGAAATCTCAGAAGGTTTAAATGTAAGACCACCACAACCTGCCAGCCAGAACTAGGGTTATTATTCATGAGGCGATGTAAATGATTGCACGAACGATACCAGATGGCGGCGTTGTCAGTCTTTTTGCAAGGCATCCAAATGCTGCCAACTTGCTAATGATCCTGATGTTAATTTTTGGCGTTTTTGCAATTAGCAAAATTAATACGCAGTTTTTCCCGACCGTTGAACGTCAGGAAGTCAGTATTTCTGTAAAATGGTCGGGTGCCAGCGCGGAAGATGTCGAAAGAAACATTATTCAAATTATCGAACCGGAAGTTCGCTTCATTGATGGTGTAGATAATATGATCTCTTATGCACGTGAAGGTGCTGGTACAATTGCTTTGGAGTTCCTGCCAGATGCAGATATTCAACAGGCAGTTGCAGATGTTGATACAGCAGTAAAAGCTGTTACAAATTTACCTGATGGAGCCGATACACCCGAAGTCGCAAAAGGCTCTTTCTTTGATCGTGTTGCGCGTCTTTCGCTTTCTGGTGATGTGCCTGAAAGTACATTGAGAATTCATGCAAAAAAAATTCGTGATGACTTGATAGAACGAGGCATTGATAAAATTTCTTTCGTCGGAATGCGGGACGAAGAACTGCAAGTAGAGATTTCAGAGCGTGAATTAAGACGCCTCGGGCTTTCAATATCAGATGTATCTGAAGTTATAGCAGGCAATAGTCGTGATACGCCTTCTGGTCAATTAAAGGGTGATGTTGAAAAACAAATCAGGGCACTTGCTGATGCGGGAGATCCTGCAGCCCTGAAAAACATTGAAATTAAGTCTTTTGCAACGGGTGAAAAAGTTCTGCTTGGCGATATAGCAACCATCAAGCGTGGTTATGAAGATGGACAGGCGCGTGGGCTTTCTGGTGGCAAGCCTGCTATTCAAATTACGGTTGAGCGTGCCTTGAGTGCAGACACTTTAAAAACAGCGCGCATTCTTGATCAGTATTTAACAGAGATAGAAAATGTTATGCCACCAGGCGTTACACTCAAAAAATATGAGGTACGGGCAGACTCACTTGTTGAGCGTATCTCATTGCTGTTTTGGAATGGTATTTTCGGGCTGGTTCTTGTTGTTGCAACATTGTTTGTTTTCTTGAATGCCCGCATAGCTTTTTGGGTTGCTGCAGGTATTCCGGTTGCCATGTTTGCAACACTTGGGTTTATGTTGCTGCTGGGACAGACCATAAACATGATCACGCTCTTTGCCATGATCATGATGCTTGGCATAATCGTTGATGATGCAATTGTTGTGGGAGAGCATACGGCGTCCCGATTTGAAGCGGGCGATGAACCCTTTCAGGCTGCGGAGAATGGAGCAGGCCGGATGCTCACACCTGTTATGGCTGCAATGATTACAACAGTCGCTGCATTTGCGCCTATGTTGTTAATAGGCGATATTATTGGGCAGATCATGGGGGTAATGCCCTATGTTGTAATTGCGGTAATCATAGCAAGCCTGATTGAATGTTTTTTGATTTTGCCAGGTCACCTGGCTCATACATTACAACATAAGCCAAAAAGAAAATGGTCTTTTTGGCGCCAGATATTTTTTGCAAGTTTAATTGGCGGCATCCTGATCTCCGTGATGAATCGCGTTTCATCCGGTTCTTTGGATTTGGCAGGTGTCCCATTGTTAAAACCAATCATGGATGCGCAAGAAAACGGCTCTGTTGTTCTCTTTATTTCACTCATAACACTTGGCTCACTTTTTGTAGGGACTTTGTTTGAAGGTGTTTTCTGGCTTCTTAAAAAACTCTCTCCTGAAAATAAGGGTGCTCATGATCAAGGATGGTTCAGAAGCTGGTTTGATGGCTATTTCAATGCATTTCGAGATGGTCCCTTTAACTGGATGGTTAAGCTTTCATTTCGTTGGCGTTATGTAACCGTCGCTGTTGCTTTGAGCAGTGTCATGGTTTTGGCAGTAGGGCCTATTAGAGGGGAGCAAGTAAAATTTGTATTTTTCCCGTCTCCGGAAGCTGAAAATATTCGTGCAAGACTGGTCTTTAATGCGGGTATTCCTGAAGCGCGTGCTTTTGAAATAATTAATGAAGTTGAAGCAGCTCTGACACGGGCATCTGATAAACTAACGGGTGGTGAAGAAGAGCTGGTGACGGCCGTATTTACCACGCTGGGAAGTGCAGGGCGCAGTGTTGGCGATAATTTAGCTGAACTGAGGGTTCAACTTTCTTCATCAGAAATACGCACGATTCGTACTCCGAAAATCGTTAAAGCCTGGCGTGAGGCATTGCCAAAACTTGCAGGTGCAAAGCGTATTGCAATCTTTGAGTCACGCGGGGGACCTCCAGGGCGTGATCTTGATATTGAAATTATCGGAAGCGATGTTGCAACACTTAAAGCTGGGGCAACTCAGGTTATTCCGATTTTGCAAGCAATTAATGGAGCTTCCGGGGTTGCAGATGACTTGCCATTTGGAAAACCGGAATTGATCATGCGTCTTTTGCCGCGCGGTGCTGCATTGGGCTTTAGTATTGATGAGGTCGGTAGGCAAGTTCGTAATGCATTTGATGGCGCAATTCCTCGCAGGTTTGCTCGTGATGACGATGAAATAACAATCCGTGTCTCACGCACAACTCGTGATAAGGGTGGCGACAAACTTCGCAATTTTGAATTACGTAGTCCACAAGGTCAATTTGTGCCCTTGGGTGAAGTAGTAGCCCTAACAGAAAAACAAGGCTTCTCAGCTATTCTACGGGAAGATGGCAAGACCATTGTTTCAGTTACTGCAGATCTGAATACAGACATTATGACAACAGACAAGGCGATTGAGATTTTACAGGCCGGTGAATTACCCAAGATTATGGATGCCATGGGTTTGAATTATCGTTTTGGTGGTAGAGATGAAGAACGCAAAAAAGCCTTTGCAGATTTAACAACAGGTATCTATGTGGCGCTGGCCGTTATCTACATTGTTTTAGCATGGGTGTTTGGCAGTTATTTCAGACCCATTGCAATTATGCTTATAATTCCATTTGGCATAGTAGGTGCTGTAGTAGGGCATTGGGTTCTAGGCTTTAAGCTAACCATTCTTTCTTTCATAGGATTGCTGGGGCTTGCGGGTATTTTGGTCAATGACTCAATTATACTCGTCAGCCGACTTGATGAAAGACTGGATGAAGGTGAGACTTTGCCAGAGGCAGCAATCGGTGCAAGCCGTGACCGTCTTCGTGCAGTACTCTTAACCTCACTTACAACCATTGGCGGACTGGTTCCCCTGATGTTTGAGAAAAGCCTGCAGGCACAATTTCTGCTTCCAATGGCAATTACGATTGTCTTTGGACTTGGGCTAGCCACACTGATCGTATTGTTCCTGGTTCCCGCATTTATAGGTATTGGTGATGATATCAGATTGTCTCTGAATACAATATTCGGAGAGCACAAAAAAAGCCAGGCACAAGCAGCAGAGTAGAATTAGGTTCTCCAAAATCTTGGCATGAATAATACCAGCACAGTAAAGAGTTCCAGTCTCCCAACCAGCATTGCAGCAGAAAGTATCCATTTTGCTGTATCATTCAGGTCCTGGAAGGTGGATGCAGGGCCAATTGTCTTGCCAAGCCCTGGGCCTACATTGGAGATCGCTGTTCCTGCTGCCGACATTGAGGTAAGAAAATCCAGTCCTGTTAAATTAAGCAGAATCGCAAAAATACCAAATAACAGAAAATAAACAGCAAAGAAATTCATAACAGCTGTAGCGGCGCTATCTTCAATTTGCTTTCCATTAAAGCGCATCATGAAAATTCCGCTTGGATAGAAAATACGGCTTAAATGTTGCTTGAGGGTTTCAAACAAAATCTGAAAACGGAAGATCTTGATGCCGCAAGATGTTGAGCCAGCACACCCGCCAATAAACATTATCGCAAAGAAAAAGGCATTGGCACCCGGCGCCCATTGACCATAATTGGTAGATGAATATCCCGTGCCTGTAATAATTGATGTGACATTGAAAATGGCTTCCACAAAGCGTGTAATACCATCAGTATCTTCTACAGAATTATTTAAAAGCCATGCAATAAAGGTGCAAAAAACAAGTATTAGAAAAAAGACCTGGACTTGTGAATTTTGCCATAGCTTCCAGGGTTGCCCTTGGGTTGCTTGTACGTAAAGAATAAAGGGAATTGAACCAAGAATCATAAATGCAACGGAAATAATATGAATGGCATGACTGTCAAAGAATCCCATGGAGGCATCTTTGGTTGAAAACCCGCCTGTCGCAACGGTCGTCATGCCATGAATAACAGCATCTGAAATTTGCATACCTGCCAGAGTATACGCAAGAATACACATGGCTGTAATGATAATGAAAACAAGTGTAAGCATGCCTGAAATTTGGGTTGCTCTTGGCATTATTTTTTCAGCTGTGTCAAAAGCTTCAATCTTGAAAAGTTGCATGCCACCAACTTGCAACATGGGTAAAACAGCAACCGCCATCACGATAATCCCCAAACCACCCAACCATTGTTGAATTCCTCGCCAAAGCAAAATGCCTGGAGGTTGTGTATCAAGACCTGTAATAACGGTTGAACCCGTTGTTGTAAGCCCTGACATGGATTCAAAAAATGCATCCGTAAAAGTTGGTACGGCACCGGAAAGCAAATATGGAATTGACCCAAATAACACAAGTGCTATCCATACTGATGTTGTCATAACAAAAGCCTGGCGCGTGGACATTCCTTGTGAAGTACCCCTGGCTCCTGAATAAAGGCCAAGCCCGATCAGAAGTGTTATAGAGCCAGTGAAGGCAAATACTTCCCAGTCGTCATTATCAGCCAAAAAATCAACAGCAGCAGGTAAAAACATTGCCCCGCCGAGTGTTGCAATCAACATACCAACAATCAGGAAAATAGGTCTAAGGTCTGCAATCATAAAGGTAAGTATCTCAATTTATCACTGGACGAAGGTCAGGTAAATCCAGAGGAAATGCAGGTATGGAAATCTCCAGTATTTCACCACTATCATTTTGCATGTTATAGCTACCCTCCATGATCCCTGATGACGTCGAAAGCGGACAACCGCTTGTATAGCTGAAATTTTCACCAGCGTTTAAAACTGGTTGCTCGCCAATGACACCATCACCTCGAACTTCCTCAACGTGACCATTGCTATCCGTAATTTTCCAGTAGCGTGTCAAAAGCTTCAGGGTTTGGTTGGAGTTGTTCTCAATAACAACGCGGTAAGCCCAAAAATACTGGGAACTTTCCGGGTTTGATCGTTCATCAATATAGACAGGCATTACCGTAACGCTAACGCCATGAGTTGTTGCTTTGAACATTGCAAAATATGCCTCGTATAAACATGCGATGGTTTAGCATAATTTTGAACCTAGCCCAAATACTCAATTAATTATTATGAAATACTATTGAGAGCCTTTTGAATATCCTCTAGCAAATCGTCAGCATCTTCAAGACCAACGGAAAGTCTTATCATGCCATCAGAAATTCCAAGTTCATCACGGTCATCATCTGATAGGTTTTTATGGGTTGTGGTGGCTGGGTGCGTAATCAGGCTTTTTGCGTCGCCCAGATTATTGGAGATTTGTATAGTTTCCAAAGCATTGATAAATTTGAAGGCAGAAGGTTTTTCACCTTCAATCTCAAAAGCAACCATGGTCGAGCCACCACTCATTTGTTTGGCAGCAATGTCTGCTTGAGGATGACTTTCATGGCCTGGATAAATCATCCGGCTAATCTTTTTGTGTCCCGCCAATAGATTGGCAATTTTACCTGCGCTTGAAGCCTGATGAGTAATGCGTACCGGAAGGGTTTCCAGACCTTTTAAAAAATTCCACGCATTAAATGGGCTCATACAAGGGCCTGTATGTCTGAAATATTCATGCAGATGTTCATTGATCCATTCTTCAGTTCCAAGAATGATTCCACCAAGACAACGTCCCTGACCATCAATATGTTTGGTTGTTGAATACATCACAATGTCAGCACCCAATTCGATTGGGTGTTGATACATCGGTGTCGCAAAAACATTATCAACGATTAGAACTGCATCATTTTCATGAGCCAAATCAGCAACTGCCTTGATATCTACAAGCTCGAGCGTAGGATTGGCCGGGCTTTCCAAAAAGAAGATGGTCGTGTTCGCACGGATTGCGGCTTTCCAGGCATTTATGTCCTTGCCATCAACAAGCGTAAATTCAACACCATATTGTGGCATTAGTTTTTCAATTACCCAGCGACAAGAGCCAAACAAGGCCTTGGCAGCAACAACATGATCTCCAGCTTTTGCCTGGCAGGCAATAGCTGCTGTAACTGCTGCCATACCGGATGCCGTAGCGCGAGCATCTTCCGCACCTTCCATGGCACACATGCGTTCTTCAAACATGGAGATGGTGGGATTGCCATAACGCGAATAAATATAACCGGCTTCTTCACCCTTAAATCGTGCTTCAGCAGCCTCGGCGCTGTCGTATAGGTAACCCTGTGTCAGATAAAGCGCTTCAGATGTTTCGCCAAACTGACTGCGTGTCGTGCCGCTATGTATGAGTTTGGTTGCAGGGCGCCAACTATTTTTTGAGGACATTTTTAAACTCCGAAAACAAAAAAACCAGAATGCGAAGTCGCGTTCCGGTTTCTAAATTGCGATATGTTTTTCGCAGTTTCGACCCTTTAGCAACTTTTTTAACGTGGCTGCAAGCCGGTCGGCCCAAATCACCACGATTAGATGTGTGTTACTGCATCTTCCTCTTCACGTCAATCAAACTTCGCTTTATTTAATAAGATGTAATTATCAAGTTGGTTGAACCCATGACACGCACAACAGGAATTCTAGCAGACGCAGGCATAGAACAACTTCATGCCAATGGCAGCATCATAACGGATAAGCCATTTGACGATGATCAGGTGCAGCCTGCAAGTCTTGATCTTAGATTAGGCAAAAAAGCTTATCGCGTCCGGGCATCCTTCTTGCCCGGCAAGGGTAAGTCCGTGAGTGAAAAACTGGCCCGCTTTAAATTGCACGAGCTTGATTTAACCGAAGGTGCAATTTTGGAAACCGGATGCGTCTATCTGGTGCCACTCATTGAAAGCCTTGCTTTGCCGCATGATGTTGAAGCTTCTGCAAACCCGAAAAGCTCCACAGGTCGATTGGATATTTTTACACGTGTCATTGTTGATGAAAGTCAGGCTTTTGATCAAATACCGGCAGGATATCAAGGGCCGCTTTATCTAGAAGTTAGTCCAAGCACATTCCCTGTTGTAGTGCGCACTGGCTCAAGACTTTCGCAAATCAGGTTCCGAAAAGGTCACTCTATACTGGATGATCAAGAACTATTGGCACTTCATAATGATGAAACCCTGGTCGCCCGGGCTGAACCTAGTATTCGTAATGGCGGCATAGGCATGTCAATTGATTTATCCGGTGATGAAAATGGCCTGGTAGGCTATCGCGGCAAACGCCACACAGGGCTTGTAGATGTAGACAAGAAAGCAGCCCATAATATATTGGATTTTTGGGAACCTATCCATAATCATGGCACGCAGGATTTGGTGCTTGATCCTGATGAATTTTACATCCTCGTTTCAAATGAAGCAGTTCATGTTCCACCACTCTACGCAGCAGAAATGGTTCCCTATGATACTCATGTAGGCGAGTTCCGTGTTCACTATGCAGGTTTCTTTGATCCGGGTTTTGGGCACGTTCATGCAGGTGGCGCAGGGTCACGCGGGGTTTTGGAAGTGCGTAGCCATGACGTACCTTTTATTTTAGAACATGATCAGCTGGTAGGACGTTTGGTTTATGAGCATATGTTGGAACGCCCAGCGCAACTTTATGGCACAGACTTAGGGTCTAACTATCAGGCGCAAGGCTTGAAACTTTCAAAGCATTTCAAAGCTTGAAATAACTACTCTGCTGCATCAAATTTGCATGGCCAGCTTTCAGGTTGGGTTAAGCCATCTGGAAGCATGGTGTTACCATTGCCACAAGCCATATCAATTTGCCACTGTTCGAGGCCTTTTAGACTGGACAGGTCAAGGTCTTCTATCAGTGTCAGGTACATATAAGCGCCTTTTAAGGAAACATTTTCATCAATCGAAACCCCTGTCAGGTTCGCTCTTGATATATTTGAGAATGACAGGTTTACACCTTTCAAATTGGCATTGAAAAAGGTAACCCTGCTAAAGTCGGCTTTCGACATTTCAGAGTTTTGCAAATTGCTATTGGAAAAATTTGATCGACTAATTTCTGCTTTTGTAAAATTGGAATTTTGATAATTACCCCTACTAAAGTCTGTTCGCGACGCTGTTACGCTTTCAAAATTAGCATTTTTTGCTATTGATCCTGCGAGCGATGCTCGCATCAAATTGGTTTTCACGAATTTACTTTTTGAAAAATTACTATTTCTTAAATCAGAGGCACTTAAATCGGTGCGCGTAAAATCAGCCCCGGTAAAATTAAAACCATCCATGATTAGGTTGCGTTTTCGGCAGTTTTGCCAATCCACAGCTGGACCTGCTGTATCATCACATGCTGCATAAGCATTTGTAATCAGCAAGTTCGACGGCATGCCAGAAAAGACAAATCCGAGAAATAGGCTTGCAAGTGAATTGAAAAGACAGGTTTTCACAAAAAATCTCATTTCAAATTATTATATTCATTTGTGTACATATTAAGGGAAAAACATTATTTGGCGAGGCCGTGAGGCGTTTTTTCCCATTTGTGAGGCTTCACAATTAAATGAACAAGTGCACGCCAACCTGCAATGGATATAAGTAACCAATATACTGGAAGGGTTAAAAGTAGCTTTGAACAATACGCATAGCGCGAGTTTTGTAGAACGGCGTAAGCAAGCAATCCATATGTTGTGTATCCGCCAACAAGGTTGAAAATGCTCGTAACAATTATCAAGCTATCAGTATTTGTTGTAGCCAAGGCACTCAGATTTAACACTTGCCAAAAAGAACTGGCAAGAAAGATAGGATGGATTAGTGCTGAGATGATAATGGAAGTCATCAGCAAGTGAAATGCCAAGGCATTTTTAAATCCAACATCACTTAAAAAATGAATTGGATTACGGCTATGAACCAGTACAGTCTGCATCCAGCCTTTTAGCCACCTTGTCCTTTGTTTAATCCATGGTACCAGTTTTGGAGGTGCTTCTTCAAATGTTGGCAGGCTGATTGTGCTACATCGGTAACCCTCACG
>CALFBM010000122.1 GCA_937951645.1 uncultured Rhizobiaceae group bacterium
GTAAATATTGAAAATGCCAATTTGGCTTTTGCATCATAGGTCAGATGCATATTGGCGAGCGTAAATTGTGACCTCATATTTGATCCAATCCAATAATGAAGCGTTCTAATTGGGTTTTACTATCTCTGGTAACACTTGAAAGAAGCCTGACGTTTGATGTGCCTTTTACTTCTGCAATCTGTCGCAATGTATCGGCGGCAGATTTCGAGATTCCAGATACTTCCACAGCGCCATCATTTATCCGGATTCTATTTACCCAACTCCCGTCCTCCATTTTTGAGGCAACAGCATTCATTAGTCGAAGTTTATTGAATGCATCCCTTCGCATTTTTTTCAATTTATTCTTTATTATTCCTGCAGTTGCGAATGTTTCCAAATCACTTCGAGCCTGGCTGGATGCTCCAGTTAACCCAGCAATTTTTTGACTGGAAACACTATAGCTGGCTATTGCGGATGCAATAAAAATGAAACAGGCAAAAAATAGGATTGAATATGTTCTGGGAAGCCTTTCCAGTTTTGTAAGTTCTGACTTCCAGTTTTGCTTATGCTTGATATTGGTTTTTTGCATTGAATTTATAGCTGAAAACTGTCGCTCAGCCATAAAATCCTTGGAAGTTATCATGCCAATTACATTTGCATTCACATCACGTAGGCCTGCATAAAAACCTTCTAGTATGTCAGAAGACAATATGAAAACATGAATGTCACATTTTTTTCTATAGTTATCGTCTCTCCTCCAAAAATATACCGTGTTTTTCCTATGAAACGGACTATTCATCTGCGCAGTGTGTGCGGCAGTGTCTGCACATACTCGGTTTGAAGCCGATTTGGAATGATCCATCACTCCAAAGTAGCAAGTGCGGTCAAGTACAAACAAAACACGTGTTTTTGGTTTGATATAACCCCGTATGAGAGCAGCAGTTTCATGAGGCTTTGATATATCAAATTCATGCTCAATTAATTGTTTTGATTGGCTGTGTTTTATACCAAATCGTGACTGATTGAGATAAATTGTTGTATCGGGCTCAACTTCCCGGACACCATTTCCCAATGCAAACAAATCCAAACCATCACTAACCAATTGACGGATAGAACCAAATTGCTTTTGTTTTGAAGTCCGTTTTCTGACGATAGTAGCCATGCAGTTTTCTATCCTATAAGTTTTACTCAACAAGAAATCTTGTGTTCCTTTTAAAAACTTTACCTACGTCCAGTTAACGAAAGCTTTTAAAATTTTGGCCAGTATATATTTTTATTAAAAATCAAATAACGTGATGTTTGATTCGACATGCCTATTTTTTTATACTTGCGGTATCAATTTCTTTTAATTGCTGTATGCGTGAACTAAGCTCTCTGGTTACTTGATGTGCATCTGACGCATTTTTAATAATTTTGGGTGAGATCAGAACCAATAATTCTGTCTTGATGTTCCGATTATCACTTCTACCAAATAGTTTACCAATTTTTGGCAATCTGTTTAATCCAGGAATGCCTACATTGCCTCTACTTTTTCTCTCTGCAAACAATCCTCCTAAAACTATAGTTTTGCCATTGTCTACGCTGATTGAACTGGAGAATTTCCTTTGAGAAATTGTTGGCGTAAGCGTTGAATTTGTGGGGCCAACTGAACTGATTTCCTGCGTTATATCCAATAACACAGAGTCAGCAGAACTAATTCTCGGTGTTACATCAAAAATTACACCTGTATCTCTAAACTCAATTGAATTAACGAGAACATTGTTATTTGTTAGAGGGTCAGTTTGTGTTTGAGTGGCAACCGGCACCTGATCGCCGACAGACAATCTGGCAGTTCTATTATTCAACACCATCATATTTGGTGAAGAGATAACATTGACTGAACTAATATCGTCCAATGCGTCAATTATAACTTGAATAGGAGATTTGATGCTTACAGAAAATCCAGGTGTTTGCGGTGCAATATCCAATCCGGTTTTATTGTTGGTTAGATCCCCTTTAAGGGTAATTCCCTTAATTTCTTTATCCAGTGCGTATTGAACGCCGTGCCTTAAAGTCTCATTCAGTGTCACCTCTACAATTACGGCTTCCACAAGAACCTGCTTTTCCGGAATATCAATGGTTCTGAGTGCAGAAAGCATGCGGTTATAAGTGTCCTTATTGGCATAAATCAGAAGTGAATTACTTGCGTCATTTGCAACAATTCTGGTTCCGGATTGGCTATTTTGACTACCGCTGCCATTGTTGGCGCCAAACTCTGCTTGAGCTGCCTGTTCGCGAGTTTCGCCGCCCGCTTCAGCTGAAATTGGGTTTTCTGATTTATTACCATCATAGGAGGAAACTGAGATATTGAATAGATCAGCAAGTATGGGAGCAACAGAGCTCGCTTGGGCATATTTCATATCATATGAATAAAGTCGTACGGATCCACCATTTGCGGATTCAAGCCGCTGCACCCACAATTTTATGCTACTGAGTATTTCTGGAGTTTTCGCGATTGCAAGGACAGAATTATTTGTTTCAATTATTGCAAAACGTGCAGACGAAGTATCTGTATTTTCACTCTTCATCAATTTTTCCAGGCTTTCCACCATTTTGCTCGCAGCCATGGAATCAATCTTGAATACACCAACTGAACGATCTGCTAGCCAGTCAACATCAAAGGTTCGAATTGTTTTCATCCATGTGCGGAACTCTGAACCCGACCCTGAGAGCACAAGTGCATTACGTTCTACATCTACATTTATAATAGCATCCTCGGCATAGGGCTTCAGTATTTCTGCCATTTCAGTGCTTGAAATATGCTTTAATCTGACCACATGGGTGCCTGATAGCTTACTGCTTTTGACGCTTCCGGTAGTTATGGCTTCCAGTCTGTGACGTCCCTTCCTTGCGACTTTATAAACGCCGCTTTCCTGAACAATATGAGCATCATGTTGGGTAAGAACATCTTCCAGAAGGTTTAGGGCTTTGCGCTTTGAAACCGGACCCTGGGTTTTCAAGTTTACATTGCCTGACAGGCTTTGGTCTATGACAAATCCCTTCTTGAGGATGTCATTCAAGATAGAGCGTGTAGCTTGCTTGATATCAACGTCAATATAGTTGAGATGAACAGTTCCGGTTAAAATATCATCTGAATAGGTTGCAGCTTTTGCCAGTGGTGCCTGACCTGAAAAAACGTGGGATTTTTTATTTGTTCCAAGCAAAAAACCTTTTTGACTTGCGCGTCTGGGAGAAGCAGTTTGCGAGTTCCTCTTCAGCAATGATTTTTGCCAGGTATTCAGTTCAATTTGAGCGTTCTGCTGCGAAATATCCGTTGTTTCGGTGGTTTCTTGCCGTCCAACACAAGCGGTCGTTGCCAAAGCAATGAATATTGTTATTGCCTTAATTGTCATTGTGCGTGAAAGCATTGGTTCCCCCAACTGTTTTTTACAGTGATTCTGCTGATGTAAACTTTTAACAATATGTGAATGTAAATGGTAAATAGACAGTTAAGTATTGGTGTTTAAGCGTGAATTAAATATTAGTGATTTATGCGAATCCTGATATGTTTCCTGTAATGAATGATTTTATACAATTATTGATATCGCTTGAATTTCAGAAACACGCTGTAATTCTGGGAATTGCCTTGATGTGGTGTACAGCCATTCAGCCAATGGTTTTGATCAAGTTATTTTACATGATGAAGAAAAATATCCCTTTGTCCCTAATTAATGGAAATTTACTTTTTGGTGAATTTTCCTATCTTAACAGGTCACTTGTAATTTCAGCTTTTTATCTCATCTGTTTTCTTTTTATGAGTTCCCCAGCCAATTTATTAATCTCCATTCCACTTTGTCTGGTTTTAATACAGCTCTCTTTTTTTGACCTAAGGTACTTTTGGTTACCTGATCGTCTCAGTGTGCCTTTGATAATTACGGGTTTATGCTTGTCAATCGGAAGCAGTGATCAATTTTACAGCTCCCTTCTGGGAGGACTGGCCGGCTTCCTGATGTTTCAAGTGCCAAGAATAATATTCAATCACTTTATGTCTCGGGAAACACTTGGGTTTGGCGATGTAAAACTCGCGGTTGCGATGGGAATTTGGCTGGGGGTCGAATTGCTGCCTCTTACCATCTCATTGGCCAGTTTATTGGCTCTGATTTATTATATGACTTTCATGTATTTTGCCAAATCTGCCGATAGAAAAATTGCATTGGGAGTTTTTTTGTGCGCAGCATTCTGGCTGGCATGGGTCTTCATCGCAAATAACAACTACCCCTACTTTGTTCCCTCTATCTTACAATCATGATATCCAGGACACTTGCGCGCGCGTTTACACGCCTTCACCATATATTTAATTTAAGTAATTGAAATTAAATATAATTCATAACCCATAACTATAAAATGCCAATGAGTTTAATTCCATGTAGGTATTTTGCAACAAGGTGACCAGCAAACATTCATAATGTATCTTCGGATTTATATATATTCTAGTTTTAGATTTCTATGCTAATAATAAGAATTATTCTTCATTGTTAGTAGTTCGGCCATCCAGTGAATTTATTTAATCCTAAAACTTTATCGCATCATATTGATGAAAATGCACCAATACCGTCAGACCATCTTGCTATTTTAAATGATTGGTCTGACCTCATTCAATCGGGTCGAATTACCAAGCTCAAGGAAGTTGAGCTGCATGGTGATTTCAAGTCAAAAATCATTGAGGGTGTACTTGGTTACAAAAGCCCTGTTGGTAATGATGAATATACAGTGGCAACCGAAAAAGCCATTTTACGCGGTTCAGTTGATTTGGCGCTTGGTAATTTCTCTGCTGATAAAACAGAAATCATTGCACCCTTTGAGCTTAAAGGTGCAAAGACCAAAGACCTTGATGCGATTATGGCAGGTCGCGCCAAAAGT
>CALFBM010000123.1 GCA_937951645.1 uncultured Rhizobiaceae group bacterium
ATGCCAGCGCCTTGCATGCCGGGGTTTGATACGCTTGGAACGCTCAAACATATCTTGTCGACCGGTTATGATTATTCATGGTTTGTCTTGACGCAAAAGATCATCGAGAAAGAATTTGCGCTTTCAGGGTCTGAACAAAATCCTGATCTGACATCGAAGAAATGGATTGAAGTCATCAAGGCGCGATTGGGAAAAGGGGCAACGCCCAATGTAGAAGCCTTCAAGCAAAAGGGTGAAGACTTCGTGGTGCGAGACGACCTGAAAAGCCTCGTTGCAGGCATGAACCAGATTGCGGGTGGTGGTTTGGTAAACTATGAAAAGCTGAAAACCCAAATCGAAGCGCGGGATCGAGAGATCAATAACAGGTTCTCCAAAGATGCGCAGATCATGGCGATCAATTCTGCAAGAAATTATCTGGGTGACAAGCTGATTAGAACCGCCAAACCGCACAAGATTTTAGACCCATCCTCAGGGCCGCTCATTGCAGTGCGCCTCAACATCGTAACACGAAAATCATTGGGCGGATTGCAGACCAATCTTGATAGTCAGATACTTGATAAAAATGGCGACGCAATCGAAGGCCTCTACGCGGCAGGCGAAGCAGCTGGCTTCGGCGGCGGTGGATACCACGGCTATAATTCGTTGGAAGGTACATTCCTGGGCGGCTGTATTTTCTCTGGTCGCAAGGCTGGTTTGGCGGCTGGGTGAATGATGAATTGCCTCCTCCTTGTGGGGAGGCACACGATTGACGATGCTTTGCATCGGCAGAGTGGGTGGGGGTAACACACTCAAAGTAGTTTTCTGAGGCTAGCTGATACTTGCCTTACCCCCACCCGTTCTGTCGCGTTCCGCGCCAATCACGTGCCTCCCCACAAGGAGGAGGTTGGATTTAATCTGCGAAACTTCATTTCCGTCACCCCGGTCGCCATGCGAAAGAGCCTGTGCCGGGCTAAACCCGATGTGATCCATTGAAACTATCCGTTTGCACGAGAGAGTAAATGGCAAAAGGCTGTTGCTGACCCAATGTAGTCATTGAAAAATTATTACCCAATGGCGGCTATGCGGACAAACTACCGAAGTGTTAATCTATGACTAATGTCGGATTATAAGTCAGAGTAGCTGTTAATTATTACAGTCAGGGGTGTTAGATAGCGCTTTATCTACTATCCTATCAAACCGATTTCTTGTGATTTTTCCATCAGCCTTTTTAGCTTGCAACCATAATGAATTAATATCTGCACCAATTCGAACTAAAATACTGATGGTCAATGCACCTCCGCGATGTTGTTGTAGTGTTAAATGTCCTTGATCAACCAGCTCAAGCAAATTAGGCAGAGCCATAGATGCGTCTTTGCCGAGTAAACAAATCGCATTCATGGAGGCATTATGTGGCATTTCATAGCTTAGTTTTAAGGCAGTCCGTGGCTCAGCTTTAGCTCCCATTTCTGTTAACTCCAACAAGGTGGGAACTGCTTTCGACCCAAAAACACTTAACCTACGAATGAATTTGTATTCTTTATGTTTTATACTTGAGTGAAATGTTAACTCAGCATATTCCTGAAAATAGGGTTCTAACAATTCTGCTGGAACAAATTCTAATGTACGCACAAATTTTGAATCTTCCTGTTTTGCTAAGATTTCATCTTTATTTCTTGACCTAATAAAAATACTATCAACAATATCAGACACTATATCTGTTTGCTCAGCTTTAAGATATTTTTTTACCGTTTTAGAAAGATCAGGAGGCATTGGGAACAACGGGGATTTAAGAACTTTAAAAATAATTTTGCGGGTTTCTGCATTATTACCGTCCGCATATTGTAAGAAATAAGAGATAGTATCCCACTCGAGGACTGTTGGACGGCGATTTTGGCTAATATTACTTTCTATCTTTTCTAAAATTCGCTCACTTGTAACTTTATCGTTTTCAAGTGAGAGATTCATTCCGAGTATCTGGGTTAAGAAATGAGCCCATCCATCAAATTGTGCATCATGTTGCCCAATTTTTTCCGGTGTAGAAGAACGCCCCTTTCTAACCCATCCAAATTGTCTTTTGCCATTAGAACCTTCAGTCATTATAGGGAATAGAATGTTAAAGTACTTAAAATAGCTAACTTTGGTAGAGCGATACTGCTCTTGATATTCTCCAGTTGTATCTTTTTGATGAACAGTGGTACGTGCCGCTCGAATAGGCTTTATCGTTAAAAGCAAGCTAGAAGGAGAGTGTCGACCTTTATCACTTTCATGTAGCCAGCCAGTTGTAATAACGGTATCTACTGTATTTAATTTAACATAATTTTTTACTATACAGTCGCCATTTGCCAGACGTAGGTTTGTTTGAAATTTAATGTTTTGGAGCCTATAATTCCACGATATTCCTCTTGATAGAGAATAATCTCTTTCTTTAAAATTAAATTCTGGACACTCACCTAACTGTGCCCAACTGTACTCAACCACATTTTTATTACCGTCAATTATCGTGTGTGGTTTTTTACTGTCTATAACCACAACTTTTTCTGCTGTACCAGATAACAGCAAAAGCAAACACAAATTGTAACAAGAAGATTCATCTGATTTAGTGGGATAGCTTCCTTTTAGTGCTATAGACTTTGTATTAATAGGCGATAAAATTTGGTTTTTCTCATCATTTAAATAGCTAAATGCGACCAACTGAATAATGCTGTTCATTATCAATGGGATTCCAAGCAAGACAAAAACACTAATGGTTGGCGCAATTAAAGCTTTTTTATATCAGTCGTATTATCAATAGGAAAATAGAGTAATGATACATAGATAACCAATAAACAAAAAAACAAACCTACTGAAAGATATAGAATAAAAGCTATTGGAGGGAATATCATTCCAAATAATGCTAAAAAAGGAAAGAAAATAAATATTAATGCAATTGATCCAAATATACCAATTAAATTCCCAAATTTTTTCATTATACTTCTAGCTTATATTGAATTCTTTATAGATTAATCATTCACTACATACATTAATTTTTAGAAAACATAATATCTGCATGACCACCTATCATTATTTCTCATAGCTTTTCCACCTACAAGGGCTCTTTGATTGCGTATTGATGTATAATCAAAATTTTATATAAATGACTGTTTGTTAGCACAAAGCAGACTTCAAGCTTCGTGACGAAAATAGCAACTAGGGCTCAAATCCAGTCATTAGCACCTTTTCAAGATTTGGTCGCTTCTGGCACTCACCTGCCGTTGGTTTGTGCTAGTGATCAGATTTATTCATCAGCACGATCAATCTTGCGAGTGATCTGATCATAAACCATCGCATGAAGCTCATTCACATCAATCTCCTCGGCGTTACGCAATTTATTTGATGCAGTGTTCAATTCCCATACGTATGCTTGTGGTAGATCAGTTTCACGCGATAAGTGATTTAGAACCTTTATGACTTGTTCACATTCATCGCTGATGGATTGTTCTATATCGAGTGCTGTTCTTGTTTCATCACCGGGTAAACTTGATGCACTTAAACCTGCCGCCTCACTCATGACCTGTTTAAAGGCCAATGAAGCCATACCCAATGAAAGTGGATCAGTGGTGTCCAGTTCAGCAACGTCCAAAATGCGCATGTAACGTTTTACAAACGTGCCGAATAAAAGAACCATATGGCTATTTAGAAAAAGCATTTCGCTAATGTCTGCTAGCACAAAGGCCGTGGCTAGCTTTTCTGATATGATTTCATCGGTCGAGTAGCTATCTTCATCTATGGCAAGATCAATCTGTTTTCTTACAAAGCTCGTCGGCGTGTAAATTATAGGCTCTTGCTGTTCTGCTTCAAAATCCGTGTTCATGTTGAGCTATCCTTTCCTAAGTTTTCAAAGGCTGCTAATTGCCGCCACTCCTGATTGAACGGTAAGAACTTC
This sequence comes from uncultured Rhizobiaceae group bacterium, assembly GCA_937951645.1. Taxonomy (GTDB): domain Bacteria; phylum Pseudomonadota; class Alphaproteobacteria; order Rhizobiales; family Rhizobiaceae; genus JAALLB01. The sequence continues at coordinate 3,902 of CALFBM010000123.1, forward strand.
GGGAAAGCATAATTAATTTTCCCGTGGAACATCTACTTGAAACATGGAGAACTAAAAGCTGTCAGGATTTTGTGGGTGGCTTTAAATTGAAGATGCAATGACACTTTGCACAACTACAACTTATAGGCGCTGGTTATTCGTAATTAGCGTCTTTTTTTATACACAGATAATACTGTTACGAGTAGGTGTTACGATTAACAATAATTTTGAATTTTTGAGATCGGCATAAGTCATTGTATTTACTGTCAAATACATAATCTTATAGAATTATAAAAAGTGATGGCTGGGATGGTAGGATGCGATTAAAATGAGATCATCAATTTAACATAGAATAGTGTTTAGATGCGTATATTCGATACTCTTATTTACTAGCGAGTTCACCTTTGCAACGAGGTCTAATTATCCCAAAAGTTTCATAATATACAGTATTAATTTTACGCATATGGACTTCTAGGTAATCATCTAAATCGTCTGGATCATAAATAATTTCCTTCCCATTTTTCCAATAATGAGGGCCTTGTTCCAACGATCTATAATTAGCCATTGTTTTTGGAGTTGAGCCAATATATTTAGCAGCTTGTTTTGTATTTAACCCACAAGCAATAATCTCTTTTTTCGTTTTACTCTTTTCACCACTCATAATTTATAGACCCAACTTGTGTGTAATTCTGCAATCGTCTAAAGACATTAAACAGCAATATAATTATTGTTGCTTACTATTTGCTTACTAGACGATGAATTGGAAATTATGATAAAGTGCTAAGTCATTGATTTTAATGGTGGGCGATACTGGGATTGAACCAGTGACCCCTACAATGTCAATGTAGTGCTCTCCCGCTGAGCTAATCGCCCATTTTACGTGAAGCTTTTCACGCGAAGTGGTTTTGTGCATACACCATAAAGAGTTGGTGTCGTCAATCATCTTATGGGGTTGATATCAAATTTTATTATGCCGCTTTTAGCATTTTCTCAACTTCGTTTACCAAATCGCGAAGATGGAACGGTTTGGAAAGAACCTTGGCGTCTTTTGGAGCATCTGAATCCGGATTTAACGCTACTGCAGCAAACCCTGTTATGAACATGACTTTCATGTCCGGGTCTATTTCCGTGGCACGACGGGCAAGTTCAATCCCGTCCATTTCAGGCATTACAATATCCGTCAAGAGTAGTGTAAAGGGTTCTTCACGAAGACGATTATATGCGCTGGCGCCATTATCAAAGGCAACAACATTATAACCGGCTGTATCGAGCGCTTTTTCAAGAAAGCGGCGCATATCGTTATCATCTTCTGCAAGCAAAATTTTTGTCATGGGTTTTTAAAATTTCCATAGAAACCAAGATTTGGGATATTTCACACTATTTTAGTAAACATGAGGTGAATGCTCTGAAATTTTGTGTATGAATGTTATATATTATTGTTTTTAATTTTCAACTTTGGGCAATTGATGACATTTGGTTTTGATCCTGTATCCAATCCGGCTTTTGAGGTTTTTCAACCTGAGGACCAGAACACGCCTTTTGTGTTAAATTCTCCGCATAGCGGGCGGGTTTATCCACCATCATTTCTTGAGCAATCCAGGCTTGGAAATTTGACTGTGCGAAAATCAGAAGACTTTTTGGTGGATGTGCTTGTTTCTGGCGGTGTTACGCAGGGAATGCCGATGCTTAAAGCCAATTTTCCTCGTGCCTTTTTAGATGTTAATCGAGAGCCATACGAGCTTGATCCGAGCATGTTTGAAGGCAAATTGCCAGATTATACAAATACACGTTCCATTCGTGTTTCCAGTGGCCTGGGGACGATCGCCAGAATTGTGGCAGAGGGCGAGCAAATTTACTCAGACAAGATACTTGTTGAAGACGGGCTTTCCCGAATTGAGGATATTTACAGGCCATACCATGCAGGTTTGCGACGGTTGCTTGCTAAAACGCATGTTAAATTTGGATGCTCTGTTTTGATAGACTGTCATTCCATGCCATCGAATGTTGGTCAGGTTTCTTATCATACAAGACCTGATTTTGTTTTGGGAGATCGCTTTGGCAGTTCTTGCAATGCCAGTATCACACATACGGCCAAGAATCTGCTTCAGCAAATGGGCTATAATGTTGAAGTAAACAAGCCTTATGCAGGTGGTTTTATTACGGAACACTATGGTAGACCCCATAATGGGTTACATGCATTGCAGATTGAGATAAATCGCGGACTTTACATGGATGAAGTTCGTATGCTGCCAGGTGCCGGTTTTGATGCGTTTGGTGATGATCTGACAATCTTTTTTAAACAATTAACGAGCCTCAATTGGGATGGCCTGCAGGGTACTCAACCTTTGGCTGCGGAATAATCATGCAAATGAACCCTTCTGAAATAGCAAGCTTCTTAAATGAGCTTTGTGATCTGGCGCAAATTGAAACCATGAGCTGGTTTCGAAAGTCAGTTGATATTGAAAATAAACTAAATGGTGGTTTTGACCCGGTTACGCAAGCCGATAAAGCAGCTGAACAAGTCATTCGAGACCGTATCCTGGAGCGTTTTAGTAACCATGGGGTCCTGGGCGAAGAATATGGCTCAATTAATCCGGACGCGCAGTATCAATGGATTATTGATCCAATTGACGGGACAAGAGCGTTTATATCAGGCTTGCCAACCTGGGGGACTTTAATTGGTCTTTACAAGGCGGGTAAGCCTTATGCCGGGATTATGCACCAGCCTTTCACGGATGAACGATATGTTTGTGATAGTGAGGCGAGTGTTCTTGTTTATAAAGATGAAGTTCTTGTCCTTGAAACATCGCAAGTTCAAAATTTATCTGAAGCGATTTTGATGACAACCACGCCTGCACTTTTTGGCAAGGATGAATTTGAACGCTATAACCGTGTTGAAGCTGCTTGCAAATTACCACGCTATGGAACTGATTGTTATGCTTATTGTCTTCTGGCTTCAGGGCATGTTGATTTGGTTATAGAAGCGGGTTTAAACGCTTATGATATTGCGGCCCTAATACCAATCGTTGAGCGGGCAGGCGGTGTCTTTACGAACTGGCAGGGCGAAAGTGCGTCTGGGGGAGGGCAGGTGCTTGTTGCTGCCAACCATGAACTTCACGCCGCAGCACTAGAGATGTTATCTTGTTAAACCTAGGCGTCAGACCCTGGAATAAATGAATCAAACGCTGCAAGCAGCTGTTCGCGGAAAATATCGCGTTCCTGGAGTAATTCGTGATTTGCGCCGTTAATTGTCAGTGATTTTCCTGATCGTAATTTGCGGCTGAAATTTTCAATGGCCCTATTGGATACTATTTTGTCATTACCAGCACTGATGAGAAGTGTTGGTATGTTAATTTTCTTGCTGAAATCAATATCAGTTACTTCTTCCATGGTACGACAAGATGCATAAACCCATGCAGCCGTTGGTCCCCCAATGGTAAGCTCCGGGAATTCTTTTAGGAATTTTTTGTTACGTTTGAACCTTTCCGGGTCAGAGCTATGGATGTTGTGTTCAAATTTTTGGTCTTCTCCACTAGCAGCTCCGCCTGCCATATAGACTTCTCCCAACCCAAACATGCAAAGCGTGCCGGCCAGAATTTTAACCAGGGGTGCAGAAATGGGTTGTTTGCCCAAGCCCAGAAAAGGTGCAGCCAAGACCATCCGGCGAATGGTGTTTGAAAGTTTTGGTGCAGATAGAAGGGATATTAAAGAACCTGTTGAATGTGCAAGTATGTAATAGGGCGCTTTACAATCAGGTAAGGCGATTTCGTTTATGATTGTTTCAAGATCGATTGTATATTGATTGAAATCATCAATATAGCCGCGTCTTTTATCTTCGAGAATGCGGCTTGACCCACCCTGTCCACGCCAATCAAAGCTTATGACTTCAAAACCACGCTCGCGCAGGTTGCCTACTGTTTCGTAAGTGCGTTCTATATATTCTGAACGCCCGTGTAATAACAAAACTGTGCCTAATACCGGCTTATTGGCGGCTTTCCATCTTGCATATCGCAACTCCAAACCATCCGGGGTATTAACCGTGCCTGAAAAAGCGCCTTCTGGCACCGGATTGTAAGTTGGATTTTTAAGCAGCACGTTTTTTATAGGTCCAATTCTTGAATTCACGTTCCTCAATACCCAAATTATTGTCAGGACGCCAGATGGGTCCTGATAAATATGTCGCTGCCCAATAAGGGAGAGGCAAGAAATAATGGCAATTATGCCAATAAACACGCAATCGTCGCTTCAAGGAGGACAAATTCATGCGTAATTTTGATTATTCACCCCTATACCGTTCAACAGTAGGCTTTGATCGCCTTTTCTCACTGCTTGATAATGTCGGCAAGCCGGAAAACGCACCAGCATACCCACCCTATAATATAGAACGCACTGGCGAAGACAGTTACCGTATTACAATGGCAGTCGCAGGTTTTGCTGAAGGAGATCTTTCCATTGAGGCAAAGCAGAACTCACTTACTGTAACTGCTGAGCGTGATGAGGACGATACGAGCGAAAATGAAGTGCTTTTCCGCGGTATTGCTGCGCGTTCATTTGAGCGCAGGTTCCAGCTTGCAGACCATGTTGAAGTAAAGAATGCCAGCCTGGAAAATGGTTTGCTTCATATCGATCTTGTTCGTGAAATTCCCGAGGCAATGAAACCGAGAAAAATTTCTATAGGAAATTCCAATAAACAGATTGAAGCAAAAAAAGTGAAGAAAGCTGCATAAGGCTTATCACACCTTGCAAGACGAAGGGCATCCAAACCGGGATGCCCTTTTTATTATGTGCTGATAATTTTTGCGAGCTGATCTACGTCTTCCTGTCGTGCTACAAAACTGGCTACCAATCTGTAAATCTGTTCATTTTCCGTAACATCATTTTCCATGCCTTTTGGGGTAGGGAAAGGATGGAAACGGGCACCCTGATCAAGCCAGGTTTGAGCTTTGGTCTTATCTGCAATGAAAAAAACCTGATTGGAATCGCTTGGCCATGCAGGACGCATGTGATTTGAATTTCGGACGGCTTGCTCCAATTTGGCACCCATGGCATTTGCGTGAGATGCTAACTTTAACCATAGACCGTTTTCAAAATAAGCTTCAAATTGTGCGCTTATGAAGCGTGTCTTTGAAAATAAATGTCCTGAGCGTTTACGAATAAACTGAAAATGAGAAAGCAAGTCACGGTTGAAAACGACAAGTGCCTCGGCGCACCAGCACCCATTTTTTGTGGCGCCAAATGAGACCATGTCAACGCCCCGTTTCCACGTCATTTCAGCAGGCGTGCAATCCAGTCTTACCAATGCATTGGCAAATCGTGCACCATCCATGTGCAGGGGAATGTTGTTTTTCTTTGCAACATCACAAAGTGCTGAAATTTCGTCCAGACTATAAACTGTGCCTGCTTCTGTTGCTTGCGTGATTGTAACCATGGTTGCCTGGCCAAGATGATTAAACTCTTGCGGATAGCCACTTATAGTTTGGTCTAATAACTTGGGGTCGATTTTACTGTTTTTGCCGCCAACTGGTGCATGTCTGCCGCCACCTGATAAAAATTCGGGCGCACCACCTTCATTGGCTACAACGTGTGCTTCATTATGGCAAAAGACGATACCACCTGGTTTCATTGTGGCTGCGGTTGCCAGTGAATTTGCTGCTGTGCCTGTACCCACAAAAAATACAGCACATTGTGTTTCAAAAACCTCACTGAAGCGTTTTTCGATTTTTTTGTCGAGATCACTATCGCCGTATGCGACTGCCAACCCCTCCGAGTGGCGCATTAATGCTTCAGAAATTTCCGGTGCGGCGCCCGCCCAATTATCACTACCAAAAATCATGATGTTTATCTCCTTGGGACATCAAAAAGTACATTACCCAAGAGATTTGTTAAAACAAGAAATAAAAACAGCCCGACCTCTATAAATAGAAGCCGGGCCTTTTTGGTTCGTAATATATCACTGTCCCCAACTCCCCCTAAACCTATTTCTGGGGCAAAGAAATAGTCAAACTTTGTTAGTTCTAAATAAGTATACTGCTTACCAAAACACAATAGGGCACACCTATGACTTGTAGTCAAAAGATGTGCCCCATTAACTACGTTATGTCTCAACAAATTTAACTTGTAAACTTTCCCTTAGGTAAACTTTATGCATTTTATTTCTTGCCTGTTACGTTATTTTTTGGCATGACTACATGTAGAAGGGTCAGCAATGCTGTCCTTTTGTGGATTGATGTTACAAGTTTGTAAAGTGAGGTTTGTCTCTGGCTTTAACTTGAAAGCGCCATGAATAGCGTTACATCATTAATATCCATAATAATTTGACGCATTTTAATGTCTGTTTTCAGACATTTTTTCAGTTGGAGCAAAGATCGTGAGAAAAGATAATAACAATGTTTCCCATGTTATGCAGCATGCTTTTGTAGGCTCGCCAACGGCTCCCGGGAAACAAGGCCTTTACGACCCAAAAAATGAAAAAGATGCTTGTGGTGTTGGATTTGTTGCCAATATGAAGGGCGAAAAAACACATTCAATTATCAAGGATGGTCTGCAAATACTGGAAAACCTTGAGCACCGTGGTGCAGTTGGTGCTGATCCCTTGATGGGGGATGGTGCCGGATTGCTGGTTCAAATACCACACGAGTATTACAGCGAAGTATGTGATTTTGATTTGCCTGCAGCAGGCCAATACGGTGTTGCCCAGGCCTTTATGCCAAGAGATCCTGATACGCTTGAACAAACCCAGGAGATTTTGATCGAGGGGCTTGAAGCCGAAGGTGTAACACTTTTGGGTATTCGTGAATTGGAAGTGGATAATTCTGCCCTTTCACAAGATCCCGCCATCATGGCAACAGAACCTGTTCACAAACAGTTTTTTGTAACTTCCAAAACAGCCACCGAAGATCAAGATGCATTTGAGCGTGAGCTTTATAGAACTCGCAAGGTTATTTCCAACAAGATTTTTGCAAATACGAATGCTCGCGAAAGTGGGTTTTATATTGTTTCCTTTTCTGCTCGTACAATTGTCTATAAGGGCATGTTTCTGGCCGACCAGCTTGGGCCTTATTATAAAGACCTGAGCGATCCAAGGTTTAAATCTGCATTAGCCCTTGTTCATCAGAGATTTTCTACCAATACATTTCCTTCATGGAAGCTTGCTCACCCATACCGTATGGTTGCTCATAATGGGGAGATCAATACGCTGCGAGGCAATGTTAACTGGATGGCAGCGCGTCAGGCTTCTGTTTCCACGCCTCTTTTCGGCGATGATATTTCAAAGCTTTGGCCTATTTCCTATGAAGGACAATCCGATACGGCCTGTTTTGATAATGCGTTAGAATTTTTGACGCAAGGTGGATACTCGCTTTCCCACGCAGTGATGATGCTGATACCGGAAGCCTGGGCAGGTAATCCTTTAATGAATGAGGAGCGTCGTGCATTTTATGAGTATCATGCAGCTCTTATGGAACCATGGGACGGGCCTGCTGCCGTTGCCTTTACAGACGGGCGTCAAATCGGTGCAACGCTTGACCGTAATGGTTTGCGTCCTGCACGTTATATTGTCACCAATGATGACCGTATTATCATGTCATCTGAATCTGGTGTTTTGCCAATTGAAGAAAAAGACATTGTAACAAAATGGCGTTTGCAGCCGGGTCGTATGCTATTGATTGACCTTGAAAAAGGAACAATCATTTCTGACGAAGAAATCAAGGAAGAGCTTGCTGCTCAAAATCCGTATAAAAAGTGGCTGAATAAAACCCAGATCGTACTGGAAGATTTGCCAGTGCCAGCGCGACCAAGCCCTGAAAGCCGCACACCACTGCTCGATCGCCAACAGGCGTTTGGCTATACACAAGAAGATGTAAAACTTCTTATGGTTCCAATGGCAACAACAGGTCAGGAAGCAATTGGTTCCATGGGAACCGATACGCCAATATCTGCCTTGTCTGATAAACCAAGGCTTCTTTATACCTATTTCAAGCAACTCTTTGCTCAGGTAACCAACCCGCCGATTGATCCTATTAGGGAGGAATCCGTGATGAGCCTTGTTTCTCTTATCGGACCAAGGCCAAACCTGTTTGATCTTGAGGGTCTGTCTGAACAAAAGCGTCTGGAAGTGCGTCAACCGATTTTAACGAACCATGATCTTGAAAAAATCAGGGAGATTGGTGACATTGGTGATAATCAGTTCATGACACAGACGCTTGACATTACTTATAATGTTGAGCGTGGCGCGGAAGCGATGGAAGCTGCCCTTGAAGCCTTGTGTGCCCGCGCTGAAAAAGCAGTTGGTAATGGTTATAATATTATTATTCTTTCCGACCGTCAGATGAATGCACAACGTCTTGCAATCCCGGTTCTTCTGGCGACAGCAGCGGTTCATAATCATCTTATCCGCAAGGGCCTTCGAACATCAGTCGGGCTTGTGCTTGAGACGGGTGAACCGCGCGAAATTCATCATTTTTGTGTTCTTGCCGGATATGGGGCAGAGGCGATAAATCCGTATCTTGCATTTGAAACTTTAAGCAATATGCATGCAAATGGCGAGCTGCCTGATGAAGTTGACGCTACAGAGGTCGTCGAGCGTTATATCAAGGCCATCGACAAGGGCATTCTAAAAGTCATGTCAAAGATGGGTATTTCAACGTATCAGTCCTATTGTGGTGCGCAAATTTTTGATGCAGTTGGCTTGTCATCTGAACTGATTGAGAAATACTTCTTTGGTACATCCTCCTTGATTGAAGGGGTTGGGCTTTCTGAAATTGCCCTTGAAACCATGAAGCGCCATCAGGCAGCTTTTGGCAATGATCCAGTGCTTTCCAATTCACTAGATGTTGGTGGTGAATATGCTTTTCGTATTCGTGGTGAGGGTCATTCCTGGACACCCAATAACATAGCCAAATTGCAACATGCGGTACGTGGTAATTCTGCTTCAAGTTATGCAGAATTTGCTGAACAAACCAACCTTGCCTCAAAACAACATTCCAATATTCGCGGGTTGTTTAATATTAAAACCGCTGAAGAGTCTGGTCGTAAACCTGTTGATATTTCGCAAGTTGAGCCTGCTTCAAAAATTGTAAAACGCTTTTCAACAGGCGCCATGTCTTTTGGTTCCATTTCAAGAGAGGCTCACGCAGCGCTTGCAGTTGCGATGAACCAAATAGGGGGTAAGTCCAATACGGGCGAGGGGGGGGAAGAGCCTGACCGTTATTTGCCGTTGCAAAATGGGGAACCGAACCCTGAACGTTCTGCAATTAAACAGGTTGCTTCTGGTCGCTTTGGTGTGACGACAGAATATCTTGTGAATTCAGACATGATCCAGATTAAGGTTGCGCAAGGTGCAAAGCCTGGTGAGGGGGGGCAATTGCCGGGTCACAAGGTTGATGCGGTTATCGCAAAGACCCGTCATTCGACACCGGGTGTTGGACTTATTTCTCCGCCACCGCACCATGATATTTATTCAATCGAAGATCTGGCTCAGCTAATTTACGATTTGAAAAATGTTAACGAGCGTGCAGATATTTCAGTCAAGCTAGTTGCCGAAATAGGCGTTGGCACGGTTGCTGCCGGTGTTGCCAAGGCACGTGCAGATCACATTACGATATCCGGTTATGACGGAGGGACAGGTGCTTCACCTCTTACCTCGCTAAAACATGCCGGTAGTCCATGGGAATTGGGTCTTGCCGAGACCCAACAGACGCTTGTACTTAATAAACTGCGTTCTCGCATTCGCTTGCAGGTTGATGGTGGATTGAAAACTGGCCGTGATGTCATTGTTGGAGCACTGCTTGGCGCCGATGAATTTGGCTTTTCAACGGCACCTTTGATTGCTGCCGGTTGTTTGATGATGCGCAAGTGCCACCTCAATACTTGTCCTGTAGGCATTGCTACGCAAGACCCTGTTTTGCGTAAACGCTTCAAGGGAACGCCTGAGCATGTTATCAATTATTTCTTCTTTATTGCGGAAGAAGTACGCCAGCTCATGGCTGAAATGGGCTTTACCAAGCTTGATGACATTATTGGTCAAAGTGACCTGCTTGAAAAAAGTGACATGCTTGAGCACTGGAAAGGCAAGGGGCTGGATTTCTCCCGTATCTTCTACAAGCCGGATGCTGCCAAGGAGGAAACCTATCAAACCCAGCTTCAAAAACATCCGATTGATACCATTCTTGACCGCAAGCTAATAGAAGAAGCAAAGCCTGCGCTTGAGGATGGTATGCCTGTTATGATTGAAACTTCGATTTCAAATGTAGACCGTTCTACAGGCGCGATGCTCTCTGGTAAACTGGCTGAGAAATATGGCTACGAAGGCCTTCCTGATGATACAATTGCCGTATCCCTCAAAGGTACAGCTGGTCAGAGCTTTGCTGCTTTCCTTGCAAAAGGCATTTCATTTGATTTGCAAGGCGATGGCAATGATTATGTTGGCAAGGGATTGTCTGGTGGGCGTATCGTTATTCGCCCGGCTGAAGATTCAACGCTTAAAGCCGAAGATTCTATCATCGTTGGGAACACCGTTCTTTATGGTGCAGTTTCAGGTGAGTGTTATTTCCGCGGTGTCGCGGGTGAACGTTTTGCGGTTCGAAACTCTGGCGCGGTTGCCGTTGTTGAAGGGGTTGGTGACCACGGTTGTGAATATATGACAGGCGGTGTTGTGGTTGTGCTTGGTCGTACAGGGCGGAACTTTGCTGCTGGCATGTCTGGCGGTGTGGCTTATGTCATGGACCGTTCGGGCACATTTGAAAAACGCTGTAACATGGCAATGGTTGAACTTGAGCCAGTTCCGGAAGAAGACGAGCTACTTGAGAAACTTCATCACCATGGAGGCGATCTTGCACACAAGGGCCGTGTGGATATTACATCTGACATGACACGTCATGATCAGGAACGTCTGTTTCAGCTCATCACAAGCCATATGCATTATACAGGCTCAACACGCGCAAAAGAGATTTTGGATGACTGGGAAAACTATCGCTCAAAATTTGTAAAAGTCATGCCAGTAGAATATCGCCGCGCGCTGACCGACATGGAAAACATGCGCCTTGGTAAAGCAGCTGCGGAGTAGGGAAAATATTATGGGTAAAGTAACAGGGTTTCTTGAAATAGACCGTCAGGTAAAAAAGTTCCGACCGGCTTCTGATCGTGTTCGTCATTTTGGCGAGTTTGCGATTCCGATGTCTGATGATGAAATTATAAAACAAGCTGCACGTTGTATGGATTGTGGCGTTCCTTACTGTCATGGGGACGTGGGGTGTCCGGTTAATAATCAAATTCCGGATTGGAATGATTTGATTTATTCTGATGATTGGAAAACGGCCTCCATCAACCTTCATTCCACGAATAACTTTCCCGAGTTTACAGGGCGTATTTGTCCTGCACCTTGCGAGGAAGCCTGTACGCTCAATCTGGAAGATGAGCCTGTTGCCATTAAAACAATCGAGCAGGCAATTGCTGATAAAGCTTACTCTCTGGGGCTTATCAAACCCCAGCCTGCAGAGAAGAAAACCGGCAAGAAAATTGCAATTATAGGGTCTGGCCCTGCGGGCCTTGCTGCAGCTCAACAACTGGGACGCACAGGTCATGAGGTTCATGTTTATGAACGTGAAACCCGTGCTGGAGGCTTGCTTCGTTATGGTATCCCCGATTTTAAAATGGAAAAGCATTATATAGATGTGCGTGTTGAGCAGATGGAAGGTGAGGGTGTTACTTTCCATTATGGCAAGAATATTGGTGTTGATATTTCAGCTGATGAAATCAAACAATCGCATGATGCGGTTTTGATTGCTGCTGGTTGTGAAACACCTCGTGAGACTGATATCCCAGGTGCTGATCTTGTGGGAGTTCATGATGCGATGCCATTCCTTGTGCAGCAAAACCGTCGTGTAGGTGGTGAGCAGATTGATAGTACAGGGTGGCCTTGCGAAGAGATTTGGGCAGCAGGTAAAAATATTGTGGTTGTTGGCGGTGGTGATACTGCTTCTGACTGCATTGGTACTTCATTTCGCCAAGGTGCGGTAAATGTAACGCAATTGGATATCCGTCCGGAACCACCTGAACGTGAAGATAAAATGACAGTATGGCCGTATTGGGCAACAAAAATGCGTACGTCTTCTTCTCAAGCTGAAGGTGCAAAGCGCGAGTTTCAGGCAGCAACGCTGGAGTTCGTTGGCAAGAATGGCAAGCTTGTTGGTGTTCAATGTATTCGTGTTGATGAGAAACGGCAACCTGTTCCCGGATCTGAATTTATCATGAAAGCGGATCTTGCGTTTATCGCGATTGGTTTTGGGAGCCCGTTAAAAGACACATTCATTGCGGAATTGTCTCCAGAGCTCAAGACAAGTTCCCGCGGGGATGTTTCTATTCAGGCTGATGAGCAACACTACAAGACCTCTGTTGATGGTCTATATGCTGCAGGTGATTGCCGTCGTGGACAGTCTTTGGTGGTTTGGGCAATCCGCGAAGGGCGTCAGGCAGCGCGAGCAATTGATCTTGATTTAATGGGAACCACTGACCTGCCGTTATAAACCCGGCTAGCAGGGTAGCTATGTTAATTGGCAATGCTGGGCTGAATTTGTGTGACGTTTGGTTTTGGCGCCAATCTCTTGCTAATATCGGTCCCGGATGTCTTTGAACTTTCTAGAACTTCTTTAGGACTTGTGATTGGAGCATCAGGTTTTGGTTTCCCCCATGATGCATCAACACGGCCTGATCGAGGTATGTACACTTCACCTTTTTCAACCAACGTGTAGCTGACACTGGCTTCGCTTTTCTCAGAGCCAAGAATATCTTTTTCGCCTTCCAGTATGTCACCACCGTCAAGTGCCGGGGATCCAAGAGGGATGATAATTGTTTTACCCGTAGTAGCCGGATCATACTGGGGGATATTTGGCTGGGCAATATTTGGACTGATAGTTCCAAACGATGCAAACTCAAAACCTTCAGGATTTCCAACAACCCCAATTTTCTGCAAGGCCTTATCAGCAAAAAAGGCAAGTTTGGCGCGCCCTGCGCGGGTCATGTTTATACCCTTGCTGCCGCGCAACCTAACGATCTGGCCATTGATATCAGGGCCAGCACTTACAAATTTTCCTTCTTCGTTGGTAAAACCATCCCAAATGTCCACGTATTCGCCACTGGCGGCAACTTCGACTTTTGAGCGGTAAATCTCGTTAAACACCAAGTAATCTGCATTCATTTTATTTGAGCGAACGGGGGGAAGCCCTACCCACACCAAAGGGATTTTGTTGCTAACACCAATTGAAGCGATCTTGGTGACTCTATTATTGTATTCAGTCAGCCACTCTGGAGAGAGCTTTTCAGGTTGTCCTGGAAATTTCCATATTTTCTGGCGATCGTTCATTCCAACCAGGGTAACAATGGCCCTTGGCTTGAATTCTTCTATCAGTGAGGGGATAAGCTCTGGCCAGTTTATAACGTCATCACGAACAAGTCCTGACGATGGATCAGATTTGTTGATTACAATGACGTTCGCATCTGCTGCATAGAGTTTTTCCAACTCTCGCGCCATGCCACCAGCCAGAAAATCACCTACAACCAGAATTTTGGCTGCATTTTCATTTTTAACAGCAATAACCTTGGGTTTGGATTGGTTAGGTGTTGAAGATGCAGAACGTTTCTTTTTTTGGTTAGTCTTCTTGGCTTTTTTTATGGTTTTTAATTTCTGGGGTGGTTTTACAACCTTTATTTTTGTTTTCTTTTTCCGTCGCTTGAACAGAACCTCGAATAATGTTTTACGTTTCTTCTTTTGCTGTGCCTGAGCTTTTTCCACACCAATTATTGGCCCCAAGGCAATATTGATTACAGGCACTGTTGGAACTGCCATTCCAAGGCATACTAGGAATAATACTGATAATGTCAAACGACGAAGCATATTCATCAAACTGGCCTAAATACCAGAACCTTTACTCAATTACTCACAACCGACACAAAACAAGCGGGTTTAACTGCCTCTTAGTTTAGACAAAACTTTCTTGGAAGCATAGCCGTCTTGAGTAAAACCTACGCTTTTTTGATAAGCTTTGATGGCTGCGCGCGATCCACCGCCAATTTTACCGTCAATTTCCCCGTCATAAAAGCCTTTTTGAAGCAACCGGGACTGCAATTCCTTGCTCTCTGCCTCATTTAAACGGATATAACCACGAGGCCAATCGACAACAAATGGGCCGTAGCCACGCATTTGATCTGCCAGATGACCAACGGCAAGTGCATATTTATCAGCGTTGTTATAGCTCTTGAGCACGTAGAAGTTTTTTGTCATCAGAAAAGCAGGGCCACTGGAACCGGCAAGTATTTTAATATTGGCTTTGCGGTTTTTATCCGGGAAAGCCTGGCCTTTGATGCGTCTTAAACCCATTTTTTGCCATTGACCAAGTGTTCTGCTTGATGTGCCAACCTTGGCGGCGCTAAATCCGGGCGGCGTTTTAACTTCATACCCCCATGACTGACCGGAACGCCAACCATTTTTCTTCAGCAGATTGGCAGCTGATGCCAGTGCATCCGGAACAGACTCCCAAATGTTGCGTCTTCCGTCACCATCAATATCCACGGCCCAGGTTTGATAGCTGGTTGGAATGAATTGTGTATGGCCCATTGCACCTGCCCAAGAACCTCTTAATCCGCGTGCAGAAACATCGCCATTTTGTACAATTTTCATTGCTGCAATAAGTTGGCTTCTGGCAAACTTTCTGCGTCGTTTGTCTTGGTATGCAAGGGTTGCCAAGGAGCGAGCAACACTTCGTAAGGCAGAATCGCGTTCCAAGGCTGCGCCATATGAGGTCTCCATTGACCAAATTGCCAAAAGAATATGACGATCAACACCAAAACGCCTTTCGATAATATCAAGCCATTTTTTATATTTGGCCTTCATTTCGAGACCTTTTTCTATGGCAGACTTTGTTATGCGATTGTCCATATAGTCCCAGACCTTGGACTTGAATTCAGGCTGGAAATTAGCTGATTTGATTACTTCAGGGTCTGGTGCAGAAATGCCTGCAAAAACTGCATCATATGTGCTGGTACGAACGCCATTTTGTGCTGCTACACCACGAAAATCCCTTATCCATTTTTTAAATCCTGTGTTGGCAAACGCTGGACTTGTTAATAGAGCCATGGATAATCCCAAGGCCATGCCAGTATATTTGATGTGTGAAAAAACCCTGATTGTCATTTAATTCTACCCTCCAGCATTTACACCAATTGACTTGAACCCGCGTTTTGTTGCGAATCAAAGGCTTAAGGCATCATAGACCTTGGACTGTCAGGAATAAATGGACGGATTTATGGCGGCAGAATAAATATTCTGTGAAATTCGTTAAGCTGTTTTTTTCAAGCCAGGGAGTTTCTTTTCCCAATCAAGTGCACTTGAAATGATCGTGTCCAGATCATTGTGTTTTGGCTGCCAATCCAGGCGGCTCATGAGTCTGTGGGCATTTGCGGTAAGCGATTCGATATCGCCAGCGCGGCGGTTTGTTTCGATAACGCGGAAATCATTACCAGAAATACGTTTAACTGTATCAATAACCTCTCGCACGGAATACCCCTGGCTATACCCGCAATTGGCTGTGAATTTCTTGCCGCCGTTTCTTAAATACTGAAGTGCTTCATAATGTGCGTTTGCAAGATCACCGACATGGATGAAATCGCGTATACAAGTGCCATCGGATGTGTCGTAATCTGTACCAAAGATTTTCATGGAACTACGATTTCCTGCTGCTGCTTCGCAGGCAACTTTTATGAGATGTGTTGCACCTTCTGTAGATTGACCTGTACGGCCTTTAACATCACAGCCTGCTACGTTGAAATATCGTAGAATGACATATGAAAAGTCATGCGCCTGTGCCGTGTCTCGGATCATGAGTTCTGTCATCAATTTTGACGTACCATATGGCGACATGGGATTTAGAATGGCGTTTTCGCTAATTGGACCTTCCGTTAACGGGTTTCCATAAACTGCTGCAGTAGAAGAGAAGATAAATTTCTTAACGTCAGTTTTGACAGCTGCTGCAATCAGGTTGCGCGAATTGCCTGTATTGTTTTGGTAATACATTAGTGGGTTTTCTAATGATTCAGGTACAACAACCGAGCCTGCAAAATGAATGATGGCATTTATGTTGTTGTCTTTGATGATGGTTTCCATTGCATCCTGGTCACCAATATCAGCTTTGATAAGAGTAACACCTTCCGGAATGGCCCATGCGAAACCAGTGGTTAGATTATCTACAACTAAAACTTCTTCGTTGTGGTCCAATAGTTCCCAAACCATGTGAGAACCAATATACCCGGCACCGCCTGTTACTAAAACTGTCATAGCCCATACCTTATTTCACCTTACCCTAAGTTAGTATATATAATTTTGCTTAGAGTCTTGCTAAAAATGGTGTTGCAATTGTATTGAATTGCTTCATCTTCTGTTAAGGAAGACATTGGCATAAACATGACATATTTATTTGCTTTTATTTACTGGGGTTTATTTCCATGTCTGAATTGAAACGCGTTCGCAAGGCTGTCTTTCCTGTTGCGGGTCTTGGCACTCGCTTTCTTCCTGCTACCAAGGCTGTGCCCAAGGAAATGCTTACGGTATTGGATAAGCCTGTAATTCAATATGCGGTTGATGAAGCGCGCAAAGCAGGGATTGAGCATTTCATTTTTGTAACAGGCCGAAACAAGGCTGTTATAGAAGATCATTTTGATCTTGCCTATGAACTTCAGGATACCTTGGAAAAGCGTGATAAAAAGGAAGCAATTGAAACGCTTTCGCAATATCAGCCTCGACCTGGTGAAACCAGCTTTACACGGCAACAAGCACCTCTCGGTTTAGGCCATGCTGTATGGTGTGCCCGCGAACTGGTAGGGGATGAACCCTTTGCACTTTTATTGCCTGACATGGTGATGAAAGATGAAAAGGGCTGCACGTCTGGCATGATTGATCTGTATAATCAGACAGGCGGCAATATTATTGCAACGGAAGAAGTGGCCTGGGAAGAAACCCATCAATACGGTGTAATTGAAAAAGGCGAAAAAGTTGCTAGCGGGTTTGAGGTTACAGGCATGGTTGAAAAACCGGCACCGGGCACAGCACCGTCCAATCTTTTTATTAATGGACGGTATATTCTTCAACCCGAGATCTTTGATTTGCTGGAAAAACAAAAACCTGGTGCCGGCAATGAAATTCAGCTTACAGATGCCATGCTCACATTGGCCAAAAGCCAAAAATTCTACGGTCATGTATTTGAGGGTGAAACCTTTGATTGTGGTTCAAAGGCAGGCTTCATTCGTGCCAATATTGCTTATGCCCTGGATGACCCGGGGATTAGAGGTGAGGTTTTGAGCGATCTTAAGAAGTGGGTGTTATCGCGTTTCTTATCGCTGTAACCTTACGCCGATTTGTCCGCTAGTTGCATCAAAGCTTGAATTTGGCGCGTCTGTTTGAAAACGTTGGTAGTCAATTTCTGACGTAATCGCCATAAATCGGTTTACCCAGTATTCCGAGCCAACTCCAATTTGCAATGTTGTATTATTGTCGTCATTGGTTTCAACTTGCGCATCTGCAAACGCATTGACCGAGAAGCGATCTGTGACTTGACGAAGTACATCAAGCCTGCCGTTATAAATGATAGAGCCATTTTCATTTGCTGTGATTGAATTATTTGTTGTGGTTCCAAGTGTAAAACCGATCTGGGTATCGCGTTGAGGTGACCAGTTCAACTGACCGTTTACAGTGAATGCATCAAGGGTTTGAAGCAATGGGTCGTCGAAGCTTTCATTGACATAACCAATGGCGATTTCTCCGTTTAGTTTTTCGCCCAGGTCAACTTCAACACCGCCGCGCAATTCAAAGATGTCGCTATCACGGTCATTGCCGTTGCGATCTGCTTCCTGGTCATAATCGCGAATTGCATACGCGCCTTCAACAAAGGGTGTAATTGCAGGGGAGATTTCGTAGCCAACGCGTGCAGTTAGACGATACTCATTATTGTTACGGTCGCCTTCGTTTTGGCTGATCCCGCCACCAAGATCTGTAGGTTGAAATTCATCGCGGTCAATATCGCCCTGCAATGTCAATTGCAGTTTATGGTCTGTTCTTTGGAGTTCAACCCCACCGCCCCAGTTTTCCTGAACAGGATTGTCAACAGCGCCCGGTGCCAATGTACTGCTGGTGAAGCCCTGTGTTGAGATATTATAAAAACCACGTGTTGTTAATGTGTAACCATCAATCAAGTCCAGTCTGAGTGCTGTATCAATGCGTAATTGTGGTTGATTTATTTCATCATCATCAAATGGACGTCTGTAAGAACCGTTGACGTTGGTTTGCCATTCGTGGCGCGACCAGTTGGAAGTTATATCGGCAGAAACAGATGTTTCAGAAAATGCGCCCCCTTCGCCACCAGCTTGCTCAGACACATTACTGGAATACCCAATGGCTTGTTCCAGGGAAATATTCATATCGTAAGTTCCAAGCCTGATGCCTGTTGGCTCAAAAGGATCTGTATCCTGTGTTGGAGGTGTTCCTGTTTGAACGGGATCTGCTGCAATATTGGAAAGTGTTGAGCCGTCAGGGTCATCCGGATTTGTAACAGGAGTTGCAGCACTGACCGGCTGCGCTCTTTGTTGGGTATTGGTTATTGTCGCCTGTTCATCTGTAGTGTCAACGGTTATGGGTTCAGTGATTCCCAACAGTTGGTTTCGCCTTGCATCAGCAGTTGACAGATTATCAACATTTCTGCGCCTGGCATCTGTCTGGAGAACCGTTTCACTGAAAACAGGGTCCTGATTATTCTCTACAGTTTGTGAATAAACAGGCGTCAGCATGGTCGTCATAAGTAGACTACCCACAAATAATTTGTTCAGGTGTTTGCCCGTCTTGGACATTTGCGCCATTGTCCTTTAATGATGCCGCAAGAGTGCGGAAAATCATGCCAAACCGTAAACATTTACGGTTAATGAATGGTTTAATTGGGCATAATAAACGCCTTGTAAATTGGAAAGAATGCATGTCGAATTTTTCAAATATTGAATCCGCTTTACGTACGCTGGATTTTGAGCGTCGGGGTCTTGAGGCTGTTTCTGATGCGCTTTCAAATGGCATGGGTGAAGCCTTTGATGCTGCTTGCCATATTATACGTGATATCGGTGGGCGTGTTATTGTAACGGGTGTTGGCAAAAGCGGTCATATAGGAACAAAAATTGCTGCAACGCTTGCTTCTACCGGAACGCCTGCATTCTTTGTTCATTCTTCTGAAGCAAACCATGGTGATCTTGGCATGATAGCGCGTGATGATGCAATCATTGCGCTTTCCTGGTCTGGTGAAACGGCAGAACTCAAAGGAGTGATTGCATACTCCAGTCGTTTTTCAATTCCCATGATTGCCATTACGAAAAGCAAACAATCTGCATTGGGCAAGGAGGCGACTGTATGTCTTGAGCTTCCCAGTGTTGAAGAAGCTTGTCCAAACGGGCTTGCACCAACCACTTCTACGACCATGCAGATGGTTATTGGTGATGCGCTTGCCGTTGCTCTTTTGGAAAGTCGCGGGTTTTCTGCGGATGACTTTGGTATTTATCATCCGGGCGGTTCACTTGGTTCTAAACTAACCAGTGTTGCCGAGGTTATGCATACTGGTGATGCTATTCCGCTTGTTGCAGAAGATACATCAATGAGTGTCGCTGTCATGACACTCTCTGATAAACGGTTTGGTTGTGTGGGAGTGATTGATGTGGCCGGGAAGCTCGTTGGTATTTTAACCGATGGTGATCTTGCACGTAATCTTGACAAGGATCTTCAAAACCTGTCGGTTAATGATTTAATGACCCGTGATCCAAAGACCATTACAGGAACAGCACTTGTTGCATCCGCTATGGCGACACTCGACAGTTACAATATTTCTGCCTTGATTGTGACCGATGCAGAAAATAAGCCTGAAGGCATTATCCATCTGCATGATCTTCTCAGAATTGGTGTTGCATAAATTAAGCTGTTTCGACGATTAACGTTCCGGCATCATAGTCCACAACCTTGACCTTTGAGCCTGCTTTTGTGTCGTTTCCCTTGACGCGCCAGGTTGTATCGCCAACTTTTATACGACCCATGCCATTGGTAATAGGCGCTGATAGTATAGCTGTTTGGCCAATGAGTTGCGCACCGCGCTCATTTAACATCGGGTTGTCGCTTTCATTGTATTTTCTGTTTTTCATTATGCGTTTTCCTACGACGGCAATGATGACTGACAGAATAAGGAAAACCAGAACCTGGGCTTGCCAGGGCCAAATTGCAGCATCTGTACCCAAAATCAATGTAATGAGCCCAACGACCAAAGCTGATAGTCCAGGCCATAACAGGATTGTGCTTGGCATGATAATTTCCATGCCAAGAATAAACAGGCCAATCGCAACCCAGGTCCATGGGCCTAGTGTTTGCAGAAAAGATAAAACCATCTAAACCTCCAGTCTATTCGTTGCCATCAGACTTGCCGAAGAATGGAACGCCTGACTTTGGTGTTTTAGGCGTTTTGGGTGCG
This sequence comes from uncultured Rhizobiaceae group bacterium, assembly GCA_937951645.1. Lineage (GTDB taxonomy): Bacteria > Pseudomonadota > Alphaproteobacteria > Rhizobiales > Rhizobiaceae > JAALLB01. The sequence goes on from CALFBM010000123.1 coordinate 24,412, forward strand.
CCACCATTACTCCCGCCATTATTGCCATTATCATCCCCAAAGATATCTTTGGCAATTGAGCCAATGCCGCCCAAAGAACCGATCAAGGATGAAGCTTCCAATGGCATCATGACTACCTTTTGATTTGGAGCACTTGCGATTTGTGTAAGTGCTTCAGTATATTTTTGGGCGACGAAGTAGTTGATGGCTTGTGAATTGCCATTGGCAATTGCTTCAGAGACCATGCGTGTTGCTTCTGCTTCCGCTTGTGCAAGACGTTCGCGTGCTTCCGCCTCACGGAAAGATGCTTCCTTCTCACCTTCTGCCTGAAGAATTTGCGCCTCTTTTTCGCCTTCAGCCTTCAGGATTTCAGCCTGGCGGAAGCCCTCTGCTTCAAGGATGTTGGCACGTTTGTCACGTTCAGCTTTCATCTGGCGACCCATGGAAGCAACCAGGTCTGCCGGCGGGTTAATGTCCTTGATCTCGATACGTGTAATTTTCATGCCCCAGGGAGAAACAGCCTCATCAACAACACGAAGAAGGCGGTCATTGATCTCATCACGCTTTGAAAGCAGTTCATCAAGATCCATTGAACCCATCACGGTACGAATGTTGGTCATGGTCAGGTTTAAAACCGCGCGTTCAAGATCACGTACCTCATATGCAGCTCTTGCTGCATCCAGAATTTGGAAGAATGTTACACCGTCTGCGCTAATGGTTGCGTTGTCTTTTGTAATTACCTCTTGTGTTGGAACGTCCAGCACCTGTTCCATCATATTCAGTCTTGCGCCAATACGGTCAATGAATGGGACGATGATGTTAAGACCCGGTTTTAACGTTTTTGTAAAACGTCCGAAACGTTCGACCGTGTAGTTAAATCCTTGTGGTATTTGTTTGACACCAGCAAAGATAACCAAAATAACGAGAAAAGCGAATACTGCCAGTGCAATATCAAATCCAAAAAACATATAACTCTCCGATATAAATATATAAATCCTGTGATCTACATATGGGTATTTTACAGCGTTATTACAATTAAAACCAGATTTATAAGGTTAAAGGTGAATTAATTTACATTGGGCATTTTTTTGGTTTATGCAAAAACTGCTTTAAGTAATGATGTAAATATAAATATTGGAAAATGCTCTAAGGGAGTGACAATTATGAGTCTGTTAAAAACATTGGCAAAAGTAGCCGTTGGCATTGCAGTTGCAAAAGGGGTTGGAGGACTTATGAAAAAAGGCTCTGGCGGACAACAGGCACCTACGGGTTCTGGTGGCGGTCTTGGAGACTTGTTAGGCCAACTTGGCGGAGGAGCAGGTGGACAAGGTGGCGGTCTTGGCGATCTTCTTGGTAAACTTGGTGGTAGTGCCAGTGGGCAGGCTGGCGGAGGATTAGGCGATTTGCTTGGACAACTTGGTGGCCAGTCAACGCGCGGAACAGGTGGTGCCGGTACTGGTGATGCCCTTGGCGATATCTTTGGCGACTTTATTGGTGATGGTGCAAGGCAAACCCAAAAAACGAATCTTTTGGTGATATGTTTAATGAGGCGATTGAACGCCAGGATGAGCCTGCTGTAGCACCTTCTGCAGATCAGGAAGCCGTTGCGGCGTTGATGTTAAGTGCGATGATACAGGCGATGAAATCCGACAAGGAAATTAGCCCGGATGAAGAAGCCAAGCTTATGGAGCATCTGGGTGATGTTTCTCATGAAGAACGACAGTTTGTAAACCAGGAATTACAAAAGCCAATTGATGTTGCAGGTCTTGCTGCAAATGTTCCACGGGGTCTTGAGCAGCAGGTTTATCTTATGTCTCTTGTGGGCATTGATCTGGATAAGCGCGCAGAGGCGCAATATCTTCATGATCTTGCTACTGAGCTTGATATTGGTCGTGATGAGGTAAACGCCATCCACGCCCATTTGGGTGCGCCAAGCCTTTACAGTTAGGCGATTAGAATGACTGATTTCAAACTTGATGAACGGCTTGAGGCTGATACGCATCTGGTATGTGAGTTGGAGAATTGTTCACTCCGCCTGCTTGATGATACGCGTTGGCCCTGGCTTGTTCTTGTACCCCGCATTGCGGGTGCAGAAGAATGGCATGTGCTTACAAAAGGTCAGCGCATCATGATTGATGATGAGGTTGCACGCGTTGCTTCTGCACTCAAAGAGATGACAGGTTGCCAGAAAATCAACATTGCCTCAATTGGTAATATGGTGCGTCAACTTCATATTCATGTAGTTGCCCGTAATGAGGGGGACGCTAATTGGCCTGGTCCTGTTTGGGGGTTTGGGACGCGTGAACCTTATGACGTTGACAGTGCGACTACTTTTATAGAAAGTTTCAAGTCTGCATTTTCATAAGGATTCTCATGACAATCGACTTTAATAGTTTACCGCATCTCGAGCCAAGTTCGCTTGTCGGATTTTCAAATAATACGCTGATACGGGATGCAGAAAACCGTGATGAAAGTAGTATTGTAAATGCATTTTGCGATGACAAAACGCGCTATTATCTTTTTGTGCAAGGCAAGGTGATTTTGCACAAGGCTGATCGTGTTCAAGTACTTTTCTCAATGGCGGAAGCTGAGCGTTTTGGTGTAAATAAAGAGAGTGCAGTTTTGCTGGGTGAGGCAAAAGAGGGAATGCGAATTGCGCTTCCTGTTGATGTCGATCTGGAATCATTGGAAGAGCCCTGGGTCGCCTATGATCTTCGCAGTCTGTTGTATTCGGGTTCGGTCAGCGAAGAAGATGCAGGTGCAATCGCACAAGCTGGCGGGTTGTTATTCTGGAATTCACAAAACCGATATTGCGGGAAGTGCGGCACAAAATCAAAAAGTGCGATAGGGGGGTATCGTCGCGATTGCCCTTCTTGTGATGGAAGGCTTTTTCCGCGTACTGATCCGGTTGTGATCATGTTGGCTGTCAAGCAAGATAAATGTTTGATGGGACGCAGTCCACATTTCCCTGAAGGGTGGTTTTCAACCCTTGCTGGTTTTGTGGAACCTGGTGAAACCATGGAAGATGCCATGCGTCGTGAGACATTTGAAGAATCCGGTATAAGGGTTGGGCGTGTCAAATATCATGCCAGCCAGCCATGGCCATTTCCGCATTCGCTCATGTTGGGGCTTTATGGCGAGGCAATTTCAGAAGAGATCAACATGGATGCAACAGAGCTGGAAGACTGCCGCTGGTTTTCGCGTGATGAAGTAAAACTAATGATGAACGAAACGCACCCCGACGGTTTGATCTGCCCACCAAACAAGGCGATATCGTCGGCACTGGTTAAGTTCTGGGTTGAGGGGT
>CALFBM010000124.1 GCA_937951645.1 uncultured Rhizobiaceae group bacterium
CAAATGGATTTGTCAAGCTCGCCTGTTGGAGAAGTCGTTCAAGAATATGAGAACCTTCGTATTGGGCAAGAAGTTGACGGCGATACATATCTGGAGGCTGATCTGGGTTGGTTTCGAGGTATTGTAGCAGGTGTTGTGGAGCTTCAAAATGAGTTGGACCCCATGATAAATAATGCACTACCAGCAGATTGGCCATTATCGCGTATTGATACATTGCTGCGCGCTGTTATGCGTGGTGGCTCATTTGAGTTGTTGAAGCGCAAGGATGTACCGGCGAAAGTAGTGATTAATGAATATCTTGACGTTGCAAAGGCCTTCTTTGAAGAAGATGAACCACGCTTGGTAAATGGCGTTTTAAACCGCATTGCGCGGGAGTTGCGAGAAGATGAATTCCCGCCAGAATAAAACCAGGGTGAGCGAGTTCTCATTAATAAAAAAATATTTTGCCCCTTTTGCAAGCGAGGGGGCTTATAACCTGCGTGATGATGCTGCAGAAATAATTCCCACACAAAATACGTCTCTTGTCATTACACAGGATGCAATTGCGCAAGGTATACATTTCTTTGAAGATGATCCGCCTAAGCTGATTGCCAAAAAAGCCTTGCGCGTAAATCTTTCTGATTTGGCTGCAAAAGGTGCGATACCACAATACATCTCACTTGCCCTGGGGTTGGGCAACTCATGGTCCGAGGCTTGGGTGGCTGATTTTGCCAAAAGCTTGCATGAGGACTGTGAGGTATATGGCATTGAATTGACGGGCGGTGATACTTTTGCAACGGGTGCCGGATTTGTTGTTTCAATCACTGCAATCGGAGAGTTGCCTTATAATCAATATGTCTCGCGATTGGGTGCAAAGCCGGATGATGTCCTTTATGTCACCGGGAATATTGGCGACAGCGCCATGGGGCTTTTTGCAAGGCAGAAAAAATTTAAAGCGTTAAGCAGCGAAGACAGCAAATATCTCATTAATCGTTATCAGGTTCCGCAGCCTCGTGTTGAACTTTCCGGGTTTATTCAAAAATTTGCAACAGCATCCATGGATATTTCTGATGGTTTTGTGGGCGACTTGCAAAAGCTTTGTCTTGCGTCAGGTGTATCTTCAAGTGTCGAAATAACCAAAATCCCGTTTTCAAAACCGGTTTTGTCATTATTTGAAAGTGAATCAAATTATCTGGAAACAGCGCTAACGGGCGGGGATGACTACGAAATTTTATTTACAGCAAACCCGGCAGATTGCATCGAACTTGAAAAGGAAATTTCAATTTTGCCATTCCCCGTTTCACGTATTGGAACAATCAATAGTGGGCAAGGTGTAAAGGTGTTTGACACCTCTGGTGAAGTGATTGAGTTTGATAAAACAAGTTACGATCATTCTGGAGAAAGTCGCTGACGCTGGTACCCGCTCTTACTGACGAACAAGAAAATGCAATCGCAAAGAAAAATGTAAGGCTTTATTTGCTTTGTCAGGCTTTGGGTGCATCATCAGCGCCAATTAACATTGCGCTTGGTGGCCTGGTTGGGAGTCAACTTCTTGGACCCGATAAGTCATTGGCTACTGCACCTGTTACGGCTTATAATGTTGGTGTTGCAATCGGTGCTTTATTTGCCAATTGGGTTATGAAGCATTTGGGTAGAAAACGCGGGTTTATGCTGGGTACAGTAATTGGTGTAATAGGCCTCATTCTGACAGGCCTTGCAATTACAATTGAAGCTTTTTGGTACTTCTGTGGTGCTCTTGCAATTAATGGCGTTGCAAGTGGTTTTGTCCAGCAATACCGCTTTGCAGCTGCTGATCGTGGTACCAAGGCATTTAAGCCAAAAGCAATTTCAACCATTATGCTGGGCGGGATTGCAGCTGCAATTATTGGACCGCAAATTGTTATTTATGCAAGTGGGTTATCTGCACCATTCTCGAGTGCATTTTACATGGCAACGAGTTTGTTCGTATTGAGCTTTGTTGCTTTGATGTTTCTTAATCCGTCAAACCTTGGAAGTCAGGAAGACCAAAATCCGAAGCACACGGGCAGGCCATTATCTGAAATTGTCCTGCAATCGCGCTTTTTGGTAGCAGTCATTTGCGGGACAAGCGCTTATGGCCTGATGTCTTTCGTCATGACGGGCGCACCACTTGCCATGGTTCATCACGGGCATACAGTTGAGCAATCAACACTGGGTATCCAGTGGCACGTCATGGCAATGTTTGCTCCCAGCTTTTTTACAGGTCATTTGATTGCCAGATTTGGCAAGGAAACCATTGTTGCAACAGGGCTTGTCATATTGATTACATGTGGTGTCGTTGCCCTTGCAGGTGTGGAGCTGATGCATTTTTGGGGGTCTTTGATCTTGCTGGGTCTGGGATGGAATTTTGGTTTTATTGGCGCAACTTCCATGGTCACAGATACTTATAGCCCGGAAGAGAAGAACAAGGCGCAGGGAGCCAATGATTTTATCATTTTTGGCAGTGTGGCATTTGCATCCTTAATGTCGGGTCAAACATTAAACACCTACGGATGGGATTTCTTAAACTGGATAATATTCCCTATAGCAAGCTTGGCACTTGTCTCTTTGTTTTGGTTAAGGTTGCAAAGTCCAAAACCGCAATCATCAAATTAAACCTTTTTAAAAGCCACCTTGGCCCTGACCCACTGATGGCGGGCGTTGACCATTTTGCAGGGCAGATGCCGGGCTTGCACGACCAGTAAGCAATTGCTTGAGGAAGGTAAACTCTTCCCCGCTGGTTGGGGTTGTGCGTGTGATGAAATCAAACACACGACCATCCTGTACACCGTAATTTGCAATGCGACTTACGGTCTGCTCTTCATCAAAATAAACGGAGAGCACTTTTTGGTCTATGAGTTTTAGTTTTTCAAATTCATAGGTTTTTGCACGCTTTTGTGAGATGTAATAATATACCTCATTGCCAAACTGGCCAGTCGTGGAAGGTGAGCCAAGTGCCAGTATAACCTGATCCTGGCTTGAACCAACCGGAATAAGATCAAGCTGATCCTGAGAAATGATTGCACCGTTATTGATAACGCGTTGTTCAATGCAACCTGCCAAAACGGACAGGGAAACAAGTGAAATTGCAATTGCTTTCAAGATAGGTTTTTTAGTCACTTCTTTTTTTACCGACATTCCCAAGCCCCGCAAATTATATGCTCGATATTTCCATCTGAGTGATTATATGAGTATGAACAAGTTTTCAACTGTTCGGTTTGTAGCCTGTTAAAGGTTGAAAATTAATCAGAACTCATATTTAAAAGTAATCTCTTATGTTATCGGCACTTTTTAAAAAGTCTTCATCCCAGCCAATTCCACAACAGCTTTATGGCAGCGTTATGACCCACGCCCGTTCCGCAGCTTTTTTTACGGATTATGGCATTCCCGATACTGTAATGGGGCGTTTTGATATATTGTCTTTGCATATTTATCTGCTTGCAAGGCGATTCAGGGAAGAAGGCAGTGATATAGCCCAGGACTTGAGCCAGGAAATATTTGATTTATACGTACATGATGTTGAGCGCGCTTTAAGAGAACTGGGTATTGGGGATACCAGCGTGCCCAAAAAGAAAAAGAAAATGATTCGAAGTTTTTATGGTCAAATTGATGATTTTGATGAGGCAATCAATACCAGAAACAAAAATGAGGTAATGGATAAGGTATCAAACCGGTATTTGGCTGATGTTGAAAATGCCAATCCGGCTTTGTTAACCAGCTACATGCTTCAGACCGAAGACCATCTGCAAAGCCAGAATATCAAGGCTGTACTGTCAGGAGAATTAAACTGGTTATCGCCAGAAAGTATATCACAATGAGTAGCGCACTCGAATTTCTGGTGAATTTAGGCAAGTTGCCTTCTCCTTCGCAAAAGCTGGTTCTGCCAGTTGATGATAAAGCAAGCATTCAAGCGGCAGAGGCTTGTGGTGTTATTGCCTTTAAAAACCTGCAGGCAAGTTTCAGATTCAAGCGATGGCGCAAGCATGGCGTTTCCGTGCTGTGTGATTTTAGCGCGCAGGTAGAGCAAGAATGTATTGCAACGCTGGAACCTGTTATAAGCAAGCTTCAAGGTGGTTTTGAACGCCAATTCCTGCCTGAGCGTAGCAGTGATTACAAGATGCCGGAAATCATTGATGGTGAAATGATCCTTGATCCGGAAGCGGATTGGCCTGATATAATTGAGAATGACACAATCAATTTGTGGGATGTTGTTATTGAGGAAATGATTCTTGCTATAAATCCTTTCCCAAGGGCAAATAGTATGGAAGAGGCAAATGATCCTGCACAAAAAGAAGTGCCGGAAATATCTTCAGAACCAACACACAGGCCGTTTTCTGATCTCAAAGCGTTGATAACTGAAAAAAAAAGCAATAAGTGACCTCAAATCAGTTTATATCTTACTGAATACAGAAAGTATGAAACTTCGAGCATGACAAAAGAGCTTACTATTTCCCTTGATGCCATGGGGGGTGACCATGGCCCAGAAACTGTTATTTCTGGCGCTGATATTGCGCTTGTGCGCAGACCAAATCTGAAGTTTGAAATCTATGGTGATGAGCCAACGGTTATGCCTGTGCTTGACCGTTTTCCAAATGTAAGGGCCGTCACCAATTTTCATCATTGTGAAGTTTCTATCGCGATGGATGACAAGCCCAGCAAAGCCCTGAGAAGTGGGCGCGGCAAGTCGGGCATGTGGCGCTCTATAGAGGCAATTAAAAAACAGGAAGCATTAGTATGTGTATCTGCGGGCAATACAGGCGCGCTGATGGCAATGTCCAAGTTTTGTTTGAGAACACAACCCAGTATTACGCGCCCGGCAATGGCTGCAATTTGGCCAACGCTTTCAGGCGAAAGCGTGGTTTTGGATGTCGGTGCAAATGTTGGCGTTGATGCGGATCAATTGATTGAATTTGCTGTCATGGGCGCTGCGATGGCGCGTGCGCTGATGGATTTTGACCGCCCAAGTGTCGGTCTTCTCAATATTGGTGTTGAGGAAGTAAAGGGCGTTGAAGCCGTTAAGGAAGCTGGCCGCCTTTTGCGCCAAGCAAATATGCAAAACATGAAATATCATGGCTTTGTAGAAGGCGATGATCTTGGCAAGGGTACTGTGGATGTTGTGGTAACTGAAGGATTTGCAGGTAATATTGCACTTAAAACCGCTGAAGGAACTGCCAAACAAATTGGTGAATACCTGAAAGCTGCGATGAGCAGAACTCTTTTGGCAAAAATCGGCTACCTTTTTGCAAAAAGTGCATTTGATCAATTGAGCCAGAAAATGGACCCGCGTAAAATTAATGGTGCTGTCCTGCTGGGTCTGAATGGCGTTGTTATTAAAAGTCATGGCGGTACAGATGGCGAGGGTTTTGCGTCTGCAATCGAACTTGGTTACGATATGGCAGTTAACGGTTTGTTGGCAAAAATTGAAGCAGATTTGGATGAGTTTGCAGATATCCGAATTAGGCTTGAGCAGGATAGTGAAGTGACATGAGTATCTGGGGTGTGAAATGATAAGATCAGTCGTCATGGGATGTGGGTCATACATCCCAGCCAAGGCAATGAAAAATGCCGAGTTTGAGGAATTTCTTGATACAAGCGATGAGTGGATTGTCCAGCGTACGGGTATTGAGCAGCGTCATATTGCGGCAAAAGGTGAGACAACAGCAGATTTGGCAGAACATGCAGCGCGTGCTGCACTGGAAAATGCTGGTATTGGTGTAGATGGTATTGATCTGATTATTCTTGCAACTTCAACCCCGGATAATACTTTCCCGGCAACTGCTGTGGAAGTGCAACACCGATTGGGCATGAAGCACGGTGCTGCCTTTGATACCCAGGCTGTGTGTTCAGGGTTTGTATTTGCCATGACAACAGCTGATCAATATATCCGTTCAGGTCAGGCAAAACGCATCCTTGTGATCGGTGCAGAAACATTCTCTCGCATTCTGGATTGGAAAGATCGTACAACTTGCGTACTTTTCGGTGACGGTGCTGGTGCGGTTGTCCTTGAGGCAAAAGAAGGAGCCGGAACTTCTGATGATCAGGGTATTTTAACCTGTCACATTCGTTCAGACGGGTCGCATAAAGATAAGCTCTACGTAGATGGAGGACCTTCTTCAACACAAACAACCGGTTTCTTGCGTATGGAAGGTAAAGAGGTCTTTCGCCATGCAGTGGGAATGATAACTGATGTAATTATTGCAGCCTATGACGCAACAGGGTTGAGTTCAGATGACCTTGACTGGTTTATACCGCATCAGGCTAACAAGCGTATTATTGATGCTTCCGCCAAAAAACTGGGCATAGCACCAGAAAAAGTGGTTATCACAGTCAATAAACATGGCAATACATCTGCCGCTTCTATTCCTCTCGCGCTTGATACAGCGTTAAAGGATGGACGTGTAAAACGTGGCGACATCATCATGCTGGAAGCAATGGGTGGCGGGTTTACATGGGGTTCAGTATTGCTGCGATGGTAAAATAGACAAATATTAATGTATGAATGAAAACCTAAAAGAACGATAGCAAACCCTTGTTTGCTTTTAAAAAATAGATTAGGTTTCGTGAATAATAAAAATTAACCGCTAATCAGGCGTTAGTTGATTTTTATTATTAGGGTTTTGGGGCGCTGGTAAGTAAATTATAATTAGTAAAGCATTGTCATGAACCAAAAAACAATTACGCGTACAGATTTGAGTGAGGCAGTTTATCAAAAACTTGGTCTTTCCAGAATTGAATCATCAGAACTTGTGGAGACATTCCTGAATATTATTAGTGATAGGATTGTCGAGGGAGAATCAGTTAAGCTTTCTTCATTCGGATCCTTTCTGGTGCGCAGTAAAAATGAGCGCATTGGAAGAAATCCGAAAACTGGTGAGGAAGTTCCAATTACGCCCCGCCGGGTAATGGTTTTCAAGCCTTCCAACATCCTCAAAGAGGCTGTTTTGAAAGGCCACAAAAAATAATCATTTCTCCGGACCTCATCAAGTAGTGTCATAAGGTTGTTTAGTGGAGAGTGTTGTTGAGTAAAAGCCCCGATGCATTTCGCACCATCAGTGAGGTAGCAGATGAACTTGACCTGCCGCAGCATGTCTTGCGCTTTTGGGAAAGCCGTTTCAATCAGATAAAACCAATGAAACGTGGTGGCGGACGCCGTTATTACCGCCCTGAAGACGTTGATTTGCTGCGTGGTATCAAAGGCTTGCTCTATGATGAGGGTTACACTATTCGTGGTGTGCAGCGCCTTTTGAAAGAGCAGGGCAATAAGCTTGCAACTGATTTTGGCAAAGGTGAAATGCCTGAAGCAGGACTTGCTAATCTGATTCATGAAGAACCGATGCATGGTACACAACAAGAAGCTGTTGATGTTGCTGAATATGCGCAAGCAAAGCCTGCCAAGGGTAAAGGCATTATTGGGCGTATAACAGGTCGTGCAAGGGGGAGTGATGTCGGTGATGAAGGTACAAACCTTGGTGAAGATGATTTAAAAGTGCTGCAATCGACTTTGCACGAACTACTGGAGTGCAAACGCCTGCTGGATCAAACCAGGCAGGACTAAAGGTTTTTAATTACGGAGTATGGCGCAGTCTGGTAGCGCGTTCGGCGATGTCAGCGAGCTTTCTTAGTGCAAATAAACTGTAGAAGTTCAGACTTGATCTGACAGTTAGCCATTTTGTGGCGGTGATCTGTCAGGTCAGATTTGGTTTACGAACTTTTCCTTCCAGATTTCTTTCCCTTCAATCATAGTCTCGAAGGGTGTTCTTCCGCAACAGATTTTCCCCTGATGGGTTCGTTTAGTGTTGTAGTGATGCATCCATTCATCAAGATCAGCCTGCAACTGTTCGAGCGTTTCGTATAGGTTCTTTCGGAATGTGACCTGATAGAACTCTTGCAGTATAGTTTTGTGGAAACGTTCACAAATGCCATTGGTTTGTGGATGTTTGACCTTGGTTTTGGTGTGGTCAATATCATTGATGGCAAGGAAGAGCTGGAAGTCATGCTTGTCGGGTCTGCCACAGAATTCTGTTCCCCGATCTGTCATGATACGCAGAACAGGAAGGTCATGTTCTTCGTAGAAGGGTAGCACCTGATCATTGAGCATGTCAGCAGCTGTTATTGGTGTTTTGGTCGTGTACAGTTTGGCGTGCGCGACCTTTGAATAGGTATCAATATAAGTTTGCTGATAGACGCGCCCAACACCTTTTAGCGTTCCAACATAAAACGTGTCTTGGCTGCCTAAATAGCCAGGATGAGCCGTTTCTATTTCACCACAGGCCTCGTCATCGTGCTTTTTCTTTTCCAGAGCCTGCACCTGCATTTCTGTAAGGATGATACCATTATCATTGGCAATCTTGGCTTCTAGTGCCTTGAGACGCTTTTTGAAGTTTTCCAAGTCATGGCGCAACCAGATGGAACGAACACCAGAGGCAGAGATAAATACACCAGCTTTACGTAGTTCGTTTGATGTGCGCACCTGACCATAGGCAGGGAACTCAATTGCAGAGGCAATA
>CALFBM010000125.1 GCA_937951645.1 uncultured Rhizobiaceae group bacterium
GTCGAAACGCCAGCCTTGCTTAATGCTTCTGAAACCCACACATTGCATGGGTTAAAAATATTGAACCAGCCTTTTGCTTTATAAAATACATCACCATAGCCAAAGGTTGTATCTGAAAGAATTTTTGGCTGCCCGTCCTTGCGATCAAAAGTTCCCAATATGAAATCCAGCATTTTGGCAAAACCCTGTTCTGTCATGGGCACTTTGACCATATTTTCTGACTGGGCAAGATCTCCACCTGGAGCAACATGCATTACAGAATCATCACCCGTTGCGGCTCTCCAAATCGTTCCCAATTTCATATCGCTATAATTGGCTGTACTTGTATAAAATTCACGTGAACCCCAACCAATAATCAGATATTCAAGGTCAGAATTGTCAAGCGGGAAATCTGCTTGTCTCAAGAAGGCAAATTTCTCCAGACTCAAACTGTTTACCGGGATGGCAATATCTGCATGAAGGGCGTTTGCTGTTAAATAAACAGACTGTTTCAACAAGGGCGCGTCGAGGGTTTGTGTTGATTTTCCTGATGGTATCAGCCCTCCGATAAGTGCTGAAAACAGATACAGCACTACAATTAAAAAAGGGGCTGCGATTAACAGCCCCGTTCTTTTGATTATTTTACGCATAAGACTTAATGCAGAATTTGGCTCAAGAAGAGTTTTGTGCGCTCATGCTGAGGATTATCAAAGAATGCTTCTGGTTCGTTTTGTTCAACGATTTGGCCTTCATCCATAAAGATAACGCGGTTTGCAACTTGACGAGCGAAGCCCATTTCGTGAGTTACACAAATCATCGTCATGCCATCTTCTGCAAGGCTCACCATGGTCTCAAGTACTTCCTTGATCATTTCAGGATCAAGGGCAGAAGTCGGCTCATCAAACAACATGATGCGCGGGTTCATGCAAAGCGAACGCGCAATCGCCACACGTTGCTGCTGACCGCCTGAAAGCTGACCAGGATACTTTAAGGCCTGCTCGGGAATTTTCACTTTCTCAAGGAAATGCATTGCAATTTCTTCTGCTTCCTTCTTTGGGGTCTTGCGAACCCAAATTGGAGCAAGCGTACAATTTTCAAGGATTGTCAGATGCGGAAAGAGGTTAAAGTGCTGAAACACCATTCCCACTTCGCGACGAACTTCATCAATCTTTTTCAGATCATTTGTAAGCTCATTGCCATCGACAACAATATGACCCTTTTGGTGTTCTTCCAGACGGTTGATACAACGGATCATCGTTGACTTGCCAGAACCGGAAGGCCCGGCAACAACGATACGCTCACCGCGCATAACCTTCAGATTGATATCTTTCAGAACATGAAAGTCACCATACCATTTGTTCATGTCTGTAATTTCAATTGCCACATCTGTATCAGATACTACAAGTTTTTTGGCACCATTACCTGATGTCTTGGCCTTGGTTACAGCTTTGGCAGGTTTTGCAGTAGCCGCTATCGCAGCTGCAGCCATTGCCGGTGCAGCAACTTTAGCAGCTGTTGTTTTTTTGGTGGCTGGTTTTTTAACCGCTTTGGATTTTACAGGCGCAGCTTTAGCTATAGCTGATTTTGGTGGTGATTTACGCGTGGAAGCCGAAGACGTTTTGGCTTTTGCACCTGCCTTGCTTGCAGCACTTGTTTTAGGTGCTGAAACTTTTTTAGCCGCTGGTTTTGAACCACTTGCTTTATTTGGAGATGTCTTTGCCATCGCCTTACATTGGGGTATCCAGTCATCACGTTCAATGCGGCCCTTGAATTTAAGATGATCATCCACCCATTCAACTTCAGCCTTTTTCCAGCGTGCTACTTGATCATAAGTATAAATACCCAGACCGTTCAGAACGCCTTCGAGTTTTGGTCCTACACCCTTGATCTTCTTCAGATCATCCGGTGATTTTGGTTTAGCCATTTTTGCAGGTCTTGTTGCCTTAGCCATGATAATTGATACCTACCTGTGAGAAGTGTTGAGTCTGTCTTCCATGTAAATCGAGTATCTCGACATACCAAAACAGAAAAGGAAAAAGATGAATGCGCAGAAGACGTAACTTGTCATGGCCTGCACAGGGGTTGCCCAAGTTGAGTCTGAATGTGACAAGTTAATTATGCCCAGGAAGTCCAAAAGGCCAATAATGGATACAAGCGTTGTATCCTTGAACAAGCCAATGAATGTATTCACGATACCCGGGATAACAATCTTCAGGGCTTGTGGCAGAATAATCATTCGCATGGACTGCCAATAGTTAAGGCCAACAGCCATGGCACCTTCATATTGCCCTTTGGGAATAGCCTGCATGCCACCACGTACGACCTCCGCCATATATGCAGATGAAAACAAGGCCACACCGATTAGAGCGCGAAGCAATTTATCAAAAGTCACGCCATCTGGCAGAAAAAGTGGCAACATGACAGAAGACATGAAGAGCACTGTAATAAGTGGAACACCGCGCCAGAATTCGATGAAGATAACCGAAAACAGACTTACCGCAGGCATGTCTGAGCGACGGCCAAGTGCCAGCAAGATACCCAAAGGAAGCGCTGCTACGATACCAGTAACAGCAATCACCAGGGTCATCACAAATCCACCCCAACGGTCTGTCTCAACTGGCTCAAGACCAAAATCTACGGACATGACGAATAGAATGACAGCAAGCACCGCCATTGTAATCGCTGTAATGGTCACAGCTTGTTTTGGGTCTGTGTCTGTAGCATTCATATAAGCCCAGACGACACCGCAAATAATTAACGAAAGAATTAAGAAATCTACCCAAAATTTGAACTCTGATGGCCCCATTATCGCATCTGGCAATAGAAAACCGTTCAAATCCAGATTGCCACCTGATAATAATACAAATGAAGCAATCGGAAAAATAACAAGCATGAAAACAAGATTTTCACGTTTGAAACCAACATTAGGCATCAACAATGGAACAAGACCAACAAAGAACATGATAAGTACCATGTTTACGCGCCAAAGCTCTGCGTCTGGGTATCGACCGTATATGAAGAGCTTTAAATAAGCGCCTACGTAAGGCCAGCATGCTGCTTTCCAGTCATTAGGCAGTTCACCACCTTGGGCTATTGTTGCACAAGCCAATCTACTTTCACCTGACCATACCGCATCCGTTAAAACCCATTGGATCATACCTGGAATGATAAGATATAATATGTAGAGTGCCAATAATGTCAGAATAGTATTCGGTATGCTTGAAAATAAGTTTTTCCGCATCCACCCCAAAACACCAGACTCGTTTATTGGTGGCGCCATTTCTGGAACCATTTCGGCACGGACAAAGCTAATGCTATTTTTTGTATTACTCATAACTTTTCCTCTATCGCTCAACGAGTGAATTTTTGGCGTTATACCAATTCATAAAGAGCGAGGTTACCAATGAGATCGCAAGATAGGTCAACATGGTCATACCAATAATTTCAACCGCCTGCCCTGTTTGGTTCAATGCCGTTCCTGCAAACACAGCCGTTAAATCCGGATATGCAATAGCAACAGCTAGTGACGAGTTCTTGGCAAGGTTTAAATACTGACTTGTTAACGGTGGGATAATAACACGCATTGCTTGCGGAATGATATTCAAGCGTAGTGTCTGGCCCGGACGCAAGCCAAGAGCGTAAGATGCTTCTGTTTGGCCCCGGTTAACTGCGAGAATACCAGCACGAACAATTTCTGCGATAAAAGCAGCTGTATAAAGTGAAAGTGCTAAAATCAACGCAATGAACTCGGGGATAACGCGCATGCCGCCTCTAGGACCAAAGTTTCCAGACGTAGGATATTCAGTCGTTACAGGCTGTCCCATTATAAAATACATTAAGATCGGCAAACCGATAATAAGACCAAGACCTGTCCAGAACACGGGGAAACGTTCACCTGTCGCCATTTGGCGTTTTTTTGCCCAGCCATTAATCACAAATGTTACGGCAATTGCAATAAGCAAAGCCCATCCCATTACTCCTGAGCCTTCGCCAAAGATAAACTGCGGTGCAAATAGGCCTTTTGTATTCAAGAAACCTAATGCACCAAGATCAATTGAATTTTTTGATGTAGGTAACGTTGCAAGCACGCCTTTATACCAAATAAAAATCTGCAAAAGTAATGGGATGTTTCGCATGACCTCAACATACCAATAGGCAATCTTGCTGATTACCCAGTTATTGGAAAGACGCGCAATCCCCATAATAAAACCAATTATAGTAGCAAAGAAAATACCAATTACTGCAAGAACCAGAGTATTTTGCAGCCCCACCCAATAAACCTGCATGAATGATGAACTTGAAGTGTACTCAAGGAATGGAGAGAAATTCAGCCCAAAACCAGAAGCAGTACTTAAAAAACCAAACCCCGATGCAATGCCTGCTTTTTGAAGGTTAGTAGCGGCATTATCAATCATGCTCCATACCAGCCATGCGAGCAAGACAACCAGAAGTGCCTGAAATATCATAGATCTGAATTTTGGATCGTTTAGAAGCTTTACCTTTGGCTTCTCGTCTCCGCTTGGCATATCAGTTACAGCCATGTTCCCTCACCCTGTGCAAATCCGGAACTGCAAGTTGCTTGCGCTCTACGGAAATGCGAAATCTTTTGTTATGTATTTACGGTCTGATGCCGCATATAAAAATCAGGGCCAGTCAAATGACTGGCCCTGATCATGATTAAAATCCTTAGCGGATTGGCGGTGCGTACTGTAGACCACCTTTTGACCAAAGGTCATTGGTGCCACGAGCAATTGCTAGTGGTGTGTCTGGTCCTACGTTGCGGTTGAATGTTTCCGCATAGTTACCAACCTGGCTAATGATGTTGAATGCCCAGTCGTTGCCAACACCAAGTGCTGCACCGAATTCACCTTCTGTACCAAGAACACGCTTGATAGCAGGGTTGTCCGAGTTTTTCATTTCTTCTGCGTTTGCAGATGTAATGCCTAGTTCTTCAGCATTTACCATTGCAAAGTGTGTCCACTTGACAAGGTTGAACCACTGATCATCACCTTGACGAACAACCGGACCAAGCGGCTCTTTTGAGATGATCTCAGGAAGAACTGTGTGGTCAGCAGGGTTTGTAAGTTTCAAACGCTGAGCATATAGACCTGATTGGTCAGTTGTGTACACGTCACAACGACCAGCGTCATATGCAGCAACAACTTCGTCTGCTTTTTCAAATGCAACAATTTCGTACTCAAGCTTGTTGGCACGGAAATAATCAGCAACGTTAAGTTCTGTAGTTGTACCGGTGTTTGTACATACAGATGCACCTGAAAGCTCAAGAGCTGATTTAACACCAAGATCGTTACGAACCATAAAGCCCTGACCGTCATAGTAGTTAACGCCAGCAAAATTCAGACCCAATGTAGTGTCACGTGTTGCTGTCCAGGTTGTGTTGCGTGAAAGTACATCAATTTCACCAGACTGAAGCGCTGTGAAGCGTTCTTTGGCTGAAAGTGGTGTAAATTTAACTTTTGTTGCATCGCCGAATACTGCAGCAGCTACGCCTTTGCAGAGGTCAACATCGATGCCTGTCCAGTTACCGGCAGAATCCGGGTTTGAGAAACCAGGTAGACCCTGACTCACGCCACATTGTACAAAGCCTTTGGCTTTTACATCATCAAGAGTTGCAGCGGACGCACCAAACGCAGTTACGCTCATTGCAGCTACGCCAAGCGCAGATACGATAGTTTTTTTCATAGATTACAGCCTTTTCTGTTACCCATTAAGTTTCCTCCCGCAGCGTTTTTGCTGTGGGCAATTAAGTTGGTTTCGTTCCGAGTTTTTAAATAAAAGCTCATTCCAACAAGTGGAATTCTCCCCCAAAACCAATGTTGCACATACAATTGCATTGTGGCGTTTACGTCAAGGGTAAAATTTTGCTGCACTAATGAAATTTCGATAAAAAGCCGTAATTTAACCTAGTTTGTTAACAAATGAACAAAAGTTGAGGTAAAAAATGCTGATTACGGACGATTTTATTGCGAAAACACTGTTTTTCTGTTTTGGGTAACAACTGGAAAATTTTATTTAGTGCTAGGAATTTTATAATGAGCGACATTAAAGCTGGTAAATCAAAGACAAAAGCATATCAGCTTGATACGCAACTCACTCATACAGGGAATCACCCGGAAGATTATCATGGCTTTGTGAACCCTCCTGTGGTGCATGCATCCACCGTACTTTATCCCGATTATGAAACCATGCGAACCCGTTCTCAGAAGTATACTTACGGAACACGCGGTACGCCTACGACTGATGCACTTTGTGAAGTACTTGATGAAATGGAAGGTTCTGCAGGAACAGTTTTGGTTCCATCAGGCCTTGCTGCCGTTACAATTCCTCTTTTAGCCTTCGTAAGCGCTGGCGATCATCTTTTGGTACTTGACAGTTGTTATGGCCCAACACGTGATTTTTGTAATCACGTCCTTGCACGTATGGGAGTAGAGGTCGAATATTACGACCCTCTTATAGGGGCAGGCATCGCTAACCTGATTAAAGACAATACGTCCGTTATTTTCACGGAGTCGCCAGGTTCCAATACATTTGAAATTCAGGACATACCTGCAATCTGTAAGGCAGCGCATGCCCGTAATGCAATAGTCATGATCGATAACACATGGGCAACACCCTTATATTTCAAGCCTTTGGAACATGGTGTTGATATTTCGATTCATGCACTTACCAAATACCCTGCCGGGCATTCAGATCTTGTTCTTGGCTCGGTTTCAGCAAATGAAAAGTGCTGGAAGAGATTACACGCGCATCATGGTATTATGGGATGTTGTGCAAGTCCGGATGATACCTATCTAACCTTGCGCGGCATACGCTCCATGGGTGTGCGTATTCGTGAACATGAGAAGAATGCCATTGAAATGGCAAAATGGCTGGAAGCACATCCTGCCATTGCAACAGTTTTACACCCCGCCCTTCCATCTCACCCGCAACATGATTTATGGAAGCGCGATTTTAAGGGTTCAACCGGTTTATTTGGCTTCACGTTAAAAACGGACGATATAGATAAGGCTGCACGCTTTTATGATGCGCTTGATTTGATTGGGCGCGGGTACTCTTGGGCAGGTTATGAAAGCCTTGCAGTTTTGGTAAATCTTTCAGATCGCAAAATTGCCAAAGGCACTGGCGATGGCATTCCGGTTCGCCTGAATGTTGGCCTTGAAGACCCTGCGGATTTGAAAGAAGATATTACACAGGCATTACGAGCGGGCGGATTTATTAATTAGTAATGCATGTTCTTGTCGTTCTTAGCCATCCTGATAAAAATTCATTTAGCCATGCGATTGCACGACACTTTATGAATGGCGTTGAGGAGGCAGGGCATACGAGTGAACTTGCTGATTTGCATGCTGAAGATTTTGACCCCAGATGGTCATTAGCAGATCTCGCGCAAGATGAAGGCTTGCCTACTCCAGCAGATATTGTGAGAGAACAAACCCGTATCGATAAGTGTGATGCTGTTTGTATGGTTTTTCCGTTATTCTGGTTTGGGATGCCCGCAATGCTTAAAGGGTGGATTGATCGGGTTTGGTCATGGGGCTGGGCTTATGATCAACTTGATAATCACAATAAATCGCTGCAAAAAGATCGAACTGCAGTTATGCTAATACCTGCAGGCGCAAACCCTGAGAGCTGGCAACCTTATGCAGAGATTGAAAAATCAATGCTCAACATATGGCAAACAGGTACATTGGGCTATTTTGGATTTACAGATAAACACATTCATTTTTTAAATGGTTCAACAGGATCTAAAAAGCGTCGCACTTCTATTGGAGAGGGCCTTTGAAACTGGACTAGAACTTATGCCCCTTGAATAAACTCAACTTTGTTAACCATGTTTTTAAAAATGGTTAACACTTCCTTAACGTAAGGCTTTTCCTTTGCTATAGCTCCCTTGGATAAATAAACAGGAATCCAATAAACTGGGGTTCTCCAAATTTGGGACTGGGAGAAAATAAATGACGAATAGCAAAATAACAATTAATTTCAAAAACTTATATAAGGGAACTATAATTGCTTCAGGTATTTTTTGCTTGGCAACCTCAAGCAACCTTGCCTATGCACAACAGTTGCCGCCTGCAAATGCAAAAGCCGGTGAGTGCTATGCAAAGGTTCTTATTCCTTCAGTTTATCAAACTGCTCCTACAGAAGTAACTGTGCAACCCGCTTCTACTTCGGTAACGGAAATTCCAGCAGAATATATTGATGTCCAAAAGCAGGTACTTGTCGAAGAAGAAAGTTTTGAGCTTGAAATTGTTCCGGCAGAATATGAAGTACAACAAATCAAGGTTTTGGTACAAGCTGAACGCAAGGTTAAAAAAGTAATTCCTGCAGTTTTCGAAACGGTAAGTGAAAAAGTACTCGTCTCACCTGCTCGCGTTGAATGGAAAAAGGGTCGCGGCCCATTCGAAAAAATTAATGAGGCAACTGGTGAAATCATGTGTCTGGTTGAGATTCCAGCAGAATATACAACGATTGAAAAAGTGGTTATGAAATCACCTGCCCAATCAATAGAAGAGGTTATTCCTGCTGAATACGATCTTAGAGAAAAGCGCGTGATGAAAACACCTCCGCAGACTGTAAAGAAAGTCATTCCTGCCAAGTATGAGACAATTACGGTCCGCGAAATGGTTAAACCGGCTACATATGAAGAAATAATGACGCCACCAAAAACACAAATTATTGAAAAGAGGCAGCTTGTTTCCAAGGAAGCTGTTGAATGGCGCGAAATCCTTTGTGAAACAAACACTACGCCTGAAGTCGTTCTTGAGCTTCAACAAAGGCTTGTTAATGCAGGTTACAGTCTCGGCGGTGCCGTACCCAATGGAAACTTTGGTCCTGCTACCCAAAACGCAATTAGCAAATTTCAAAGAGATAACAACCTTCCAACAGGTGGTCTGACAATCAGCACTCTTAAAGTACTGGGTATGCGTAGCTAATATTGATTTTTAATCTGGCAACTAACAGGTGTTGAAATTTATTTTTCAATGCCTGTTTTTTTATGTGATTGATTCTTGAGACCAAGCCCGCTGACCGATTCAAACTGTAGATTAAAAGGGATTAGCTTAAATCACTTTCAAATCCCGCACCCATTGGGCAGCCTGGTCTGGCGACACCTCTGCAATGCGGATAACATTATCAAAACGCTTTGTAAGATCGCGGATATGCTCCACTGCATTAATTACCATATACATATCGCCCAAATAAACAGCAGCCCTTTGGGGACCAAACACTGTAAAGGGTGCTGCATAATGCACGCGGCCATTATAAAGGAACAAACGAAAAGTTGGGTAAAGCTCTTCCAGCAAATGAGCGATATGCTCAAGCTGGGCTTGTCGTGCGCCTCTTGCCAGATCACGCCAAATATCAACTCCTTCTGCAAGATTTTGTAACCTTTGATAAGGCATGACAACTTCCATGTCTGTTTCAGGCAGACGCGTATAGTCCAGCTGCTGTTGAGAAACATCGGCCTTTACATCTGCATAGGCATCCTTGCTGGCACTAAACTCATATTCAGTTACAGCCTTTGTTCGCAAAAGGTCAGGGAGCGAACTGGGTGAATATCTGATTTTGTATCCAACTGCTTCACGTTGCCAGCCAGCTAAAATGGAGTCGTGCGAACCAGATTCACCACGCTCAATATTGAGCAGTGAAGCCACCTCACCCAAATTGCCTTCATCCTGACTTAAGCCCAGCAACCAATCCACACTGATATTTTCTGAAGCGGCAATGGAGTTCAATGTTTCTGCACGTGGAAGCCTCACAACAGACTCATCAATAAATTGGCTAAGCGCTGAGCGATCCAAACCACATCGCCTTGCAAAGGCAGAAGTTGATTCCTGTCTGCGCTCTATTAGTATCTTCAATCGATTTCTAAATATTTGTGATATTTCGCGTTTATCCATGCTGTAAAACAACAATACTTTGCTAAAAATGTCAACATTGTTGTGTATTATCGTCATTTTTGCACAAACCATGTAAATATTCACATCGTAATAGCGCTATCGCTTCGGTATTTTTTAAACAAGGATATCGGAGTCACAATGCAAAAAAATATCGTAAAAATTGAATTACCAACACTTGCGCTTATTATTACAAGTTATGCAATTTGGGCCTTGCTTGTTTTATTTGGACATATTCTGCCAATTATAATCTGGGTTATGATATTTGCCCTGAATGTTACGCTTTTTCTTTCGATTACACATGAGGTTATTCATGGCCACCCTACTCGCAACCCTTTGCTCAACAGATTGCTTTTATTATTCCCCATAGGCTGGATGTTTCCGTATGAACGTTTTCGTGACACGCACATGCAGCATCATGAGACGGAAGAATTAACCGATCCATTTGATGATCCTGAGACCTGGTATTATCCACGCATGACGCATGAACGCATGAACATGGCTATACGTTCTGTACTTACATTTAATAATACACTGTTTGGAAGGATGTTAATCGGTCCGGCCATTTCTACACTCAGGTTTTATATTAATGAGTTGAACCTGATACTCACGAACAAAGCGATACGAGGTTATATCTTACGTGTTTGGGGTCTGCACCTTGTACTTTGCGGATTATTGATTCTTTTCATAGCTAATTTCAGTTCCATTCCATTTCTCGCTTACGCCTCTGCAGTTTATCTCGGTGTTTCCGTTTTACTTGTACGCACTTTTCTCGAACATCAGGCTGCAGAAGATCATTCAGAGCGTACTGTCATCATAGAAAAATGCTGCCCGCTTGCCTTCCTTTTTCTCTATAATAACCTCCATGCAGTTCATCATGAAAAACCGGGTATTGCATGGTATGAATTACCAAAATTTTATCGTAAGAATATTGGGCATTTTCGAAACCTGAACAATCATTATGTTTATACTTCATATGGTGAAATATTCAGGAAGTATTTTTTGACGCCAAAAGAGGAAATTGCCCATCCATTTTTAAGAGACGGGTAAGAATAAACGGATCCAAACGTGAGCGACCCCACCCACCCCTGCGCAACACTCTCCATGTATGACTGGCCGGAAACAGCCAATGCAATTGATGTTTTATGGTCTCACATCCAAAATCAACTTATCCAAAGAGATATTGAAGCCCCACTTGCACTGGAGCGTAATATTCATCCTGTTGCACTTTGGAGCAAGCCTGATCTTATCATCGGACAAACCTGCGGTTGGCCTTATGCCAATTATCTAAAAGAGCAGGTTATGCCATTTGCCCGGTTTCATTACGATTTACCTGAATGCCCTGCTGGTCATTATAATTCGGTTTACATCGGCCACGATGATGATGATTTTGATCACCTGGCCTCACCTCAAGCATTTCAGTTTGTGGAAAAAATTGCAATGAATGGCGATGATTCACAATCAGGTTTTCATGTATTCAGTGAAATAGCAGGCGCGCCCGCAGAAGAAGCAATTGCAAAAGAAAAACGTATTGTTACGGGTGCTCATCGCAATTCCATTTCAGCAGTTGCAAATGGCGATGCCAACCTTGCTGCAATTGATGCAGTAGCCTTCGAACTTGCAAAACACTATGAACCGGAGGCTGTGTCCCGCATTGTTGTTTTGGGCACTTCAAAACCCAAAGCAGGTCTTCCGCTCATTACTGCACAAGAGAACCAACACCTCGCTCCGCTTTTATTGGAGGCTGTTAAGCATGCTGTTGAAGAGACGCCTGAAGATGTTTTGCAAACATTGCTTATTAAAGGCGTTGTTTCTGCGAAACCATCAGATTATGATGGGTTCAAACTTCAACCCTAACTTTCAAAATGGGTAACACCGCGCCTGTCTTCATCAATCGTGAGGGTTGAGTGAAACGGATCGTGCGCGCGTTGTTGGCAATTATGCCTGGGACAAAGCCTGCAGTTCACGCCTACTTCTGTTACAGACTGTGTGGAAACTGAATCTTGTTCACGCCCATAAACAAGCTCTGGTGCATATTCAACCGGACAGCCAAGGGAAATAGCCAAACGTTTGTCTTCGGTCGAATAACGTATTGAAGCCCTGTTCACGGTTCTATTAATCGTTAAATATCGGCTGTGGTCCGGCATTTCAACTGTTTGCGTCAGGATACGACCTGGTACACGGAAGCAATAATGCACATCAAGCTTTGGGCAAGCGCCTCCAAAACGCGCCAACTGTATCGGTGTCACGTTAAAGCGTTTTGACACATTCCCTCCCCTATCAATTCTAAGAAAGAAAAAGGGAATGCCACGTTTACCAGGCTTTTGAAGTGTTGTCAGACGGTGACAGACCTGCTCATAAGAAACCGAGAAGTATGCTGCCAACCTCTCAATGTCGTATCTGGTTCTAACTGCTTCTTCATAAAACTCAGCGTAAGGCATCAAGATTGCAGCAGCAAAATAATTGGCAAGTTCAATACGACACCGCGACGCTGCCAATTCATTATTTATAATCAATTTTGGTATTTGTTCGTTTATCAAGTCTGCAAACTCAATGAGAGCCACCATATGAGCGAGCTGAAAGACCTTGTTTTGATGATCCAAACCATCAGAAAGCATGAGCTGGCGCTTATCACGATCGTAATAACGCAAGGATGTCCCAAGCAGTTCGTCGCGTACCAACTTGATCTGCACATTTAACTTTTGAACAAGATGGGCTTTAAGAGCTGAGTAAATTTCTTCACGGTCTGGGATAAAACCTGCACAACATTGTTCTGCACAATCTTCAAGCGCGCCAAAATAATTATTGTTGTTACGAAAGAAGTCATGAACACTTTGCTCTACACCAAGGCTGCTATTATCATCTGATGAAATATATTCGTTTTGCTCAGCCAGTTTTTCACCATATGCACGGTAGGCATTAAAAATATTTACAACCCCAGACATAAGATTTGGAGACCCTTCCAGCGCAGAGCGAAGTTCTTCAATATCCGGAAATGTCTCACCAAACGCCGGGTCCTTTGTAATGAGACGCAAGTCGGAAAGTGCCACCCCACTGTCGGTATTTGTAAGCTCCCGCCAGTTAAGACCAAAACCATCAGATAATGTAATTAGAAACTTTAAAGATGCAGGACGTTGATTTCGTTCAATCAAATTTATGTAACTGGCACTCACGCCAAGTTCACTTGCCATCTCGGCTTGAGTAAACTGACGAGACTGCCGCAATTCCCTGAGCTTGGGACCAATAAAAACCTTTTCACCTGCCATTAGTACAAACTGCTTTGAATCATAATAAATGTCAATTTTGTAAATATAAACATTGCCAAAACCACCAAATAGCCGCAAGCATGAATTGGAGTACACGCTTGCGGCCAAAAAAGAACTGTCATCAATCGGGGTAGATATCAGTTCAAGAGCTGGAGATAGTTTTAGCCAAACACACCGAATTTTGCTGCTGTGGGCTGTGGTGACCGAGGTTGCTCAAAAGACTTCAAGACACCCCCCTTGCCAGTTTCAACAACATAGAACACCTTACTCTCGAACGGTATATCATATATATTACAAAGACTTGCAACCTGAGGCACGTTATCCGTGATCAGCAGAATGTTTCCATCATACTCTTGAAGCATCTCACACAGATGAACTTTTTCACACGGACCAGCATTATTCATATCCATTTGCATCTGATCATAGCTGATAAAGTGGTTACGAAGACGCTTTAGAACTTCTTCTTCAACAGGACGTGCACGACCCTGCTCACAACGGCGAATATCTATTACATGATCATGCAGAAAGCTTCCATCAGTAAGAATTTCAGAAAGCTCAACTGTACGCGCAATCGTTACAACAGAATTCTTGTTCATGATATTCTCCTTATGCTGCAATGCTTTTTAAAGCAGTGTTCTTGTTGATGAATGTTTCTTGGGCGGCAGCTACACCTGACCCAAGCTCGATGTTTATTCCGCAATCGCGCATTGCCATTTCTGCACCTGCTAGTGCTTGTATAATCATGATTTCGTTAAGATCGCCAAGATGACCAATACGGAACACCTTGCCAGCAACTTTATTCAAGCCTGCACCCAGTGACATATTGTATTTGTAATAAGCAATTTTAGTAATTTCAGCACTATCAAACCCTTCAGGAACCACGATTGCGGATACGGTATCTGAGTAGCTTGCCGGATCTTGTGCACAAAGAGCCAACCCCCATGCATGAACACCTGCACGAACTGCTTGTGCCAACCTTGTATGGCGGGCAATCACATTCTCCAGACCCTCATTAAAAATGAAATCCAATGACGCACGAAGTCCATGAAACATTTGCGTAGCCGGCGTATATGGAAAATGTCCTGTAGCATTAGTTTTCATCATGTCATCGTATGACAAGAACGTACGCGGCAGATTAGCTTGCCCACGCATTTCCATCGCCTTTTGACTCACCGCAACAATTGCCAAGCCCGCTGGAAGCATGAAGCCTTTTTGCGAGCCTGAAACAGCAACATCAACTCCCCACTCATCCATACGGAAATCAAGAGAACCAACCGAACTCACACCATCAACACAAAGGAGCGCAGGATGCCCAAGCTCGTCGAGTATATTACGGATTTCCGATATACTGGAAACAACGCCAGTTGCTGTTTCGTTATGACAGGCAAACACGCCTTTAATTTCGTGGTTAGTATCTTGCTCAAGAATTGAACGATATTCAGTATGAGGGACTCCCAAACCCCACTCAACCTCGCAATGCTGAACATCAAGACCAAAGCGTTGAGCCATGTCCACCCATAGCATGGAGAATTGACCAAAGCTGGACATCAGGACTTTTTCACCAGTATTGAAAAGATTGGAAACCGCAGATTCCCAACCAGCCGTCCCGGAACCGGGAAACATGAAAACTTCAGCTGTTTGCGTTTTGAAAACCTTTTTAAGGTCAGCAAAGAGCGGAAGTGTCAAATCCCCAAAGTCAGGCGCACGCATATCTTGCATTGGCACATTTAATGCTTGGCGAACGCAATCAGGTATATTTGTTGGGCCAGGAATAAACAGGCCTGTTTTGCCGTTGGTATTTTTAATCATTGCATTCTTCTCCATTTGTTAAGGAGAAGATGACGTCATGCGTGAAATAAAGATATTAAAATGATGTAAATATGTATGTACTGTAATTTACAATAATTACATTTGTAAGTTTTGTCGTGTTAAATATTTCTATGATGAACCTATGAGGGAATTCCCTCATAGACATAATTCTCAGTCGATATATCTCCAGCCCAAACATAGACCGACATAAACGCCTTATTGCGTGTACGTTGCGCATGGGCCATCATTGAAGGGTGATGTGAGCGCGTACCTGGCCCATGTGGAATATAATCCTCATCTCCCCGCTTCCAGTCTGCTTCTCCTGCCAACATTACAAACACCTCTTCTGCCGGGTGTGTTCGAATACCATACTCTGCGTTAGGAAGCATTCCATATAACCCCAACCGAACCCGTTCTGACTTCATCAAACCGCCCGGACCAAGCAGCTCTACGTGAACCTTGGAAAAACTATGTTTTATATATTCCGGGTCATTTGATGTTTGCGGCACCCTCCAGTGCAATGGTGTATTGGAAATCAATTTGCAAACAGGGTGAGCATCATTTAAAGCCATTACCTCAATAAAATGCTTTCCCAAAGGTGAAACAACGCCCTTATATTCTGCAACTTCAGAAGCCTTGCGCAGCTCACTCGCACCAAGTCGCTCTATTTCAAGCTTATCATCAAGCAAATCAGCAAGAGCAAGAAACAGAGACGTAAGTTTCATTTTAATTCCTTATCCTAAAAATCCGTAGGCGCTCCGCCTTCTTCCTTACGTTTTATTACGAATGCTTCCAACTCTTCGCGAATGGCTTCATCCATGGGCGGTGCTTCAAATTCATTTAGAATTTGTTTCCATACCTTGTTTGCACGCGTAACGGTTAGTTCAGCGCCTCTATCTTCCCAGTTCTCAAAATTTGACCAATCCGACAAGAATGGAGAGTAAAATGCTGTTTCATATCGGTCTTGCGTATGCTGAATTCCAAAGAAATGCCCACCGTGCCCAACTTCTGCCATTGCATCCAGTGCCAGCTCTTGCTCATCCCATTTAACAGGCCCCATATATGAAATAATCTGCTGAAGCTGCTCACAATCCATAATGAACTTTTCATAGGATGCACATAAGCCACCTTCCAGCCAGCCAGCCGCGTGATAGACCATGTTGACGCCTGAGGTCATTGCGGCAAACAGTGAGTGGGAACTTTCCCATGTCGCCTGATTGTCTGGAGCATTCGAGACACAAGTATTGGATGCACGAAGCGGGATTTTATAAAACCTCGCCATCTGGCCAGTCATTTGGGTTGTACGCATATAATCCGGCGTACCAAACGCAGGAGCACCTGTTTTCATGTCCACGTTCGATGAAAAAGTACCAATTGCAGATGGACACCCCGGGTTTACACATTGAACAAGGACAACGGCAATCAAGGCTTCGGCGATCGATTGAGCAACTGTCCCTGCAAGCGTAATAGGCGACATGGCACCTGCAAGTGTGAATGGCGTAACAATTGTTGGCTGACCTCGGCGTGCAAGTCGCATGAGGCCATCCAACATGGGGTGGTCATGCTTTAGAGGCGAAGTTGAGTTGATGTTGGTATACATACGCGGTGTCGCATCAAACTCCTCGTGTGTGAGCCCGCCTGCAATGCGTGTCATTTCCATAACGTCTTCAACACGCTCTTTACCTAACGAATACGCATGAACAACCTTGTCTGTCATTGTTAGTTTGTCATAAAGACAATCCAGATGCCTGACAGATGGATGAATATCCATTGGCTCCACAGGGTATCCGCCTGCAAAATGAAGACAATTGAAATATTGGGTGAGCTTGATGAAATCCTGATAGGCCTTACGGTTACCTACCTTACGCCCTTCGTCAAGGTTTGAGAAATTTGGCGGCGAAGAAACATTACCAAACACCATATGATTACCGCCAATAATAATCTTGCGGTCTATATTTCTCGGGGTAACCGAAAATTGAGGCGGAACAGTCTTGAGTTTTTCCATGACCATTGCGCGATCCATTTTAACCAACGCACTTTCACTGGTAATATTGGAAAGCTCTGCACCATGAGCCTGAAGAATTTCAGCAGCTTCAACGTTCAAGAACTCAATGCCGATTTCCTCCAACACACGCATGGCTGTATTGTGAATGGCATCAACCCCTTCTGGCGGAAGCGGTTCTGTTGGCTTGTCTGTATTTACCGGAATAGACCAGGGTATCTGTTTTATTGCAGCCCCCTGGCCGCGCTTATTGCCTGCACGTCCACCTGACCGTCGACCACGTTTTGTAGTTGTGCCTTCAGCTTGAATTTCTCCGATGGACATGTTCTCTCCCATGCATGTCGTTACATTGTTGGAATGAGTTTCGCATTACTCATTCAAAATACAATTAAAATTTACGACAGCAAGTTCGGTTATGGAATAAAAGAGAGACTGCTTCACGAACCAGAAATAGGCAAGCAGGGTAAAAAGTAAAAGTTGACCAAAATATTGAAGGTGAAGACTGGTTAAGAACGCCGATCACCTTTGGAGCGCTGCTCTGATACACGGCGCTCAACAGCAATGGGCTCATTTTTTGGTTGTTGCTC
>CALFBM010000126.1 GCA_937951645.1 uncultured Rhizobiaceae group bacterium
ACACTTGCCAGACCACTGCGGATAAGAACTGCCACAAGACTGACAGACAAATTGAGTTTTGGATTTCGCCACAGGTAGAGACTCACAAGAGGATTTTTGTTCTTGTTATGTTCTTATATGGTTTTGATGTGTTTGGCAAGGGGAGATGTGAATTACAACTTATAAAAAATAGCATCTAACATGGCTGCTCTGCCATCCCATAGCTCGGCATCTTTTCCTGTAGGGCGTGTAGCATTGTGCCAAGGTGAAATCTTGATTAGTTCAACAATACGTTCCCAATAGTTATCAAGATTAAGAGTTGACTTAGGATAACACAATGCTTTTGCAATTCCTGTTTTATTTGGAGTGCTAACGCACACAAATGTATCAGGCCGCTTCATAGCGAGTAGTCTTGAGGCAGTAGCAACTCGTGGTTTTCTAGAAGTTCCTTCAAATGCTAATAATAACTTTTTACAATAATTGTCATACTGGTCTTCAGTAACATCACCATGTTGAGGGATGCAATCAATAGCATGTGCTATAAACTTATCTTTTTCGTTAATTCTTTTATTTAAATCACCAAAACCTTTCATAGCACCAAACCATCCCCATTCATGGTCATTAAGGTTAGCTTCAATCATTTGCTGCTTTCCAATAACGCCATAAATAGCTCTCCATTCATTAACCGAGAGTTTGTAAAAAGTACTAACACTTGCAAACATATTTTGCGACTTGCGAAGAAGGCTCAATCTTTGCCTATAATCATCATTAGTGCTAGCTTTTATTGCTTTTACATATTCTTTCCACTTCATATTTACTAAGAGAGAAGATAGTTGTTTGGCTGAGCTTCCCTTTTCAGATAAATTGGGGTTCTTTGCTTTTTTAAGAAGTTTTGTAGCATTAAATTGTAATCTATATTTTGAAGCTAATTCTTTAGTGATTCCTTTTCTTAGCTTTTCATAGGATTTAAGGTTTTCACGTATTTCATGAAAAATTGGCGCCTCCCAGTTACCAGCAATATGTATATTTGCCTCCCAGTTTTTATGTAATCCTCCAGTGGTAAAGTTTGAACTGCCTATAATTGCTTCTGCATAATTATCTGTTCTGAAATAATATAATTTTGGGTGGAATGTGCTTTTTGCACTATCAGCAATAAATGCATTTTTTACCCCAACTAATCGATCAATAAGATTCGGGTCTGTATGACAAAATGCTACTCCGAAAGTCACAGACGAGAACTTTCTTTTATTTTTTAACAAGCATTGAGCAGCTTCACCATTATAACCCCATGCTGAGGCAATGTGGATTTCTGAGTGTTTATTCAGTAGATCTTTTATTTTGTTGTTAATGTCTTCTGAATTTAAAAAATTTATTTCCATTTTCGATTTAAACTCCTATCCCAAATACTCCCGCACATAACGCCCACCCAGTGATGTCAGCAATTCATACCCAATCGTTCCACACGCTCTTGCTGCATCGTCTACTGCGATGTTCTTGCCGAAGAGTTCCACCCATTTTGCCTGTTCCAGAACCTGGTCTGGTACATCTGTTACGTCTACCGTGATCAGGTCCATTGAGACGCGACCCAGAATTGGGCATAGGTGGCCTTCCAGCCAGACGTTTCCGCCTTCCGGTTTTGCGTCTCGCAGTGGCACGCCTGCGCCTGACAGGGCTCGGTGGAAACCGTCCGCGTAGCCGCCTGAGATGGTGGCTATTTTGGTAGCGCAGGTGAGGGTTGCTTCTGCACCGTAGCCCACTTTTTCGCCTGCTTTTGCATTGCGGATTTGCAGGATGCGGGACCTCGCTGTGACGACAGGTTGCATTGGGTTTGGCACATCATTGAGGGCTTCACCGCCGTAGAGTGCCACGCCTGGTCTTGTCAGGTTGTAATGGAAAGAGGGCTTGGATAGCGTGGCGGCGCTGTTTGCAAATGAGTATTCCAAGCTACTGAAATTGTTTACACATTTCTGAAAATTCTCGTGTTGAAGCGTGTTATGCTCATGGTCTGGATCATCAGCGCATGCCAGATGGGACATCAGGATTTTTGCATTGAGCCTTGAAAGCATGTCGGTGTTTTTGGAAAGGTCAATGGCTTCTTCCACGTCAAGCCCCAAGCGGTTCATGCCTGTATCAACATGTATGGCGCAGGCACCACCTTGCGGGTTTTTCGCCCATAAAGCTATCTGATCTGTATTTCCCAAAACAGGTGAGAGATTATGTTCCAGAACAAGCGGTAACGTGTCAGGGAAAATGCCATTTAGAATAAAGATACGTGCGTCTGGCGCGACAGCTCGCGCGCGCGCACCTTCTTCTGCCATGGCTACAAAGAATGTTTTGCAACCGGCTTTTGAAAGGGCAGTTGCCACAGGTTCAATGCCAAGGCCATAGGCATTTGCCTTTATTACGGCGGAACATTCTGCCTTGCCTGAGTATTCATTAAGCTTGAGCCAATTCCGGACAAGCGCATTCAAGTCGATGGTTAAGCGAGGTGCTGTGGACATGATTTGGTCTTGCTCGTTTCTGCTATTCCATGCGCTCAGGCAGGTAATCTTCCTCTGCAATGTCAGAGAAGCGGGTAAACTCGCCCTGGAAGCCCAGTTGGGCTGTGCCTGTTGGGCCGTGGCGCTGTTTGGCGATGATAACTTCTGCGCGGCCTCGTGCACGTTGCAGTTTTTCCTGCCATTTAACGTGTTCTTCCGTGCCTTCTTCCGGCTCTCCGTTTTGCAGGTAATATTCTTCACGGTACACAAACAGCACCACATCCGCATCCTGCTCGATGGAGCCTGATTCACGAAGGTCTGAAAGTTGCGGGCGTTTGTCTTCGCGGTTTTCAACCTGACGCGAAAGCTGGGAGAGTGCAATGATAGGGGTGCCAAGTTCTTTCGCGAGCGCTTTAAGACCTGTTGTGATTTCGGTTACTTCCTGCACGCGGTTGCCAGCGTGTTTGCCAGACCCCTGCATCAGCTGAATATAGTCAATGATCAAGACATCAAGACCTTTTTGACGTTTCAGGCGTCTGGCACGTGCCGCAAGTTGGGCGATGGAAATACCCCCTGTTTCATCAATGTATAGCGGTGTTTTTGATAGTTCATTGGCGCAAATGGTCAGTTTGGTGAAGTCAGCTTCAGTGATTTCACCGCGTCTGATTTTGCTTGAGGATACTTCTGCCTGCTCAGAGATAATACGAGTGGCGAGCTGTTCTGATGACATTTCGAGAGAGAAGAAGCCCACAACCCCGCCATCAAGTGCGGATAAAGAGCCATCTGCTTCCACGTCACTTTTGTAGTTATTGGCGACATTGAATGCGATGTTGGTGGCCAGCGATGTTTTACCCATGCCTGGGCGACCAGCCAGGACGATCAAATCAGAAGGTTGCAAGCCACCCATTCGGGCATCAAGAGCCTGAATGTCAGTTGCGATGCCTGAAAGACCGCCGTCACGCTGATAGGCTGCTGCTGCCATGTCTAAAGCTGTATTCATGGCATTGCCGAAGGTATTAAAGCCTGCGTCACTACCGCCTTTTTCAGCCAAATCAAACAGGCGACGCTCTGCGTCTTCTATCTGGTCTGAAGGGGAGGTTTCGATGGGGGCATCATAGGCGATGTTCACCATGTCCTCGCCAATGGTAATGAGATTGCGCCGTGTGGCCAAATCAAAGATCGAACGGCCATAATCTTCGGCATTGATAATGGTGGTTGCTTCTGCTGCAAGACGTGCCAGGTATTGGGCGATGGACATATCGCCAATTTTTTCATCTGCTGGCAAAAAGGTTTTGATGGTAACAGGATTGGCTGTTTTGTTGGCGCGGATCATTTCTTCTGCAACACGG
>CALFBM010000127.1 GCA_937951645.1 uncultured Rhizobiaceae group bacterium
GCAACAGGTGCTACTGGTGCAAAAGGCGCTAAGGGCCACAATGGCGCTGATGGTAAAGACGGTGCTGATGGCAAGGATGGTGCACGCGGTGCTACTGGCGCAACAGGTGCTACTGGTGCAAAAGGCGCTAAGGGCCACAATGGTGCTGACGGTAAAGATGGCGCTGATGGCAAGGATGGTGCACGTGGCGCAACTGGTGCTGCTGGCCGCGATGGCGTAGACGGCAAGGACGGTGCACGCGGTGCTACTGGTGCAACAGGTGCTAAGGGCCACAATGGCGCTGACGGTAAAGACGGTGCGCGTGGCGCAACTGGTGCTGCTGGCCGCGATGGCGTAGACGGTAAAGATGGTGCACAAGGCGAACGTGGCGAACGCGGTAAACGTGGCGCACAAGGTGAGCAAGGCGAACGTGGCGAACGCGGTAAGCGTGGTGCACAAGGTGAGCAAGGCGAACGTGGCGAACGCGGTAAACGTGGCGCACAAGGTGAGCAGGGCGAACGTGGCGAACGCGGTAAGCGTGGCGCACAAGGTGAGCAGGGCGAACGTGGCGAACGCGGTAAACGTGGCGCACAAGGTGAGCAGGGCGAACGTGGTAAACGCGGCGCACAAGGCCCACAAGGTGAGCAGGGCGAACGCGGTGCCAGAGGCCCGAAAGGCCATGATGCGCACGTTACTATCACTATTGGTGGTGGCAAAGGTCGCAAACATGCAGCTTATACTGGTCTGCAAAGCAATGTAAATAATACCATCAATACTGTTCAACGTGCAGCAAACGAGAACATCCATTTTGGAAGTTCAAAAGCATCATCATCC
This sequence comes from uncultured Rhizobiaceae group bacterium, assembly GCA_937951645.1. Lineage (GTDB taxonomy): Bacteria > Pseudomonadota > Alphaproteobacteria > Rhizobiales > Rhizobiaceae > JAALLB01. The sequence continues at coordinate 814 of CALFBM010000127.1, forward strand.
AACGATGTGGCTACTTTGCTGAACCAAATTGGTGAAGTATTGCAACGCTTGCTAACCAGCCTGGGTGGTTCATCTGCCAAGGCTGATCCTATTGCTGTATCAGTACCTTTCTTGCCAGATGCACAAAAGCCTAGCGCAAGCAACTTGCCAACCAGGTTTGATGGTGGAAAAAGTAATGTTCCGTCAGAAATCTCCGGAATCCTGAACGAAGTTACAACACTTCTTCAGACAATTTCACAGCTGGTAGCTGATGGTAATTATGGTAATGCGAAATCCGCTGTCGAACAAACAGCAGGTGTCGTCGAGCAAGTCAAGGCATTCACTGGTAGTGATTACTAAGATAAACCTTAAAGCGAACGGTGAAGGTCTTTAAGCCTTCACCATACAGACCTCGGTCTGAATGATTGGTTATCATGGCCTTCAGAAGCAATTCTGGAGGTCTTTTTTATATGATTTTCTCTTATTGCGATGCATTGCCTTGATGGCATTTTGGAAGACACCATGAGCGTTTGATCATGATGTGAATAACAAGTTATTTTAATACTGTTTATATTCTTGTTTGTTTTAAGATATTGTTTTGTAATGATTTTTCCTGTTTTTATAACTTGAAAAAAAAGTGGCTAAGTAGTTATTGCGTATGGTTTTCAGGGCTTTGAAAAAGTAAATTAACCACAGCGGTAACCAATCGCTCGCTTTATTTTAGACCAAAAGGAAAACATTATGGAAGTAAGCACAACACCTACACCAGGAACCAATGCTGGTATCGAGTCTGGTTCTGTTGGCGGTGGTAACTCACAGCTAACACAAGCGTTTGATCGTGCGATTGCCGAAGCTCAACAGACATTGGCAACAACAACTGTTAAAGGTGCTGACTTGCGTGCTCTACAGCAGAGCGCTCGATAATCCAATTCTAGTTATAAAATATTGCATAAAGCCTCGCGAGTTAATTCACGCGGGGCCTTTTTGTTTAGGGCGAGGGAAGGTTGCCTGTCTTCTGTTTATTTGTAAAGTATATCCGCCGCCAGTAAGCCGTCAAAACATTCCAATGTCAGCTTTGCACAAGCTTCTTCGTCTTTTGGCGAAACAAGTACCAACCGATCCATAAGACTGCGTATAATAACAATACGGCATAAATTGCTGGTTGGGGGCTGTCTGTTGAGCTAATTGATCCTGCATATGCTGCAATTAAGACGTAAGGCAATGAACTGATTATGAAGTAAAGAGCATAGCTGTGCAAACGCATTCCCGTTGCCCCTGCCATACATGCTGTTACTTCCGGAATGATAGGTGCTGCTCGTGACAAAATAATCATTGTTGGACCACTTTTACCAAATGTTTCTCTCATTTCTAATCGCTCATTTTTGTTCCGTACCAAAAGAGAAATAACGCGATCACCCCAAACACTGCTAATTGTATAGCCAGTAAACGCGGCCAAGGACATGCCAGTGAGTGCCGCAGTTGCGCCAGCTGGAAAGCCCAGGAAAAATCCGGCCAATATAGTGATTGTCAATGTGAGTACTGCAATAAACAGATCCAAAAAGAGAAGAAAAATTACTGTTCCTGCTACCCAAATTGGATCAACACTTTGTGCCAGCTCCAACCAATGCTTAACATTTTCGATGGTTAGAATTCCCAGTACACGGCCTAAAATAAAAGTAAGTGCGAAGATTGATCCCAAGATCAGCATGACTTTGATGAGCGGTTTCATGGCGTTAACCTGCTTTCATGATTTGTTGAGCAATGCCGGGAGAAAGGCGTTGGAGAGGTCTCAAAAGTTTGACTTTGCCTATGTCGATAACATTTCCTGAATTGCTTAATCCTTGGATGATGTCTGTGACTGCTTTTTCAACAGGTAGCTTCCCTTTGCCTCGGCCTTTAGTCATCGCAGTATCCACTAGCGGGAGAAAAACCTGCTTTACGTCAATATTTGTGTTCTCCAACTGGTTCTGAAGCGACTGGGAGAAAATGTTCAGTGCACCCTTGGTAGCGCAGTAAATCGCTGAACTGGTTTTAGGAACAAGTGCTAACCCTGAATTAATATTCAAGATTATTGACGGACTTGATTGCAGAAGGTTTGGCATTAAAAGATAAATTAGGGTGCAAATTGATGTGAAATTAATATCAATTTCCCTTTTTATTGTTTCAAACCGGAAATCTTCATCCAAAAACTGAGGTGTGTATTGCACCGCAGCGTTATTAATCAATATGTCGATTTTCTGCTCGCTTTTTATCAAAAGGTCAGCAGCTTCTCCAACTGAATTCAAATCAGCCAAGTCTGCTTCGTAAATATTGACGCGTTCATATGTGCGCCGCAACTTCTCTAGCCCAGATGAGGGACGAGCAATAATTGAGATTTCATTGCTTTTGTAAAGCTGCCGCAGCAACTCCAAACCAAGACCGGATGCGCCGCCTGTTATAACAATATGCTTATCAACAGTGTTCATGATTTTTCCTTACTCTACTGGTTCGTATTCTGTTCTCGTGTAGACTAAGCGAACATTCAGGTTGTGGAATTAACCCAAGTTAAAAGTCATGAAATTAAACGAATTTATTGCAATCAATGGTACGTCGCTTACGAAGGAAGCTGGAGAATATCTATTCAGGCAAGGAGATCATGACCAGTCATTATACATTGTAAAAAGCGGTTTGCTGAAGGCCTATTACCTCTCAGCAGATGGGAAAGAGAATATAAAATCATTTATTCTGCCAGGTAGTAATATTGGCAGCTTGATGGCAAGTTATGCAGGAAAACCCAGTACATTCAGCCTTGTTTGTTTAAAACCATGCGAACTAACAGTCTTGCAATTTGCTGCATTATATGAGGCGAGCAGAACTGATGCAGAAATATCAGCAGCTATCGTAGATTTTCTTTTGGGTTTTGGAATTAAAAAGGAAGTTCGCGAATATGAGTTGCTGTGTTTGTCTGCTGAGGACCGATATAAAAAACTGGTAGAAAATACACCTGAGATTTTAAACCTTGTGACCCAGAATGAAATTGCACGTTACCTTGGAATCACCCCGGTTGGTCTAAGTCGAATTAAAAAACGCCTGGCAAGTTAGCATCATCCAAAGTTAAAGCTGATGTTGGACAGGTGTATATGGCGGGCTGCTTTGGGTTGTAAACAAACCTTGGAACATTTTTAAATTGAATTACTTCCGGCATATAATTGCTGCTGGTTTAATTGTTATTTTTACAAATATGCAGCAACGATCTCCAATAGCCTTTGGTGGTTTGTATCGTTAGTTGTGCAGATCTGGCTGGCGTATTTTTGAACCTTTAAAATGCGCCGATGTCGATCAGAATACGGGCCACTTTTTCGAAGTGTCTTTCGCGGATTGCCTTGCCGACTTCAACAGAAGACAGGATGTCACTCATTAATGCCTGATCGAAGATCACGGGAATGTCCTTGTTATCGGCAGCTTTCATGTCTTTATTGAAACGTGCGCCCGAGAATGTTTTAACAAGTGCTGGTACTTTTGAGTGCTCGGGATGGAAATAAATACCAACAGCAGATTCCGTTCCACGCAAAATCATTGTCAGGCCACTTGTGCCATCCCTGATTTGTCCACTACCTTGTGCTTCACCTGATACTTCGGCAATCATTCTGCGGTGCTCGCTTTTTTGATGCTGCTTGAATTCAGGCGAGCCATTTATTTCCTTTTGTTCGCGCTTGGCTTCCTTGTGTCCCATCTTTTGTTCATCATGGAAGAGCATTCTTTGCATTGGCATATCAATCAAGCCAAAGAATAAAAGCATGATAACGGCTGTCGCAATGATCAACGTGCCAACAGATGTCGCACTGTCTGCAATACAACCAATGGAACAATAAATGCTGGCCAGAATTGTTTGCAAGAAAAGCCAGATGAATACGCTTGTCAGCGAAAACCAGAATACCAGTTTCGTGAGCGAGGAGAAAAACTCTACCATGTTGCGTTTCTTGAAAAGTTTCTTGAAACCTTCAGAAGGGCTGATTTTTTTAAAATCAGGTTTAAGGGGTTCAAGCGAAAACGGTATGCCTTGTTTGTCAAGAATATTGGCAACGACACCCACCAATATTACAAGCAGAACAAACGGTATAATTGCGTACATTATATCGAAGATAACGGTTAGAAACAGAGACAATCCGATTTTGGCAGCGTCTTCTTGAAAAGACAGAACGACAAGCTGAAAAAGATTGGAAAATGAATCGAAAAAATTACCCCAATTCAGGATGATATAAAAAATGCCGGCAACTGTTGTCATGCCCTGAACAAAGTCAGTACTTTTGGAGACCTGGCCCTTTTTGCGCGCTTCCCTTAATTTATGCTGGGAGGGTTCGAGGGTTTTTTCCTCGCTATCATCAGACATGGTGTATCCTTACCTGATTATGCCCTGGACGAGTTCCGGTATTGTTGCCAGATACTGCAAGTTGTCTTTGAATACCCTGATCGACATTACCAGGAACAGGGGTAAAACCATTATTGCGATCAGGTTTTTGGTTGAGAAGGTCAAGTGACCTACATCAATGCTTTTACCAAACTTTGCGCCGATGAGGTGGATGATATCTGACAAGAACATAATGACCAATAGCGGGCCAGCGAGCACAACGGCGTTTAACAAGACGTGTTCAACAATTTCCAAAAGAAGATCTGCCCCTGGTACAAAAGTCGGGAAGACAGTATTTACCGCCCAGATTTCATAGCTTTTGTAAATTGTAGCCGTGATAATCTGAAAGCCGCCAATTGATGCAAAGAGCCATAAAGACATAATGGCAAAGAGGTGACCGTATGAGGTGACTTCACCCCCAGAGGGATCTGCAGACCCCAGCATGGCGCCACGATAAATATCAATTATACCGCCGCCTGCTACTGCAATTGCCAAAGGTACTGATGAGGCAAAACCAAGCAATGCGCCGATTAAGATTTCCTTGAGCAATAATGCCAGAAAATTCATTTCCAAAACGATTTCTGCTGATGGAACGCCATTTGCAAGAAGCGGCAATGTAATGGCCAAGGCAAAAACCATGCGCATAATACCTGTACCAAGCTTGACCCAGGCAAAAACTGCAAACAACAACGTAAAGCCAAAGGGTCTTGCAACAGCCAAAATTACCCATGGGGTGTATTGTGCAAAGATATCCAGAAATGCGTTGAAGATTTCACCTGACGGCATTGATCTGTCCTACTTTGAATATTCGTGAAAGCGGGAGAAAATTTCGTCAGATGTTGTGTATAGCGGCGCTGTGAGGGTATGGCCAAACGCAATCAGCATGAAACCGATCACCATGATCTTGATGGTTTGAGGCAGGGTTTGTTCCTGGATTTGCGTAACGGCCTGAAACAACCCCACGACAAAAGCGATGATCGTTGCAAGCAATAACGGTGGTACAAGCACTACGGCTGAATAATAAAATATATTGTATAGTGCGGATATGAGGTGTGCTTCGTCCATTTATCTTCGCCTTTATACGTATGTTAAAATCAGACCGTGAACCAGCTTGGTCCAGCCATCGAGGAACACGAACAACATCAATTTAAATGGAATTGAAATTGTTGTTGGTGGCACCATCATCATGCCAAGTGCAACAAGCAGTGTCGTGATGATGATGTCGATTGCCATGAAGGGCAGGTACAACAGGAAACCGATTTCAAAAGCTTTTGTAAGCTCAGATAACAAGAATGATGGTACAAGCACAGTCATTGAATCCTTGCTTGTTGTACTTGCAAGGCCTTCTCCCCAAATTTGGGTTGTCGAGGAATTAAAGAACTCCAGCTGCTTGGGGTCTGTATGTTTTACCAAAAATTCCTTGAGTGGTGCCATGGCTTTTTCGCCTGCATTCATCCAGTCTTCCAGTGTTTGGTAATTAAACCCATCTGCCTCGAGAACTGTATAAATTTCATTTAAAATTGGCATCGCCACATAGACTGACAGGATCAGCGAGAGACCGTACAGAATAATATTAGGCGGCAATTGCTGAATACCCAAGGCCTGACGTACGATAAAAATGACGACCGAGATTTTTGCAAATGCAGTTACCGTTACAGCAATCATCGGAAGAAAGGCTGTCGCCAATAATAATACTATAATTCCAAAAGAATTATCACCAAACATTTTTATCTTTTCCAGTCATCAGTAATGTTTATTTCAAACGGTTGATACTCAATGATTAAACCTTGAAAGCGCCTACGCTATCGAGTGTGACAGCCAGGTGGGTGCCCAGAATTGAAAGGTAACCCTGGCCAAAAGGACGTGCCTGATAATAGATATTGGCTCCGTTATTTGGCAGGCGATCTATGTTTACCTTTGAACCGGGCGTCAGGTTTTGTCTTTCGTATGGGGAAAGCGAAACTTCACCCAACCCAAAGGTCACAAAGACATTTTCTGTTGTTTCGTTTGATGTTTGAACGGGGCCTGCCAATTCACCGACAATTTCCATTTGTTCGTCTTCGATATGAATTGGCCAGTACTTTCCATCACAGCGCATAAGCACTCCCTTGATAATATCGGAAGGCTCAACGCCGCAATCAATCATTTCACCAATACGGGCAAGGTAGGCTTGCCTTGCAGGTACGACTACGGGGCCTAGATGTACGATTAAACGATTGTCCAGATTTTTTTCTTCCGGAAAACTGTGAGGTGCAATAATCCCTTCAAACAGATGGTGCAGGTCGCCATGAATTTGAACAGCGCCTTTATGAAGATTACCTTCAATATCAAATTCAAATCCCAACAACTCACCTGTTACCGGGGCATCCACGTCTGTAATTGAAATGATTGAAAGACCGACACCAACAAGTTCTTCAAGCCTGTTCAAGCGGTCGGTGAATATATGTTCAAATATCAACGCTGCATCACCGCCTTCAAGTTTGGTGATATCAAGATCATTGTCTGCAAGCTGTAAAACAAATGCCGCTGCATCAGATTGCATGTACAGGATAAAGCTTCCTGCATTGCTTTCGCCGATGATTTGTATCCAGTTTCCGTTTGGCTGGATAAGGGGAGGGGTATTGGTTGTGACGATCTCTGTGGCAAATGAGCCAATCCGGATATTCAAGTCACAAATCAAGCCGCCCCAGGATGAAGACAGTGCAATCAAGGATTTGTCATAAGTGAAACGGTTATCAGTTTGCTTTGGTACAGGGGGGATAAATAATTTTTTTCCGCTACCTTGGGTATTTGTTGAAAAACCTGACTGCATTAGTCCACTCCACAAACTCAAATCAATGCAGAGATTACCCTTCGCGAATTGTCTCGACTTTCTTCATTTCGACAAGTCGATCACAGAGCTTTCTCGTACGTTCTTCGATTTGCAAGAAACGCGCCAGTCTGGATTGTTCCAATTTGAGACGTTGTTCAGACTCATGGAGTTGTTCTATCCGCATTGAAGTATTAAATGCAGATTCCTGGATTTCCTGGTCTGTTATGGCGTAAACATTGACGATGCGTGCATTCTGCAATGCAGGATTTTTGCCGGGTTCTATAACTTCTTTCAAGCGTTCCTGTCGCCGATGGTTTGAGGTTTGCTTAATGTGTATTTCCTGTTCTTTTGCAAGTTCAACTTCCTGGTCTGCCAATTGCATTTCACGCATTGCCTTGGCAGCGTCCATTTCCGCAAGACGTCTCCTTAGCTCTTTTATTTTCAAGAGCTTGTCTATTTGTTTGAGTTTACTCACCCAAAATTTCTTTCATGCTCTCGACAGCTTGTGGGTGAGGGACACTTGTGTGTGTATGCTGGCTTATAAACTCTTGGATAGCAGGGTTGCAATCAATTGCCATGTCGGCGACAGGATCTGTGCCGCTTACATATTCACCAACCTGAATTAACAATTCCATGTCAATGTATTTTGCCATGAGTTTGCGTAAACTATTTGAAGCATTGATTTGTTCTTCGCTACAAATTTCATTCATCAGGCGGCTTTTGCTTTTCAGTACATTGATGGCTGGGTAAATACCACTTCTTGCAAGGGCCGCATCCAGTACAAGATGTCCATCTGTCAAACTGGCAATTTCTTCTGCAACCGGATCGTTTACTCCGTCATTTTCTACTAGCACGGTAAAAAAGGCGGTAATAACACCTTTTGAGGTTTTGCCTGTACGCTCAATAAGCTTGGGTAATTCTGCATAAACTGATGGGGTAAAACCACTGCGCACTGCTTTTTCACCCGCAGAAAGACCAACCTCGCGCAAGGCACGTGCAAAGCGGGTGGCACTATCAAACAGGAGTAGAACCTTTTTTCCCTGAGAGCGGAAATATTCTGCAACCGTCACGGCGCTGTGAGCCGCCATGATACGCTCCATTGCCGGGCGATCAGATGTTGAAGCGATTACAATGCAGCGCTCTCTTACTTCGGGTGGTAATTGACGCTCAAGAAATTCGTTTACTTCGCGACCGCGTTCACCAATCATTGCAAGAATAACAACATCTGTATCCGAATGACGCGCCAGCATTGCCAGGAGGGTGGACTTGCCCGCCCCTGCCTCACCAAAGACTGCCATCCTCTGACCCTGGCCGACGGTGTTAAATCCGTCGATTGATTTCACACCAGTTTCAAAAACATCATTGATGACAGGACGGTCCAATGCATCGACTGCTGGTGGTGTGATTTTGATTTGTTCCATGTTGGATGTTTTAAATTCCAACCCGTCCACAGGGCGCCCCAGCCCATCCAAAACTCTACCAACAAGACCTTGCCCAACCCATATTTTACAAGGCTCACCGGTGCCAATAACTTCCGTGTTTGCTGAAATTCCCTCGATGTCTTCCATTGGAGAAAGAATGGCTTTTTCTTTTTCGATGGCTACGACCTGAGCGCCGATTTCACGTCCTGATTCAGGTAGGCGAAGGATGCATTTTTCCCCAACGAAAACATCTTTTAGCGTTGTAACAATTCTGCTTGCTGCCACGTCTGTAATCTCGCCAATTTCACGATGGCGCTTGCAATGTTTCAGGTTTGCGGAGACTGCATTTAACGTTGATGTAAGATCAAATGTCTTGTCATTTTGGGG
>CALFBM010000128.1 GCA_937951645.1 uncultured Rhizobiaceae group bacterium
AATGCCTGGCACAACACCTGTATCAGCCATTAATTTTGCAGTTGCAGCTTTTACAGTTTCCACAACTTCGCCAGCTACTTCCTTGCCGTCTATTACCTTTGCAGACATAGTTTTCTCCCAGAGACTCGATTCTTGCTATTAAGTTAGCTTGTATTTCATTTGATCGGTAAACAACAAAGGAAAACCGACGGCAACCCCTCATTTTTACGCCACCTCATATATTCCTGATATGAATAATTTTTAAATTAAAGGAATTTACCAAAAACACAACTGGAACAAGCCATTTTCAAAACAAAAATGGATATTCAGAATGCCACCAGCATTTTAAATGTTGGTAGAAGTTGCTCGGGAAATTTTGGAAAATACTGACTTGTTTATAAACCGGTATCACGGAGAGGCTATCTCTTTTGATTGTTTTGGTGACAGCATGGCATCATCGTAAGCTCCACCCGGACATGATGGCCATGGCCGCTGGATTTTGCCTGGCAAGAATAGCATTATCGAAACTTGTGCTCTTTTTTACCATTCAGCGCCCATGTTATCATCAGTAATCAACTTGTATTCCTGCGTGCGTTTCAAGATATCATCACGAAACTCTAATGCTGGTTCCAAATCATTTTCCGGGTTCAAAGTGCCAATCTTTTCAAATAAACCTACCAATTCTTCAGCCTTGGCTTTGCCCTTGGGCGTAGAAAGATCAAGCAAGAGTTCATCATCAATCTTCCAATTTTGAACTTGCTTCATCCAGCGGTTTTTTTCAAAAGCAAGCGGTTTTTGACTCGCAAAAATAAAATGTTCAAATCTGGCAGCATAATTAAATACGCTTGCCCCTGTTTTTTGCACACGATTTGAGCTGGTTGTATTATAAAAATAAACCCCATCATCGGTCAGATGACTCTTTACCTGCTCAAGAAACTCCACTGATAGCAGATTACTTGCGCTAGAGCGCCAGAAATAAGTTGTATTGGCTACGATGACATCAAATTTTTCATTCGGATTGCGACGTAACCAACGGCGTCCATCATCAATGGTAATATTAATCTTTGGATTTTCCAGCAATGATGACACATTTGGATACTTGCGAATGAGGTCCAAGTAACCACTGTTAATTTCAACGACCTCAACATGTTCAACTGAAGGCATGTTTGCCAAGACCTGCGTCCACGCCCCCATTGACATGCCAATCACTAATACCCGTTTTGGATCAGGGTGCGCCGCTGCCACTGCAACCGGTCGGTAAAGCCCATTCACATCATTCAACAAATCAACACTGACTATACCGTCATAAATACCTGTTCCAAAAACTATGTTCTCATCAGAAATAGCAACCACACCACTTCTTGTTTCCGAAACATTTTCAAAATTGATGGTGTCTCTGTGCAAATGATGCAATTGCAGATTGGCATATATATCTTTGTGCAAATATGGTGAAGCAAACCACGCCATTGGCGAAATCACAAAAAACATTAGCATAATGCCAGCATATCGCACCATTCGCTGCGGCTGATAAAGCAACAATATGGCAATACCAATAATGCCCAAAACAAATAATATTGCAGCCACTTCATTAAGCTCAAATGTGTCAAGGAACCATAGCCCGGTGACGATTGTGCCGCTTGTCGAACCAATAATATTTGCAACATACAAATAGCTGATTTGTTTGCCGGATGAGTTATCTGCACGAATGGATAATTCACTGATGATAGGCAGAAATGCCCCAAAAGCTGCAGCAGATGCACACAGAACAAGTGCTGCGATGGGTGCACCTACATAATTCAGCGTTGGAATGGTAAGAAACGATAGTACGCTCGCCAATAAAAAGAGACCGGCAATCGGTAAATATTTATAGGTTATTACACTCTGTCGGAACCAATCTATATATTGGCGTGACAAATGAGCACCAATAGCGATACCCGTCAAAAAATACCCCAGTACAAAAGGAAAAGAATAAGCTCTACCAGCAAAAGCCAAATAGAACGCCCGTGTCCACAAAACTTCATACGAAAGCGATATAAAACCCGCAAAGCATGCAATTGAAATCGCGATTGTCGGGTTTATGTAACGAGAAATATCTTCCGTTTCTGTATTTCGGACCTGATTTCCACCCTTTGGCATTTCGTTGGGCATTGAGGTTGGCGTCTGCCTTGAAAGCCACAAGGCGCCTACACCAACTATCAAATTCATGGCGGCAGCAATAGTAACTGAACCCTGCATACCAAAGTTGCCGAATATGAGTGTTACACCCACCAGACAGGCAAACGCCGAACCGAATGTATTTATAGAATAAAGCAGACTGACGGATTCTCCTACAACTCCATTTCTTCGAACCAAATGCATTAGAAGAAGTGGTAACGTTGCGCCCATCAAAAATGTTGGAATTAATACCGTAAGAAAAGACACAATAAATGTTTGTACCGGACCAATATTGACGGTCTGAGCACCAACAAAATCTATAATGTGCAATGAAGCCAGGCCAAAAATTGCAATCGCAACCTCAAACAATCCAAATAGGAAAAGGGGCGTAATTTTCGGATTTGAAGACAAGCGCCCCCCCGCCAAACTGCCAATCCCGAGCCCCAACATGAAGGAACTTACCACCAGGGTAACTGCTTCTATGTTGGATCCGAAGATGGTAAATAGCGCACGCTGCCAGATTAGCTGGTAGATTAATGCAGGAAACCCAGACAAGAAAAAAAACAAAAGTAGACTGCGCATTGGATTCCCAAACTAGAAAATATTTCAACTTAACTGGATTGTATTATCAAATTACCGGTCGAAAAAAATTGAAGAATAATGTCTAAAATTATGGAATTCATGTTCCATGGTCAATTTTCCATCTTTTTTGGAAATGACATAAAAGCCACCCTCTTCCAACTTTAATTCTCCAGTTGAGTTTTCAAACATGCCATCATGAACAACACTGTTATGCGCAGAAACAATTGTGTTTGTCCCTTCTTCCATGGGCAATGATAGATATAGTTTGCGAAGCGCCTCGATTCGGTCGGCTTCTTTTTCATTGTATGGTCCCTTGTGAACCAGAATACGCTTTAGTTCATCATAACCGCCAAAGGTGATTTCAGCAGTTTGGCGAGCACGACAACTCGGGCTTGAAATTACATATCCGATTGGTAGTTTTGAGTATTCAATATTTTCAGCCATGGCACGAGCTTGTATCTTCCCTCTGGAATTCAGGCAAACAGCATCTGCAAAATATTCCGACTCAGCAAAACGTGTGCCACTTTCTCCCTTGTCATGAAGATCCGTCTCTAGAGCATCATACATTTGAACATCAATCCACTTTTGACGCTCTGCATGACGGAAATGAAGAATGTAACCGCCTTTAACAATCTCCTTAGCCCATTTTTCATCGCCTTCGGTCCCGTAATAAGCTTCATCAGCTTGCTTTTGCCCAGGGAGTTTTCCTGTGTAGAGCATATATCCGACGGCACCTAAAAGCGCAGTTGTTACCGCGTAAGATCCAAGTTTATGAATTTTTGACCCAATACCCATTTATCTATCCTCAATTCCTATAAGAAGTAATTCACAATATATCCAATTTTACTAAATTTGAATTAACGCAACCGAACATGGAGTTTCGTTTTAATTTAAATTTCGTATTAATTTAAAAACAGAATTCTAAGTGACTAAAATACAAATGAAATCTTGTGCTTGGAATAATTACACTGAATATCTCACCCGCATCACGCAAGAAAGACAGATCCAGACCGATCACTGCCACGCAAGCGAAACTGGCAGAAATATCCGACTGAATTGACCAACAAATAACCGCGCAACAAAATTTTAAAAATAAATACGAAGAAGCAGAGGTACTGGTGGTCACATGTTCAGGGCATGGTGTGGGCGGGTGTGATTGTATTGTTTGCTCTAACAATATTTTAGGATTAGTTCCCAGCAATTCCAAAACAGACATTCAATCAAATATTATTCAGTGATTAGTGATTAGCGTTTGCCACCAAAAACGATAAAATAACGCTTCAGTTATTATCCTTGAAGGCTATCCATGAATTTACGCGATCTTGTATACGTTGTGGCGGTCGCAAAGCATCAAAATTTCAGCCGTGCAGCAAAAGAGTGCAATGTTTCGCAACCGGCTTTATCAAGTCAGATCAAGAAGCTGGAAAACGAACTTGGTGCAGATCTGTTTGAACGCAGGGCAAATGATGTTTGTGTGACAGAGTTTGGTGCCAGGGTTATGGTTTCTGCTCAAACCATCATAGAGCAATCCGCGATTATTAAAGACATTGCTTTAGAGTATCGGGAAATTGAAGCGCTTCCTTTCAAAATTGGGATGACGCCAACACTTGCTCCCTATATTACCAAATATTTCAGGGAAATGTTTGCTAATCTCTTTCCAAAAATGCGCATCGTCCTTATCGAAGACAAACCTGTCGAATTATCCCAAATGGTTGAGGCAAAGAAAATCGACATCGCTCTTATTGCACGCAAAAGCTATGATATGATCTATAGTGATGGTAATCAATTAGCAATGGATTTTACCTCATTGTGGCAAGAACCTTTACTTCTTGGGGTAAGAAAAGGTCATCCGCTTTCCAGGCAAACCAGTATAAAAGCCAAAGATGTACCTGCTGAAAAGCTCATACGTTTTAATATTCCATTTGGTTATGATCTTGAAAAAGACTTGCCGGACGCAAGGCCTGAAATGCTTGAAAGAACCGGGTATGATGCAAGTGCCACACGTTTTGAAACGGTCTGCAGATATGTGAGTGAAAGTGATGATTGCACGATCATCAATGCAATTGCTGCAGAACAATTCAGGCATCATAATTGGGGGCTGACTTATCTTGAGTTTGAGGATAAGGGTAACCTGAGAGACCTGGGAATGATTTTTGTTCCTGGCTACCCAAGACACAAAATCCTGAAGGCAGTGGTCGATTATATTAATAATGCGCCTCCGAAAGGGGCATTTTCAACTCTGACATTGCATAACAAGCAAGTTCTTTAATCCTAAAAACACGCATAATAGCCATTTTTTGATGAAGTTTTTGTGAGATTTAGTGACCGAATAATTTTCAAGGGTATTATTTGACACCTTGGAACATTAGATTCCCTAAGTTTTAAAAATTACCTTGATAACGCAAGCCGTGATTATAAGCGATGCTTATATCACATATAGAAACAATATATTTCCGCAAAAAACTTCGCCTCGATAGTTCTGGTGCAGCAGTTTTCACCTCCCGAATACTGCTCGCAATTAATCCCACTATGGAGAAATAAAATGTTTTCTGGAATATTAGCAACTCTAAGGTCTAGACTCTTAAACACCTCAACCCTGGCTCAAGAGAGCGTTCGTGACGGACAAACTCTTATCCAGTCATTCTTTCAAAATACAATTGTAGACAATACACCTGCATTTCTTTTGGATAACAACTTTGTCCGCCTATTAAACTTCGGACGCATCGCTACTGAAAATGCTCCTGCTGACGTGTCTGTTACAGGCAATGATGCAAACATTTTCAATTTCCGTTCAGGTGAAATTGAGGCCCTTAACGGACCAGACGCTCTTGCCACTGCCATTGATGTAACAGGTAGTGCTGACATTCGTAACTTCGGTAACATTGCTGGCGAATTTAACGGCGTAAGCTTTTCAGGTGCCCAGTCATCAGGAGCACTTGACAATTTCCGCGGTGGTACAATTTCTTCGGACAGCCGTGCAGTAAACATTCAAGGTGATGGTGTTTCAGTCCGTAACTTTGGTGACATTGTTGGTACTGGCGATCAACGCAATGGTACTATCTACACTGACGCTGTTGCAGAAAACTTCTCAATCAGCAACTTTACTGGCGGTACAATTGATGCAGGTCTTGGCAATAATGGCGCTGGTGTGTCACTTCAAGTTGGCAATGAATTAAATGATGTTGTTTCAGGAACAATCTTGAACAATGTAGGCGGAGTTATTCAAGGCCGTGGTCAA
>CALFBM010000129.1 GCA_937951645.1 uncultured Rhizobiaceae group bacterium
TGCCATTGGAACCAATAATATCAAAACTTGTGAGAAACTCTGTTGAGACTTCCAATAAGAAACTCCTTTCAAAACTACGAAAGGAAGCTATCGATGATTACGTCACAAAATAAAAGGTGGGAACAAAACAACGCTTACACCGCATAGCTATATTTGCGGCGTCTTAACTGCAATCGTCAACGGTCATAAACAAAGTCATATCAAAGAACTACTGCCGTGGAAATTCATAAAATAAGTGGGGGCAAAAAACCGCTTACATTGGTGTCTTTGTTTGCAACTTTGGCCAGCATTACATAGCGTGTCTGGCGTTCAACGAGGGTAGCAATATAGCTGTTCTTTGAGCCTGCGATAAGATCACCCTCCCAATGGCCTGGGACGGCTCTATCTTCCACGGATGCAGGGCTTTCGCTGATTGAGACAGCGTCTTTTATTTTGCGCAACTCAAGCCCCTTTTGTGTTGCGTGTCGTGAACGTCGTATTGCACGTTTTGAGCGTAAATACTGTTGCAATTCCTTCTTCAACACCCCTCTGGCTTGAACAAACAGGCTTTTATAGATCGTCTCATGGGACACGTTATTATGCTCTTCATCTGGATGTTGTCGCTTCAACCAACCCGCAATCTGTTCTGGTGACCAATGAATTACAAGCTTATCTGTTATAATACCCTGCAAGTGTTTATGTATTGCAAGCTTGCATAACTTTGGACGAAGTGACCGATGCCATGCTTGATCATCAGCATCAACTGCACGGTAATTATCGTATCCACCAGTACGTTTTATCTCACGACTAACCGTTGAGACAGAACGACAAAGTTCTTGGGCAATAGAACGTATCGAACGCAAAGCAGCTATGCCGCGTGATATAATCTCACGCTCAATCAATGTCAGTGATAACCGTGAACGTTTGCGTTCTGGCGGGCGAATGCCACCTGTCTTTGAAAGCAGGGGATATATCGAGGAAGAACTACGATCAAACAACTGCCCATTTGAACGCATCGATTCACCACGTTCCCACCTGTCCCAAATTTCTGTCTTCTGTTTGTCCGTAAAATATATCCGTCGTCGGTAAGCCATTAAAACACTCCACTTCATCAATAAAGATTAAAGTGTTGCGCTCACCAGTTGAGACCACCACCCAATGCAGACATTAATCCAACTACCAATACAGCCATTAATACTATGGAAGCACCATCTGTCACTTGTGCTTGTTCTACTGTCATATCGGGTAAAAACCTCTGACGGATTATAAAGCCGCAGCCAGCAGAAATAATAATCAGGCCAAAAAGACGTACTGTGACAGTCAGAATTGTTTCAATTGAGCCAAGCGGAAAGAAAAAATAGAAAACAACAAAGGCCGTTAAGGGTAACAAGGCAATTCCAACAATAAGCAACCGTAATGCTGGAGCAGGATCGTGGCCTGCAAGTTGCGTTATGTTAGGACTTCCGCCAATTGATGCTGCAGCAGTCATAAGAATTAAAGCAACCGAGAGTGGATGAGAGTACGCAAGAAACCAAACAAGCAATGTAACTGTAATTGGCAAAAGCAGTTGTAGTACCAAGACTGTAAAAATAGTTTCCCGGATTTGTGAAAAACTGCCTGCAGCAGTTTTCCAGCCAATTCTAAATGCATTGGAAAAGAGTATCAATCCAACAAGCACTAGTAGCCAAGGCTGAACTGCTTTTGCCAGGGATGGGAACAACACACCAGTAATCAGGCCAAGTACGAGAATAATACTGCCCTTGCGAGCACATGCCTGAAAAACCCTGTAAGCAATCACGATGGCCCTTGGCGCATATTTTCTGGCAACCAAGTCGCAAGCTCTGGAAATAGGATAAGTACAAAAACCATAACAACCATCAACAGGAACATTGGCAGCGCCGCCTTGGCAATATAGTTCATTTCATGATGCGTCATGCCCTGCAAGACAAACAGGTTAAAACCAATTGGCGGTGTAATTTGCGCCATTTCAACAACCACGACAATAAAGATACCAAACCAGATAATATCAATACCCGCTTGTCTTATCATCGGCTCCACAACTGCAATGGTCAGAACAACGGAAGAAATACCATCAAGGAAACAGCCGATAATAATATAGAAAACCAACAATGCCATTAGAAGTTGAAAACGTGATAATTCCAATGCTCCAATCCATTCAGCCAGTGCTTTTGGCAAACCGGTGAACCCCATGGCAAGTGACAAAAATGCAGCACCGGCAAGGATTAGCGCTATCATGGCAGAAGTGCGTGTTGCGCCCATCAAGCTTTCTGAAAAACTCCCCCAATTTAGAGACCCTTGAATGGCGGCCAAAGCCAAAGAGCCCAAAACCCCGAAGGCTGCTGCCTCTGTTGCCGTAGCAAAACCTAGATACATGGATCCGATTACGAGTGTTATCAAAAGAATCACAGGAATGAGAAACTTGGAGTTTTCAACTTTCTCCATGAAAGTCATTCGAGGCTCTTCAACCGGGTTAAAATCCGGCGACAGTTTCGACATGATAATTACATATAACATGAAAAGCGAAGCAAGGAACAAGCCTGGCAATATTCCCGCAATAAAGAGTTTCGTAATCGATTCATTGATGGTTACGCCATAAACTATCAAAGTGAGAGATGGCGGTATCATAAGTCCAAGCGTAGCTGCACCTGCAAGCGTGCCAATTACCATTGACTCAGGGTATTCGCGCTTGCGCAGCTCAGGAATAGACATTTTGCCTACAGTTGTAAGTGTAGCAGCAGAAGAACCTGATACGGCTGCAAAAACTGTACAACCAACAATGTTTGTATGAACCAGCCCACCTGGCAGTCTTGCCATCCAGGGCGATAGTCCGCGAAACATGTCTTCTGAAAGCCGTGTGCGGAAAAGGACTTCTCCCATCCAGATAAACAACGGCAAAGCAGAAAGCGTCCATGATGATGAGGCACCCCAAATGATCGTCATCATGGCATCACCTGCAGGGCGTGTCGTGAAAAGCTCCATGCCTACAAAAGCAACACCTAGCAGTGCAAGCCCAACCCAAACACCGCTTCCTAACAAGAGAAACAATACAAAAAGAAAAATTCCTGTAGCGTAAAATTCATCCATCGATCAAACCTCCGGACCGGAGAATTTTTCACCGCTCATATTATGACTGCGAGTTTTAAGTAAAGTTATGAAATTATCCAAAAAACAAATGGCAAGCAGAATTGCGCCAATTGCTACGGGGACTTGCGGTATCCAAAGCGGCGTCGCATCGCGCCCCTGACTTATATCATTCCAACGGATAGAGCCTTGAACAAGACGAACAGCATAATATGCCAGATATCCGGATGCCAAAGTTCCAATTGCAAAACACCATAGTTCTGCCCAGTAACGCCTCGTACCCAATGCGTTTAGAAAAAGACTAACCCGAATATGACTGTCGGCATTAAGTGCATAGGCAAATGCAAAAAAGGATGATGCTGCCATAAAATAGCCCGCATAAGCGGTTGAACCTGGAAAAGAAACACCAATCCAGCGGCAAATCATTTGCGCAACGATAATACACAGCAGTATTATCAGACAGATCGCAGCTAGCACCCCGGAAAATGTATATAAGCGATCAAGAAAATTTCGCATTTGCATCCCCTAAACAATGCGTGAAACGTAGCCGCCTTTAAAAGCGGCTACGAGATATTTTATTTGCTGTAAGCATCAATAATGGCTTTGCCATTATCACCAGCAGACTCAAGCCATTCATTTGTCATGGTTTCACCAAACACCTTTAGCTCAGCTTTAAGACCATCGCTTGGATTTGCGATTGTCATGCCGCCTTCCTTAAGTCCGTTAATATAGAAACTTGTCAGTTCTTTTGCTTTTGCAAGGCCATCAGCAGCAGCCTTTGCGCCACACTCTGTTAGGGCTTTTTTAGCACCATCATCCAATGCATTGTAAGCATCCTTGTTCACAAAAACCGTGTTGCGTGGCAACCAGGCTTGTACATCATAAAAATGTGTTAGATGCTCCCAAACCTTGCGGTCATAGCCAGTTGAGCCAGATGAAATAAAAGCTTCTGCAACACCTGTTGCTAGTGCTTGTGAAAGTTCTGCTGCCTCAATTTGAACAGGAACCATACCGGCAAGCTCGGCAATACGGGCTGTTGCTGCATTATATGCACGGAACTTGATACCCTTCATGTCTGTAACAGTATTTACCTCTTTTTTGAAGTAAAGACCCTGTGGTGGCCATGGAACAGCATAAATGTAAACAAGGTTTTGCTCATCAAGTGCAGCTTTCATTTGTTCTTGAGCTGCGGCCCAAAGTTTTTCTGACGCGTCAAATGAGGTTGCAACAAACGGAACTGAATCAACACCAAAGAGCGGATTTTCATTCGCATGTGCTGAAAGAAGACGCTCGCCGATTGGTGCCTGACCTGTTTGAACTGCACGCTTGATTTCGCCACCTTTAAAGAGTGACCCACCTGGATGTGTAACAACTTCCAGACCGCCAGAGCTATCTGTCACACATTTTGCAAAAGCTGCACCATTTTCTGAGTGATAGTTAGATGCGGCATAGGCCATTGGCATATCCCATTTTTCTGCAGCTGCAGTGCCAACAAGTGAAAGTGACAAGGCTGTGCCTGCCAACAGGCTTTTAAATAATTTCATATTATCCTCCCGAGATTATTATGAACCTTCATAAAAACGCATAGGAGAGTATTGTGCAAGGTCTAAATTTGGCTTTGATCCGATAATCAATTGAGACAGTAATCTACCTGTCTTTGGTCCAGCAGTTAATCCAATATGATGATGACCAAAGGCAAGCCAGGCGTTTTTCGCGATTGGAGATTGTCCAATAACCGGTATGGAATCTGCGGGGGCAGGACGATGACCCATCCAGGTCTCTGTTCTTTTCCAGGTTAAATTTGGCATCGTTTTCTTGATATTACGCAGTAATAATTCAAACGGTTTTTGAGATGCTTCATTTTCCAGCCCGCCAAACTCAACAATACCCGCAAGGCGAATTCTACCTTCCATAGGTGTAATCACATATTTTCCAGCAGCATCCATGTATGGAGCTTTAGGCATTATATTGGGTTCCCAAAGCTCAACATGATATCCGCGTTCACTCTCCAAGGGCACCTTTAAACCAAGTGCATTTGCCAGGGGACCTGACCATGCACCTGTACAAACTGCAACTTGATCGAACCTTAAATTCCCTGACTTTGTGAGGACCTTTACAAGCTTTTTATTTTCAATCTGAAACCCGGTAATCTCTGCCTTTTGAATTTTTCCGCCTTGTTTAATAAAACCTTTTGCAAGATCTTTCACATATTCACCCGGGTCATTGATCCTGCCATGGCCTTTCAGGTTAACGGCAAATTCGAATTCTTTTGAGAATAGTGGGTCATAGTCACTGACTGCATCATCTTCAAGTTCATCCCATTTAACACCAAAACCCTTGCGAAGTTCCCATGCCATGCTGTCTGCTTCAAATGCCTCCCTGTTTTTATAAAGATACAGATAATCACAAGGCTCTATCCATTTCTCAGCCAAAGTGCCTTTTGCAAGTTGTTGATGTTCATTCAGGCTATCACCAACAACACCATTAATTGCGGCAGCGATACGATTAAGATCAGAGATATTGCAATGGCCAAGATATTTGACAAGCCACGGAAGCAATTTTGGAAGATAGCTGTATTTAAGAAAAAGTGGTGCTTCACTATCCAACAACATTCTGGATGCTTTTTTAAGCAAACCCGGAACTGTAACAGGAATTGATGAACATGAAGCTAGAACGCCACCATTGCCAAAACTTGCGCCGGCTGCAGGGCCTTCCCTATCAAGCAACGTTACTTCATAACCGGAGCGCTGAAGCCATATAGCTGTTGAGACACCAACAATGCCGGCACCTACAACACCTATGTGGTCTTTTTTAACATCCTCTTCCATGTTAGCCCATATCCCGAGTTAAACTATATAATAGATAACGATGATAAGGAGACCTGGTCAATCAATGAAATCATTACAGATCTCTAAAAGAACCAAGATTGGCGTCTTAATGCTGGAAACAGATTTTCCGCGTTTACCAGGAGACATTGGTAATCCTGAAAGCTTTGACAATCCGGTTATCTATAGAACCATAAAAGGAGCATCCCCCCATAAAGTGGTTCAAACTCAAGATGCTGCGTTACTACAACCTTTTATCAAAACCGGAAAAGAATTGATTGCAGAAGGCGTAGAACTGATTATGACCAGTTGCGGATTTCTAATTTACTTTCAAAAAGAATTGCAAAATGCTCTTACAGTGCCTGTCATCACATCCTCATTACTAATGTTCACTCAATTGGAACAAAGATATGGACAAGGCAAAATCGGCATC
>CALFBM010000130.1 GCA_937951645.1 uncultured Rhizobiaceae group bacterium
AGATGTCGAAGATTGGCAAAAGATTGGGAGCAATCAATCCTGTCAGCAGAAAGCTGGCTGCTAATCGCTCACATCAAACTGGTAACACGAAGAATCGCAAGGCATTGGAATTAAAAGAATAGTTTCGAGTCAGACTCTTAGAGAACAACTTATTTACATTACATTAACCAAACATAGTCCAACATAAAAACAGAGCGAATCTCCCACAAAGAAAAAACGCTCTGAAATGTAAAAAGTCTATGACTTACTTACCTTTTTTGATGGTTTCAACAATGTGAGTTCTTGGTTTGTTTTTCGCAGTTTTCACTGATGTAAACTGACCATTCACAGCGCTTCTACCTATTTTAGTAGCTTTAGCCATACTCTTTCACCTCCTTTCCGTGGCATTGTTCCACCAATAGGAAGTACCAAGAAATTTGATTAAAGAATCAGCTACCTACTAAGTTTATCTTAGTATTTTTAATGTAAAAATCAATTAACTATTATTTTAATATAACTAAGCACGTCTTTTTAATATAACAAATGCTGCAAACGCTCTACGATCTTTAAGGGGAGCATTTGGAAAATCTAAAATTACTTTCTCGACAGACTTCAAATCAACAAGCACCGATGATTTATAATTTTTCTCATCAGGATCATAATCTGCTCTATGTCGTTTTTCTTGCATAGTTACAAACATATCTGCAAAATCTTGTATTTCTTGTGGAAATTTTTGGATGTCAGTATTTTGACAGCATTTCTTTGAAAGCCCGTGTTCTAAAGCGCGATATGTCTGCTTCCAAGCATATTTACTTCTTTCAGAACTAGACCCACCAACAAGTAAATCCGCACAACATCTAGCTAGGGTATGAAATAAAGCATAGTAAATTGTACTAGTAGCACGCAACAAATTTGCCTGTCTCGGCTTGCCATTAGCTGAATTAATAAGGTCTTCTGCTGATTTAAGCAGATCACGTGGCAGCAAGAGCCATTCCTTTAGCTTCTTTATCAGAAATAAATGAAAGTAATGGGAATGTTGCCACACCAATATCATTAAGCTTTGGCCGGATATGTCGAACCGCGCCAGATAACATACTTGTATCAACCGGCTTTGAGTCGCCTTTAAATACTACTTCAATACGCAAAATATCGTCGCCTTCAAAATCCACATCGCTGTGAACTTTGACGTTCAAAATTTCAATATTATTAAAATCGCTATCTAAAGTTTCCAAAACAACTTTGGAAATTTCGTCAAGTTTTATATCATTTTTCATAAATTTACTCGACCCAAATCATCTTAGTTCAATCTATAATCGATCTAATAGGTGTTAGAACAGTTGACAAGGCAAAAAAAATTGATTAACGATAAATCGTTAATCAAAAAATATTATACAATTTTATTTCCCGCAGCCATCCCCAACAACCCGTCCACATCCAGCCAGCGTTCCATTTCTTGTGCCAGTTCATCAAGCGCCTGCTCGACTGTTTCCATGTAAGAAACATTACTACCTACGCTGAAGCCTGCTGATTGTAACAGGGCTTTGCGGTAAGCATCACTGCCGAACAATCCGTGAAGATAACAACCCCGTACGTTGCCTTTTACTGAGATTGCTCCATCCATATGATTGCCAAAATCAATCATTGGGCGTGAGCAGTCTTTGCCACTGGTTTGTCCCATGTGGATTTCATACCCCTTCAAAGGCAAGTCGTGCTCTACAGACTTGGGAGTAGAGTTCTGAACAGTCTTTTCCGGGCGAAGTTCAGTTTCAATATCAAGCAATCCCAACCCCTCAATCTTAAGTAGATCCCCCTCAAGACCAAGCGGGTCTTTAATTGTTTTACCCAAAATCTGATAACCGCCACAGATGCCGATTACCACACCGCCTTTTGCAGCAAATGTCTTGATAGGCCCTGCCCAACCATTAGCGCGAAGCTCCTGCATATCTGTGATTGTGGATTTCGAGCCAGGCAGAATAATCATATCTGCATCATCAGGAAAAGTGTCCCCCTTACGGATGAATTGAAGCGCCACACCCTTCTCTGCTCTTAACGGGTCAAGGTCATCAAAATTCGCAATCTTGCCCATGGCAGGCACAACAATTTTAAACCCCTGTTGAACTTGCTTGCTCATCTTGTCCAGCGCCACACTGTCTTCGGCAGGCAAGCGCCCAATCGCATCAACCCATGGCAGGATACCGAATGACTTCCAATTCGTAAAATCAGTGATGGATTTTAACCCATCATCAAAGAGTGAAATATCACCACGAAACTTATTGATTAAATATCCTGCAATCATGTCGCGATCTTCATCAGGTAAAATCGTATGCGTACCCACAATTGAGGCAATCACACCACCGCGATCAATATCACCAATCAGCACAACAGGCACATTGGCTGCGCTGGCAAACCCCATGTTGGCAATATCACCCGCACGCAAGTTTATCTCGGCAGGTGAGCCAGCGCCCTCAACCAACACAAGATCAGCACCTTCGCCAACGCGTGAGAAACTTTCCATAACCGATTCCAATAGCCTGGGTTTCATCGCCAGATACTCGCGAGCCTTGGCATTACCCCAAACCTTGCCCTGCACCACAACCTGAGAACCAATCTGGTTTTGCGGCTTTAATAAAACCGGGTTCATATGGACTGTTGGCTCAACCCCGCAAGCAAGCGCCTGCAACCACTGGCCACGACCAATCTCGCCCTCACCTATATCCGCTTTTGCAACAGCAGCATTATTGGACATGTTTTGTGGCTTGAAAGGAACAACCTTGATGCCACGTAGTTTCGCAGCACGACAAAGCCCTGCAACAAGAACCGTCTTGCCAACATCAGAACCTGTACCTTGAAACATAAGCGTGCGTGGCATGGATATCCTGAATTAAAATTAAGTAAGTGCTAACTTAAGATATCCTTCAACCAGATTTCTCAACCCATGCCAAATAGAATATTGCCCTGATGGATTGATAGCCCTTTTCTGGATGATGTTGGTTTCGACTGCAATCAAGATTAGTTGATTGTTTAAAACCCGAAAAATAAACTAAACTTTACGAAATTATCCAGATTAGCGGTAGAAACATGAAATTCGCATCCAAATTCATTTCAACAATTGCAATGACGCTTTGCGCAAGCTTGATGAGCACAGGTCTGTCCTTTGCTGCAGAGTACATGTCTGTTGACACGGCCGCAAAACAATCAAAGGCCGGGCAAGTGTTCTTGGTGGATATCCGCCGCCCTTCGGAATGGAAACAAACAGGCGTTGCAAAGCACGCAGCCAAAATTACCATGCACCAGAAAGGTTTTCTTGACCGTATCAGCAAACTTACCAAAGGAGACAAAACGGCACCTGTTGCACTAATCTGCGCACGCGGCAATCGCTCAACAAACATGATCAACCTGCTTGAACAAAACGGCTACACCAACGTTTACAATGTAAAAGAAGGCATGCTGGGTTCCAAAGAAGGCGCTGGCTGGCTCGCTAAAGGTTTACCCTTGAAATAATTTATTGCCTAAAAAACAATTCTGGGTTTAGTCTGCATTCATGAAAAGGGGTCCCGATTATGAGTGTTGAATCAAGTAAAGCCAAAAGCGGCTTTGAAAAACAATGGCACTACATGCCAGACGTTCCCGTACAAACCTCACCTCTTTTTGCCTGGCCACCACAACCTGCAAAGGCACTTAAATGGGTTGCGGGCAGTTGGTTCACAATTGGTGAAAACATCATCCTTGTGGCGCTTGCATGCCTTGTCTGGTTTTATGCCTCCCCCTCGCTTCAAACAACCAGGACACTTGAAGCAGGCTGGATAGGTTTCATTTTTATTCGCAACATTGCCTTGATGATAGCGGTTGCAGGCGGGTTACACTGGTTTTTCCATTCGGGTCAAAAACAAAATGACCACTTAAAATTCGACCCGCGTGAAATGCCCATGAAAGGCAAGACCTTTACGTTCAATAACCAGCTTCATGATAATATATTCTGGACATTGGCAAGTGGTGTGACGTTATGGACAATCTATGAAGTTGGCATGTTATGGGCAATTGCAAATGGTTATATTCCGTCTTTGTCATGGCTTGAAAACCCGATCTGGTTCGCGGTATTTTTATTTCTGACACCGATCTGGATTTCATTTCATTTCTATTGGATACACCGCTTTTTACATTGGTCACCCATGTATAAAATGGCCCACGCACTACACCATCGCAATACGAACATAGGTCCGTGGTCTGGCATTTCCATGCATCCGATTGAGACACTGTTATTCTTCTCATCCGTACTCATACATCTGGTAATAGCTGCACACCCAATTCACATTTTATTCCACTTGATGCACCAGGCGCTTACAGCCGCCACATCACACACAGGTTTTGAGGCTATGGTAATTAAAGACAAATCACGTTTAGTTCTAGGCCGCTTTCATCATCAAATGCACCATCGTTATTTTGAGTGTAACTACGGAAATCTGGAAGTACCGTGGGACAAGGCCTTTGGTTCATTCCATGATGGTACAAGCGAAAGTCATGAAGCGTTTAAAGAGCGGCGCAAAGCTTTGGTGCGCTAGAATACAAAACTCATCATCGTTAACGAAACAACCAGGAACAAAACAGTCATAATCCCGCCTGTGCGTATGAAATCAACCACGCGATATCCCGCAGGCCCCATAATCAATGCATTAACCTGATGTGTTGGAATTAGGAATGAATTTGATGTTGAGATCGCAACTGTCATCGCAAAGATGGCAGGATCACCACCCGCGGCAACCGCAATGGATACAGCGAGCGGCACAAGCAAAACCGTAGCACCAACGTTTGACATGATAAGTGTAAAGATAGTTGATAAAACAGCAACACCGACTTGCAACCCCCAAACAGGAACTCCATGCAGAACAAGCAAGATCTGCTGCGCTATCCATTCAGCCGTTCCGGTAGATTGCACTGCTTGGCCAAGCGGAATAAGACTTGCAAGCAAGAAGACTGTACTCCAACTCACCGCCTTGTATGCTTCATCAATATCGAGAACTTTGGTGATAATCATGCCAACAGCACCAACCAACAGGCACAAGGATAAAAGCACTTCTGAAAACAGAATCAGACCTAATGCAGCCAGGAAGAAAAACAGTGCCCACCATACTTTTTTGGGTCTGAGTTCATCCCTTGGAAAATCTGATGTCACAACCACAAAATCACGGTCTCTGGAAAGCCTTGTAAGAGCCTCCCAGGTTGAGTGAATGGCAAGCGTATCACCCTGGTGCAGGGGAACTTCACCAACAGGTGTACAAACATGATTTTCCGTTTCAACATAACTCAAGGTTTCACCAAAACGATGAATACCCAGCAGGCTTGCGCCATAGCGTTTGCGAAAAGCCACATCATGCGCGCATTTACCGATCAGGGAAGAGTCGGGCGGAATAACAACCTCGGCTACACCAGACTTTGTTGGCGCATAATCTTCTGCAAAAACTTCCAGGGATTTCAAGACTTTAAAGCCTTCCACCTTTGCCATGGCAAGAACATCTTCCTTGCCACCCAAAATGGCCAGTCGGCAAGGTGTCGTAATCTTGGTTTGAATAACAGGTGCAAACCATCGCTGACCCTTGTGAAATGACCCGATGATATAAACATGATCACGCTGCATGATATCGTCAAATGTCTGCCCCTCACATTCATGGCCTTCAGGAACGATCACTTCATAAACATCAGCCTCAAGTTCATACATGCGCTTGAGATAGTTTTTCAATGTTTGGCTTTTTGCACCATCATTGGACTCTTTGGCTTTTGGTAAAACCCACCTGCCAAAAAGCACAAAATACAAAATACCTGTAATTACCAGCGACAAGCCAATGGGTGTAACAGAGAACAGACCAAAAGGTTCCATCTGCATGTCAGCAGGCAAATCCTTGTTTGAAGTCACCAGCAAATCATTAAGCAGGATGAGCGGTGAAGACCCCACCATGGTAAGTGTACCGCCCATAATCGCACAAAACCCCATTGGCATCAGTAACCGGCTTAATGGCAATTCGGTACGCAGGGAAATTCTACTGACAACAGGTAAAAACAGGGCTGCAGCACCCACGTTTTGCATGAAAGACGAGATGAGCCCAACCGTTCCGGAAATGATGGCAATCAATCGGCGCTCAGTATTCCCCCCATATTTCAGGATAATTGCAGCAACACGGCTCATAACACCTGTTTTATCAAGTCCTGCCCCAATAATCATTACAGCAATAATTGAAATTACTGCATTGGATGCAAAGCCGTTAAAAATTTGATTAATATCCGCAAGTTGCTCAAGACCTGGAATAAACGTAAGAAGACCAAGCAAAAGCATAATCAGGATTGCCGCAAGATCAACTCTTACAAGCTCACTAATAAACAGAAAAACCGTAAAACCCAGCAAACACAAAACCACAGTCATTTCCGTGGTCAACGCAATTACTTCCATATGATCCCCCAACTTGGTTGGTACTTAGTACGGCAAATATACTACCACATTCAAGAGTATCCATTACGTGGCGCTACTGATGAGAAAAACTGGATTCAGCATTTGATAGATACCAAAATTCCAACAGACATCAAATGAAAAAACGCTTGATTTTTTCACAAGAGTGATATTCCATGAAATTTGAAATTATTACCTGGATTCCAATTAAGCAAAATCATGGCATCAGTCGCAGAAAATTTAAATCACGCAAATTCAAATATTTCGTCTGTGGGAACAGATATTCGTGCGCTTCGTAAAAGCAGGTCTATTACACTTGTGGATTTCGCCAATTCCCTGGACCGTTCAGTCGGGTTTGTCAGTCAGATCGAGCGCGGAATTTCAGAGCCTTCAATTCAGGACTTACGCAATATCGCTGCAATGTTTGATGTGCCTGTTAGTTTTTTCTTTGGGGAAAATTCCGGCAACCCGGATGAAGCGCGTTATATTGTGCGCGGCTCAGAACGTCGCAAGCTTGGCAATCCTGAAGCAGGTTTGGTCGAGGAGCTTTTGTCACCGGACCTTGGCGGTTCTTTTGAAATGATACGTTCAGAATTTGCCCCTGGCGCAACACTGGAAGAACCACAACAACGCGATACAGAAGAGTCGGGCTTTGTTGTTTCCGGAACGTTTGAAATCGAAATTTCTGGTGTGTGGCACACCTTGAATCAAGGTGACTCATTTCGCTTTGCTGGCGAAGCTTATCGCTGGCGCAATACAACCAACAAACCCGCAATTTTAATATGGGCGGTTTCCCCGCCAGTATATTAAATTGTTTGCTGATATTCATTGGAGAAAATAAAAATGGCTGAAATACCATCAACTGCACGTGTTGTTATCATTGGAGGGGGCGTCGTTGGCGTATCCGGTCTTTATCATCTGGGCAAAGCAGGCTGGACGGATTGTGTTCTGCTTGAAAAAAACGAACTGACAGCTGGTTCAACATGGCATGCTGCTGGTAATTGCCCCAATTTCTCGGGTTCCTGGGCAATCATGAATATGCAGCGTTATGGCCTTGAACTTTACCGCGGTCTGGCAGACGAAGTTGATTATCCAATGAATTATGCGGTAACTGGCTCAATCCGTTTGGCACACTCAAAAGAACGCATGCAAGAGTTTGAACGCGTTGCCGGCATGGCACGCTATCAGGGGCTTGAGATTGATATTTGCACCCCGCAAGAACTAAAGGACATGAACCCGTTCATGGAAACCCATGAACTTGAAGGCGGCATGTGGGATCCGCTTGATGGTGATATTGACCCTGCCCAGCTAACCCAGGCACTAGCAAAAGGTGCACGTGAAATGGGTCAAAAGATCATTCGCATGTGCCCTGCAACTGGCGTTACAAAAGACGGTGATGAATGGATAGTTCATACAGACAAAGGCGACATCCGTTGTGAATATGTTGTCAACGCTGCAGGCTATTACGCCCAGCGCGTTGGAGAATGGTTCAAGCCCTATGGCGGGCGCACTGTTCCACAAGTCACCATGTCTCACCAATACTTCCTGACAGAAGAAATTCCGGAACTTGAAGCATGGACAAAGGAACAAGGCCACAAAATGCCAATGATCCGTGACGTGGATACTTCTTATTACCTGCGTCAGGACAAAAATGGCCTGAATCTTGGCCCTTATGAACGAAACTGCAAGGCACATTGGGTGACACCGGAAGACCCAATGCCGGATGATTTCTCATTCCAGCTTTACCCGGACGATCTGGATCGCCTTGAATGGTACATCGAAGATGCGATGGCTCGCGTTCCAATTCTGGGCACCCAAGGCGTGGGGCGTGTCATTAATGGCCCAATCCCTTACGCACCGGATGGTCTCCCGTTAATCGGCCCTATGCCTGGCGTAAAAAACGCATTTGAAGCTCACTCGTTTACTTTTGGCATCGCACAAGGTGGTGGCGCAGGTAAAGTGCTTGCAGAATGGATTACTGAAGGTGAAACAGAGTGGGATATGTGGGCAACAGACCCCCGTCGTTACACTGCCTATGCAGATCATGATTATACTTATCAAAAAGCCATGGAAACCTATGGCCACGAATACGCAATGCACTTTCCGCATCATGAATGGCCGGCAGGACGTAACAAGAAGTTCTCGCCTGTTCATGAAATGGTTGTTAAAAACGGCGGCCAAATGGGCGCATATAACGGCTGGGAACGCGCAAACTGGTTTGCCAAGGATGGCGATGACACATCCGAAGAATCAACACAAACATGGAATCGCAATGGCCCATGGGAGCAACGTGTAAAAGAAGAGGCGGAAGCTGTTCGCGACGGTTGTGGCGTTCTTGATCTTCCAGGCTTCTCGCGTTTCTCTTTGTCAGGCGAAGGCTGTGCAGAATGGCTGCGCGGTACAATCGCAGGTGCACTACCCAAAATTGGCCGCATGAACCTGGCTTACTTCCCAGACAATCGCGGTCGTATTTTAACTGAAATGTCTCTCATCCGTCATGATGAGGATGTTTTCACGCTTATTACCGCAGCCTCTGCCCAGTGGCACGACTTTGAGGTACTTCGTGATAGAATGCCAAAGCACAGTAATTTCAAACTGGCTGATCACACAGAAGACTTTTCTACCTTCATTGTAACCGGGCCAAAATCCCGCGAAGTACTCGAGAAAATTTCTGAAGATGTGGATTTCACATCAGGCTGGCTTTCACACCAAATCGGAACGGTTGCAGACAACCGCGTGATGCTTGCGCGTGTATCTTTTGCAGGTGAACTGGGTTGGGAAGTACACGGCGCAATGGCTGACATGCCAAAAATCTACTCGGCCCTATTGGCAGAAGGTGCAAAACCCTTTGGCATGTATGCACTAAATTCGCTGCGTCTGGAAAAAGGTTACCTCGCATGGAAAGGTGACCTTTCAACAGATTATACCCTTCTTGAAGGTGGCATGGAGCGTTTCATTAAATTTGACAAACCTCAGGATTTCCCGGGCAAACAAGCGCTTAACAATGAAAAACAACAAGGCCGCAAAAAAGGCTTCGTTACCCTCACCGTTGACGCAGGCGATTGCGATGCACCTTACATGTCAACGATTTGGCATAATAATGAGGTTGTTGGCGAAACCACTTCCGGTGGATGGGGCTACCGTGTCAACAAGTCCATTGCATTGGGCATGCTGCGGGCTGATTTACTGGAGCCTGGCACGGAAGTGGAAATTGAAATCTACGGAGAACGTCGCAAGGCAGTGGTTCAGGAAGACCAACCACTATGGGACCCTGCCAACGAAAGGATCCGCGCGTGACCCTTGAAGTTTACGTATTATATCTTTCAACTCTGGCGGTGTATTTTATTGCTCCGCCAGACAGCACTGAATTGGTTGTCATATCAAACAGCTTGCGACATGGATATAAAAGAACGCTCAATACTATCGCTGGTGATTTAACAGCAAACGCACTTCAAATGAGTGCTGCAGCATTTGGTTTGGGTGCTATAATCTATACCTCTGCAGATGCACTGATCTGGATAAAATGGTTTGGCGTAATCTACCTTGCCTGGATGGGCTTAAACTTAATATTCAAGAAAAGTGAGCGTTTAATCATGGGGAAAGCAGTAAGCGAAAGCCGCTTCAGCTTATTTAAACAAGGGTTTATAACTTCTTCAGTAAACCCTTATGCGATCATTTTCTTTGCTGCTTTATTCCCTCAATTTATAAACCCAAATGAGCCTGTATTACCGCAACTGTTGATACTGGGTTCAACAGTCTTAATCTGTGATTTTTTAAGCCTCTCATTTTATGGAATAACAGCAACAAAAGCGGCTCAAAAGTTAAAAACACTCAATCTGACTGTACTCAATCGTATCTCAGGAAGCTTTATGTTCGTTGCAGCATTTCTTCTTGCGTCTAAAGACCTTGAAGTGGAACCTGCAAAATGACCATCACTTTATTAGACGGAGGTATGGGTCAGGAACTCATCCACCGTTATGGCCAGCCACCTACCCCACTTTGGTCAACGCATGTCATGATGAATGAGCCTAAATTGGTAGGCGACATACATGATGATTTTTTTGCTGCTGGTGCACAAGTTGCAACAACCAACACCTACGCAATCCATCGAGATCGTTTAATACGCCATGATGCTGCAAATAATGCTGACCTACACAGCCAATTTGAAGCTTTGCACCAAAAAGCA
>CALFBM010000131.1 GCA_937951645.1 uncultured Rhizobiaceae group bacterium
AATGTAATTGGGCCTGATGCGGTGAGAAAGCAATTAGGCCTGACTAAGCGAGCGCCAAAATCATGACCAAAACAGCAGCAATCATTGGTGGGGGTGTAATTGGTGGCGGATGGGCTGCTCGTTTTCTTTTGAACGGATGGAACGTCAATGTGTTTGACCCAGACCCGGAAGCAGAGCGCAAGATTGGTGAGGTGCTGGACAATGCGCGGCGCTCGCTCCCTGCCCTTTCAGACAATCGCATTATGCACGAAGGGTCGCTTACGTTTCATGACAGCATTGAAGCTACGGTAAATGATGCTGACTGGATTCAAGAGAGCGTACCGGAACGTTTGGAAATGAAGCATAAAGTTTTTGCGGAAATCCAAACCCATTGCCGCAAGGACGCTTTAATTGGTTCATCGACTTCCGGTTTCAAACCTTCAGAATTGCAGCAAGGCGCTTCTGCGCCTGCACAAATATTCGTGGCGCATCCGTTTAATCCAGTCTACCTGCTGCCCTTGATTGAACTGGTTGGTGCACCACAGTCTTGTGCACGCGCAAAGAGTATTCTGGAAACCATCGGAATGCATGGTCTTCTTGTCAAAAAGGAAATTGATGCCCACATCGCAGATCGTTTTCTGGAGGCCGTATGGCGTGAGGCGCTTTGGCTGATCAAGGACGGCATTGCCACCACACAGGAAATCGACGACGCAATCCGCTATGGTTTCGGCATCCGTTGGGCGCAGATGGGTTTGTTTGAAACTTACCGCGTAGCGGGCGGTGAAGCGGGCATGAAGCACTTCATTGCACAATTCGGCCCGTGTCTTTCCTGGCCATGGACAAAGCTGATGGACGTGCCGGAACTAACCGATGAATTGGTCGACATGATTGCTGACCAGTCAGACGCACAATCAGGAATGCATACCATCCGGGAGTTGGAACGCATCCGTGATGATAATCTGGTCGCCATGATACGCGCGCTAAAAGCACGCAATTGGGGCGCTGGCGCACTAATCAAACAACAAGATGATGCAAACGCTCCAGCACTTCCAACGCAAATTGATAAACCACTGCGTACGCTGGAACGCGTTATACCAATCGACTGGACGGACTATAATGGCCACATGAATGAAAGCCGCTACGGACAAGTCTTCTCCGATGCAGGTGATGTGGTGATGAACATGATTGGCGCAGATCAGGCTTATATTGATAGCGGCCTTTCTTACTTCACGGTCGAGAACCTGATCCAGTTCAGAAACGAAACGCATCCGGGTGAAGAGGTTTACGTTCAAACACAAGTGCTGCAGGCAGAAGGCAAGAAGCTTCGCATGTATCACGAAATGAAACGCGCAGATGGCGAACTGCTTTGCACCTGCAATCAGCTTCTTATCCACGTCAGCCTGGAAACCCGCCGCTCCTGCGAACCGGGTGAAGAGATGGCAGCAAAAATGAAGGCACTCCATGAAGCCCAGACAAAGCTTCCAAAACCTGAGAGTATGAAATGATGGTAAAGTTTTTCAGGCCCATACGTTTGATTATTATTGGAATTATATTGCTACTACTTGGATTCACCTACAGTATAATATTTGCAGGGCTTCCATATCAGGATCCATCAGAAGAACTCTACGCCAGTTGGAAATTCCATCACGAAATAGCATCATGGACTATGTTGACCGGTTTGTTTCTGACCTGCTTGTCCATATTAATTTTTATAGGTCAAAAATTCAAAAACCTGGTATCCAAGGATAAAATCTGACTATGCATTTCGCACTCACCGAAGAACAACAAATGATCATCGACACCACGAAAGCTTTTGTGGAAAATGAACTTTATCCGCATGAAGCAGCAGTTGAAAATACTGGTCATTTGGATATGGATATTATCAAGGACATTCAGAAAAAAGCGATTGAAGCCGGGCTCTATGCAGCAAATATTCCTGAAGAATTTGGTGGCGCTGGCCTCGATACACTGACTTGGCTGCTCTACGAAAAAGAACTGGGCAAGGCAAATTACGCACTACACTGGACAGGCGTTGCGCGCCCCTCAAATATTCTGTGCGCAGGCACACAAGAACAACGCGAAAAATATCTTGAACCTTGTGTGCGCGGCGAAAAATGGGATTGCATGGCAATGACGGAACCAGGTGCCGGTTCTGATCTTCGCGGCATGAAAGCTACCGCCAAACAAGACGGTGACGACTGGGTTTTAAACGGCACAAAACACTTCATATCTCATGCAGACATCGCCGATTTTACAATTGTCTATGTGGCGACTGGAGAAGAAGAGACACCACGCGGCAAGAAAAAACTGATCACATCATTCTTCGTAGACAAAGGCACACCAGGTTACACGGTTCGCGATGGCTATAACAATGTATCACACCGTGGCTACACAAATTCAATTTTGGAATTTGATGATTGCCGCATACCTGCTCGCAACATGCTGGGTGAATTGCACAAGGGTTTTGAAGTTGCAAATGACTGGCTGGGCGCTACACGACTGCAAGTGGCTTCAACCTGTTTGGGTCGCGCAGAACGAGCCTTTAAACATGCAGTAGAGTTTTCTGCTGAACGTGAACAGTTCGGCCAGAAAATTGGCAAGTTCCAGGGCGTATCGTTTAAACTGGCAGACATGGCAATGGAAATGAAGGCAGCGGAGCTTCTAACCTGGGAAGCAGGCTGGAAATATGACGCTGGCACTTGTACCGATACAGACATGGCAATGGCTAAACTAAAGGCAACCGAAATGCTGGCGTTTGTTGCTGATGAAGCCATTCAAATTCACGGCGGCATGGGCGTAATGGATGAGTTGCCCCTGGAACGTATCTGGCGCGACGCCCGAATTGAGCGCATCTGGGAAGGCACATCAGAAATTCAGCGCCATATTATATCCCGTGCCTTGCTAAGACCTTTGGGTGCATAATAAAATGGCAGTTGCCAAGCTTAAAGAAACCAACCTCTACCAACCCATCAAATCCTTACTCGAATCCCAAGGCTATGAAGTAAAAGCGGAAATTGGTGCAGCAGATGTGATGGCAGTACGCGGTGATGAAGCGCCTGTTATTGTAGAACTGAAAACAGCCTTTTCACTTGCTCTTTTTCATCAAGGCATTGAGCGACAAGCAATTACAGATTTTGTTTATATTGCCGTACCACGCGGCTCTGGCAAACCTTTTCTCAAGGCTCTGAAAAACAACAAGTCCCTATGCAGACGGTTGGGGCTTGGGCTCATAACGGTGCGCATGAAAGATGGGTTTACAGAAATTCACCTGGATCCCGCCCCCTACAAACCTCGCCAGTCAAAGGTAAAACAACAACGTCTTTTACGAGAATTTGCAAAGCGTGTAGGCGATCCCAATGAAGGTGGCTCAACAAAAACAACCTTGATGACGGCCTATCGTCAAGATGCCTTGAAGTGCCTTCTACATCTGTGCGTTG